>NZ_JARBWD010000002.1 GCF_030140925.1 Parerythrobacter aestuarii
CCAAAGGCAGCCGCCCGCGCGGCGGTCGCCTGCGCCCCCAGCGTATCGCCATCGTCGCCATCACCGCCAATGGCGATCGAGCTGAGGCCGGTAGAATCGGTGTCGGCACCGATGGCGATGGCTGCTACGGCCGAAGCTCCGCTGTTGGAGCCAACCGAGATTGCATCCACGGCCGTTGCATCGGCATTGAAGCCGACCGAGGTCGCTTCCTGCGCCGCATCGGCGGATGCGCCCAGTGCAACGCCGCCTGCAGCCGATACGATTGCAGACGACCCCAGCGCCACGGCATTGTTGCCGGTGGTGCTGGAATTGCGGCCGATAGCGACATCGCTGGTTCCATTGGAGGTCGCAAAGTTACCGATGGCAACGGAATAGTCGCCATTGGATTCCGCACCGTCATTACCGCTCGCACCGCCGCCAATTGCAACCGAGTATGCACCCGATGCACGGGCAGAATAGAGCGTGGTCGCACCGCCGCCAAGCGCCGTCGCATAGATCCCTGAGGACTGGGCATAGGAGCCAGCAGCGAGGGCCGTCGATGCCGAAGCCACGCTGCCGCGACCTAGCGCGGTTGCCCGGGTGTCTGATGCCGAGGCATTAGTGCCCAGAGCGGTCGAGCCGATTCCGGCCGCCGAGGTGTTTTCGCCGATAGCGGTGGATTCGGTGTTGCTGGCCGTTGCGCCATAGCCAAATGCCGCCGACTCGCTGCCGCTCGCCACAGCGTCGCTGCCCACGGCAGTGCTTTGTGTCCCGGTTGCCTGTGCGCCGAGGGTGTCCCCGTCATCGCCGTCACCGCCCAGTGCCACAGCTCCATCGGCGCTGGCCGCCGAATCTGCGCCAATGGCAATGGAGCCGATGCCGATTGCGTCGGCCGATGGTCCTATGGCCACCGCGTCAGTCGCCGTGGCCACGGTGTTGATTCCGATCCCGATCGAGCGCTGGCCGCTGGCGGTTGTATTGGTCCCGAAGGCGGTAGCGTAAAGGCCGCTGGCCGAAGTCGAATAACCAACCGCGATGGCATAGGAATTTGTGGCGGTGGCCTGGTGGCCGAAGGCGATACCACTTTCGAAGCTCGCTACGGCATCGGGGCCGATCGCCATGGAATAGATCCCGGTTGCTTGCGCCCCGGCAGTGTCACCATCGTTCGCATCCCCGCCAATCGCGATCGCGCTTACCCCGAGCGCGTCGCTCTGCGCGCCGATGGAGATCGCGCTGGCCTGGTTGGCACTGGCGTCGGCCCCGAGAGCAGTGGCACCAATGCCGCCAACGTCGGCGCTATGGCCGACGGCGGTTGAATCGGTAAAGTCGGCTACGGCGTCGGCACCGAGAGCAAGCGATTCCGTACCGCTGGCGAAGGAGTCAGCGCCAAGAGCGGTAGCGTTGGTGTTGGTCGCATCTGCCGCATTGCCGATGGCGGTGGAATCGTCACCGGTGGCGGTAGTATCTTCGCCCACGGCTGTTGATTGCAGTGCTGTCGCATCTGCGCCTTCGCCGATTGCAGTGCTTTCTGCCCCGGTTGCATTCGAGTTTGCCCCGATTGCAGTAGCGCCGGATATACCTGAAGCGGTCGAATTGCGTCCGCATTCGAGCGAGGTCGTGCCGCCAGTTGCGTTCTCATTGCACTCCGGGGTGGTGTCTGCTCGCGCCGCGCCGCCATAGGTGAGGGCGATCGCCATGGCGGCGAGGCCTGCAGTGCTGAGGATTGTATTGTTCATTTCTTTTCCCTTTCACAACCGAAAGGGAGGCCGGACATGCGACCCGGCTATCGTCGGAGGCTTGCGCTCCGATCATGAAATTTGCTGTCCCCCTCCCGGTGTACCAATGCGCGCGACTCGCCAAAATCACTGCGCCCGAGGGTTGCCTAGCAACATTGACAGAGCCGTGGCTGCAAATTTTTAACCACGTGGCCTACTGCGGGACGAATTTCGAGGCCAAATCCGTCCAATATCATCGTTGCCAGAGCGTCGTGCCGGGCCTGCAATCCCCTAGTGTGCAGCGTCCCAGCTCATCCCGGTACCGATCTCGATGCCGAGCGGGACCGACAGCTTGACTGCCGGCTCTGCCGCAGTCGCCATCACGCGCTCGATGATCGGGCGCGCCGCTGCGACATCGGCCTCGGGCAGTTCGAAGACCAGTTCGTCATGCACTTGCAACAGCATTTTTGCGTGTCCCAGCCCAGCGTCATTAAGCGCAGGCATCACCCGGGCCATCGCCCGCTTGATGATATCGGCGCTGGTGCCCTGGATCGGGGCGTTGATGGCAGCGCGCTCGCTGCCCTGGCGCTCCATCTGGTTCTTGGAATTGATCCGCGGGAACCAGGTCTTGCGACCGAACAGCGTCTCCGAATAGCCGCGCTCGCGCACCGTCTCGAGCGTCGCGTGGATATAGGCCTGGATGCCGGGGAAGCGCTTGAAATAGGTGTCGATCACTTCCTGCGCTTCATCCGGTTCCACGCCCAACCGCCCGGCGAGGCCCCAGCGACTGATGCCATAAAGGATCGCGAAATTGATGGTCTTGGCCCGCGCGCGCGTGTCGCGGTCGACCGTGCCATACATCTCCTGAGCGGTGCGGCTGTGGATGTCCTCGCCCTTGGCAAAGGCATCCTTGAGCGTATCGACATCGGCCATGTGCGCGGCAAGCCGCAGTTCGATCTGCGAATAGTCGGCGGCGAGCAGCACATTGCCGTCCTCGGGCACGAAGGCTTCGCGAATCTGCCGTCCGATCGGGGTGCGGATCGGGATGTTCTGCAGGTTGGGATCGGTCGAGGATAGCCGCCCGGTCTGCGCGCCGACGAGGCTGTAGCTGGTGTGCACCCGGCCCGTATCTGGATTGATCGCTTCCTGCAGCGCGTCGGTATAGGTCGATTTGAGCTTGGTCAGCTGGCGCCATTCGAGCACCTTGTCGGCGATTTCCGCGCCCTCGCCCGAGAGCCGCTCGAGCACTGACTGGTCGGTCGAATACTGCCCGCTCTTGCCCTTCTTGCCGCCCTTGTAGCCGAGCTTGTCGAACAGGATATCGCCGAGCTGCTTGGGGCTGCCGACGGTGAATTCCTCGCCCGCCAGCTCATGGATGGTGGCTTCGAGCCGGGCGGTTTCGGTGGCGAACTCCTCGCTCAGCTTCGCTAGCCGTGCGCGGTCGACCTTGATCCCGTGGCGCTCCATCTGCGCCACCACCGGGATCAGCGGGCGGTCGACCCGCTCATAGATGCGCGCACCGTGCTCGACGGCAAGCCGGGGTTTCAAGTGCCGGTGCAGCCGCCAGGTCACATCGGCATCCTCGGCAGCGTACTCGGTAGCCTTGTCGAGCGGCACTTCGCCGAACGGGATGGCTTTCTTACCCGTCCCGCAAACGTCCTTGAACGCGAGCGGTATATGTCCAAGATGGCGCTCGGAAAGCTCGTCCATACCGTGGCCGCCGCCAATCCCATCCTGCGACCTGCCGGCATCGAGGTCGAAGCTGATGATCATGGTGTCGTCGATCGGACTGACCGCGATGCCATAACGCGCCAACACGTTGAGATCGTATTTGATGTTCTGACCGATCTTGAGCACCGCGTCACTTTCCAGCAGCGGCTTGAGCGCGGCAATGGCATCGTCGAGCGGAACCTGTTCGGGCTTCTCTGAGAACATGTCGTTGCCGCCATGCGCGAGCGGGATGTAGCAGGCTTCCCCCGCGCCGGTCGCGAGGCTGATGCCGACCAGGTCCGCCCGCATGGCGTCGAGCGCACTGGTTTCCGTGTCGACCGCAATCTCACGCGCAGCAAAGCACTTGGTGATCCAGTGCTCAAGCCGTTCCATCGTCTGCACCGTCTCATAGGTACTACGATCGATTTCAGGCAGTTCCGGCAGCGGCTGGCTGTTGCCTTTGCTGGTGGGTTCCGCCCCTTTGTTCTCTGCCTTGGCCGGGCTGAGATCGTTGGGTCGATCCGGGCTGCCATGGCCTGCGCCAAGCCGCCGCAAAAGGGAAGTGAAGCCGTGCTTTTCCAGGAAAGCTGCAAGCGGCTCGGCAGGAATTCCGTCGAGCTTCATATCGTCGATGGGGATGGGCAGCGGGCAATCTTCCTTGAGCGTCACCAGCACGCGGCTGAGTTCTGCGTCCGCGCGATGCTCGATCAGGCGCTCCTTGAGCTTGCTCTTCTTCATGTCCTCGGCAGCATCGAGTGCGGCGGTGAGTGAGCCGTGTTCCTGGATCAGCTTGGTCGCCGTCTTGGGACCGACTCCAAAGATGCCCGGGATGTTGTCGACGCTATCCCCCATCAACGCCAGCACGTCGCCCACAAGTTCGGGCCCGACGCCGAACTTCTCCTCGACTTCGGGAAGGTGGATGCGCTGGCTCTTCATGGTGTCGAGCATGTCGATCTCGCCCATACTGTCGCTGCCGGCCTGGACCAGCTGCATCAGATCCTTGTCGCTGGAAACGATCGTGACATTCCACCCCCGCGCTGCAGCGGCGCGGGCATAGGAAGCGATCATGTCGTCGGCCTCGACATTCTCTTCCTCGATCATCGGCAGGCTGAAAGCGCGGGTGGCATCGCGGATCAACGGGAACTGCGGCAACAGATCCTCGGGCGCGGGTGGGCGGTTGGCCTTGTACTGATCGTAGATTTCGTTGCGGAACGACGTGCCCGACTTGTCGAGCACCACCGCCAGGTGCGTGGGTCCGTCGGCCTTGTCCAGGTCATCGGCCAGCTTCCACAGCATCGTTGTATAGCCATAGACTGCGCCCACAGGTGTACCCTCGGGGTCGGTCAGCGGGGGGAGACGGTGATAGGCCCGGAAGATATAGGACGAACCATCGACCAGGTAGAGATGCTGCTTGTCGGCCATGATGACCTGCTAGCAGTCCGGGGGCGGCAGGACAGCCGAAAATTTTCCCCATGAAATTGGGAAGTTTGAGGCCGGAAAATGGCAGAAATCCGGCGATACTTGGTAAAATAAGGCAAAAATATGGCAGAATGTGGCGAAATCGCTTGCGTGGCCACAATCCGGCCATTATTTAGCGATTCGGAAGCCGACCTTTGGGGGAGGTTTCGCCGCCCCGGCACGAAGCCTGGGAGGGATATCCACTCGCTAGAGTAAGGAAATTTATTATGCGTAAGATCGTTCTCGCTGCTGCAATCGCTGGCCTGTCGCTCGCTGCTTGCTCGCAGGAAACCACCGACGCTGCTGCTGACGCTGCTGACTCGGCTGCTGCCGACATGGAAACCGCTGCTGACGGCGCCATGGAAGGTGCTGCTGACGCCGCAGAAGGCGCTGCTGACGCTGCTACCGACGCTGCTGAAGGCGCTGCTGACGCCGTCGAAGGCGCTGCTGACGACGCTGCTGAAGCTGTTGAAGGCGCTACCGAGTAAGCACTACGCTATTCGATACGAAGAGGGCGGTGCCTTGCGGCGCCGCCCTTTTTGTTTGTCCATTGGATTTGAGTGTAGGGGCGTCAGTCGCCGCCGTAATCCGCATCCGCCCACTGGCGGCGATCGGTCTCTGCACCGCCAAACCCGTCATACAGGGCGTAGGCGATACTGGATATCTTCGCATCGCGGCGCGCGCGGGCTGCCAGCTTTTCGCTGCGGCTGCCATTCTCGACGGCCATCGAGGGGCTCTGCCCGGTGACATAGATCGCTGCGGCGATCGGGCGCCCGTCAGGCGTGAGGAAGATCCCGATATCGCTCGCGGTGCGCGATAACGTGCCGGTCTTGTGCGCGAGGTTTGCGGTTTCCGGCAAGGCTGACCGCATGCGTTTTTTTCCCGTGGTGGTTTCCTGCATGGCACCCAGGATAACGCTGCGTGACGGCGCGCTCAGCCACCGCCCCTGGTATATCCCGGCGAGCAGCTGGCCCATCGCGCGCGGTGTCGCGCTGTCCTTGCGATCGACCCGTGACGCGGGATCGATTTCACCGTCTTCCTGGATCAAGGTGCGGATATTACGCGTCAGCTCGAAATCCTGGATGCCCGCCTGGCGCATCCAGCGATTGACCGCTTCCGGACCACCAACCGCATTCAACAGCGCATCCGTGCAATCGTTGCAGCTCCGGCTGATCATGAGTTCGATCAGTCGCTCGGCCGGGACATAAACGTCGCCGGGCCGGGGCAGCCGCAGTTCGCGGGTCAGGGTTAGGCGACCGCGATCGACTTCGGCAAGGTATGTCGCGGCAACAGCGACCTTGCTGGTGCTTGCCATGGGGAAACGCTGATCGGCCAGCACACCGATTTCGCGTCCGGTCGCAAGATCGATGGCATAGACTCCGATCCGGCCGTCCGAGCCATCCGCGAGCATGGCAATCTGTTGCTCAAAGGGCGTGTCGTAACGGGCTTCGAAACTTTGCGGTGCACGCACCTGGGTCCCGAATGTACGGTCGAAGGCGGCTTCAAGGTCGGTGCTATCGGCCTGCGCCGGCGAAGCAGCCAGCGTCGCTGCGAAGGCCGACGCGGCCGCTGCGATCTTGAAAATTCGTGACATCATGGACCCGAAGGTTACCCCCCTATGGTTTGCACCGTATTAATGCGCGAAAGATTCATCGCTGCAAGCTGCAATCCGACAGAATGTGACTCGCTTGCGACCGATGATTCCAACAACTGCATGATTCCAGTCGTGCTAAACGGCATTCGCATTGAACGGACTGCAGCTTGAGTTCCTGCAACATTGGGCTTGTCTGCGCTCCATACGCCTGCAAACTGGGCAGCAATGGGAGAGACACAAGAGAATCGGGGCATCGAGAATGGCCTCGCCAGTGCCATGGCGCGGGTCGGCATGGGTGCACCTCAGGCTCTACACCGCCTCACCGGCGGCGCGACGATGGAAAGCTGGCGCTTCTCCAGCGACGGCGAAGATTTCGTCCTGCGTCGAGCGCCAAGCCTGGAGTTCATGGCAGGCCGCCCGTTCGGCCACGATGTCGAAGCGGCGGTGATCCGCGCGGCGCATGGCAAGGGCGTGACTGCGCCGGAGGTGGTGGTGGAACTGGTGCCGGACGATGGCATCGGCTCGGGCTTCGTCATGCGCGCGCTCCCTGGCACGCCCGATCCGCGTGCGATCCTGGCGATGGAAGACCCGGACCAGCTGCTACGCGAAGTGGCGGCGGACCTGGCGCGGATCCACTCGCTCAAGCCCGCTGACCTGCCCGATGTTATTCCCACGATGGACTATGCCGAAGGAGTCGCGGGGCTGCGCGAGCAGTTCGAGGAAGCAGGCGGTGACAGGCCGATCATCGCGCTGGGGCTGAAGTGGCTCATGGACAATCTGCCCGTGCCGGTCGAGCCCGTGCTCAACCATGGCGACTACCGCTTGGGCAATATCCTTTGCAAAGATAGCCACCTGACCGGCGTGCTTGACTGGGAGTTGGTCCATTTCGGCGACCGCCACGAGGATCTCGCGTTCGGCTGCATGGCCGTATGGCGCTTCTCCCGATACGACCGGCCCGCGTTGGGGCTGGGCTCGCTCGAGGACTACTTCGCGGCCTATGAAGCGGCGGGCGGAGCGCCCGTGGATCGCGAGCGGTTCCGTTTCTGGTCGATCTATCGCACGGTCTGGTGGGCGCTTGGCTGCATCCGCATGGCTGACTTCTGGCGGCGCGGCGAAGACCGTATGCTGGAAAGGGTCGTCATTTCGCGGCGGACCAGCGAGAACGAGCTCGATCTCTTGATGCTTCTAGATGATGACCTGCTGCCTGGAATCGTCACCAAGGAGCGACTGTTGGCAGAGGAACTCGACCGAGGCGAAGCCAACGATGCTGAGATTGCTGAAGCTGTCTCTGAATGGCTCGCGACAATTAAGGACCAGATGGAAGGCCACGACCGCTTCCAACTCGCCGTTGCTCGCAATGCTCTTGGCATGTTGGCAAGAGGATATCGGATACTTCCGCGGTCCACCGACCCTGAGTTAGCGCGGGACTATTTGGCTGGTCGGCGCGACATGACGTCAGACCCGACGATAACACGCTTCAGGCGCGATGCACTTGATAAGCTCGAAGCCGACGTGCCCAAATACCCCGCGCTTGCTGTCGCGCGGCAGAAATGGACTGGAGAGGACTAACCCATGGATTTCACCATCCCGCAGGAGCTTGAGGACTACTACGCCGAGCTCGTTGCCTTCATCGAAAATACGATCATCCCGATGGAGCAAAAGGACGACAACATCCGCTTCTTCGACCACCGTCGCGAATGGGCGCGGACGAATTTCGAGGAAGGCGGGCTGCCGCGGCATGAATGGGAAGCGCTGCTGCGCGATGCCCGCAAGGCGGCGGACGAGGCTGGGCACTGGCGCTTCTCCGCACCGAAGAAATATGGCGGCAGGGATGGCACCAATTTGTGGATGGCGGTGATCCGCGACCGCTTTGCCCAGCGCGGGTTGGGGCTGCACAATGATTTGCAGAACGAGCACAGCATCGTCGGCAATTTCCCCTTCGTCGAAATGTTCGAGCAGTGGGGCACCGAAGAGCAGAAGCAGGAATTTATCCTCGGCGGCTTCGAAGGCACGCGCCGCGTCGCTTTCGGCCTCACCGAAGCCAATCATGGTTCCGATGCCACTCACATGGAAACCCGCGCCGTGCGCGAGACGCGCGACGGGACCCCCGGCTGGCTGATCAATGGCGAGAAGATGTGGATCACCGGCATGCATGTCGCCACCCATTGCGCCATGTTCTGCCGCACCGATGGCGAGCCGGGTGATGCGCGCGGGATCACCTGCCTGCTGGTACCCAACCCGACACAAGGACTGGAAATCGAGGAGTGGATGTGGACTTTCAACATGCCCACTGACCACCCGCGCCTTTCGGTCAAGGATGTGTGGGTGCCTGAAAGCGCGATGCTGGGCCGCGAAGGGCTGGGCCTCGCGCTGGCACAGAGCTTCGTCCACCAGAACCGTATCCGCCAGGCTGCGAGCAGCCTCGGCGCGGCGCAATTCTGCGTCGAGGAAAGCGTCCGCTACGCCCGTGAGCGCAAGCCCTTTGGCGAGGAGCTGGCCCGCAACCAGGCAATCCAGTTCCCGCTGGTGGAGCTCGCTACCCAGTGCGAGATGCTGCGGCTGCTGATCTACAAGACCGCGTGGGAAATGGACAACATGCCCCATGCCGAGATCGAGAAGACCATCTCCGACAAGGTCAGCATGTGCAACTACTGGGCCAACCGGCTGGTGTGCCAGGCCGCCGACCGGGCGATGCAGGTGCATGGCGGGATCGGCTATTCACGCCACAAGCCGTTCGAGCACATCTATCGCCACCATCGTCGCTATCGCATCACCGAAGGTGCGGAGGAGATCCAGATGCGCAAGGTCGGGGCCTACCTGTTCGGCTATCTCGGGCCCAAGAAAGGCAAGTACGGCTAGGGTCGGTTATCTCGCCATTCGCGGAACCGCATGGGCCGTCCGTCGATTGAGGATTCAACTTGCTCGCTGCCTGCGTTCTCAGGCAGGGCAAGAGGGCAGAATACTGGGGACCTGACATGACATCGACTTTGCTTCGCGGCGCTGCCGCCACACTTCTACTGGGCGTATCGAGCTACGCCCTGGCGCAGGATGTGACCATCGTACAGCCGGGTGCTCCGGGCGAAGATCCGAAAGTGATCAGCGCGGAAGCCGCGACCAGTCTGGCCGACACCAGCTATGCGCCAGCCGACGCGGCTTTCATGCAGGGCATGATCGTGCACCACAAACAAGCAGTCAAGATGGCCGAGCTGGTCGAAGGCCGCACCAACAACGAAGACATCGTTGCGGTTGCCGGGCGCATCCTCGCCAGCCAGGCCGACGAGATCAAGTTCATGACCGAATGGCTGGAAGCACGCGGCGAACCGCTCAGCATGCCGATGATGGGCATGAAGATGGACGGGATGAAAATGGAAGGCATGGGCCGCGACCATGACCACAATGCTCATCACGGGATGAAGGGCATGGCCAGCCCAGCGCAGATGAAGGCGCTGGCGGAAGCCAATGGCACTGCCTTCGACCGGTTGTTCCTGTCGTTGATGATCGCCCACCACCGAGGCGCGCTGGACATGGTCGAGGACCTGCACCGCTCGCCCGGCACAGCCTACGATCCGGTGATGTTCGAATTCACCAACGATGTAGTGAGCGACCAGCAAACCGAAATCGAACGCATGAACATCGTGCTGGCCGGCTTGTCCGATGATCCGCGTGCTACGCTGACCGCCGGTTTCCGCGATGCTGGCGAAGCGATCAGCAACATGCGGCTGGTGGCAGCGCTGCCCAAGCCGACCGGCTTCTTCGATCCGGCCAACCCGGCCGGGCTGCAGCCGGAAATCAAGAAGGACAAGAACGAAGGCGCTGACGAGGCTGGCGATGAGGCCGCCGAGGCTGGTGCCGCCGAAGACGGCGACAAGGAACCGCCCAAGCCGAGCTTCGGCAAGCGCGGCTCGCTGCTCGATTTCGCCAACACTGACATCGCCTTCTCCGGCGACATCATGGTCGCGGGCAGCTACCACGGCTTCAATGCCTACAAGCTCGGCGAAGATGGCATGCCGACGCTGGTCAGCTCGGTCGTCTGCCCCGGAGGGCAGGGTGACGTCTCGATCGTCGGCGACATCCTGGTGATGAGCGTGCAGGACAGCCGGGCGCGTATCGATTGCGGGCTCGAAGGTGTGCAGGGCCGGGTCAACGAAGATCGCTTCCGCGGCATCCGCATATTCGACATTTCCGATATCACCCGGCCCAAGCAGGTCGGCCAGGTCCAGACTTGCCGCGGCAGCCACACGCACTCGATCGTCGATGTGAACGATGAGCGGATCGTGGTCTACAACTCGGGCACCTCCTATGTCCGCGATGCGGACGAATTGCCCGGCTGCTTCAATGTGGCAGGTGACGAGACTGCGCTGTTCAGCATCGACGTGATCGAGATCCCGCTGGCCGATCCCGGCGCATCGCGCGTCGTCAGCCGTCCGCGCGTCTTTGCCAAGGATGGTCAGATCGCCGGCCTATGGCGCGGCGGCGACCATGGTGAGGGCACGCAGGATACTGCCGACACCAACCAGTGCCACGACATCACTGTGTTCCCGGCGCTCAAGCTCGCTGCCGGGGCATGTTCGGGTAACGGCATCATCATGGACATCTCCGACCCCTACAATCCGCAGCGGCTCGACGATGTAACCGACAAGGGCTTCGCCTATTGGCACTCGGCGACCTTCAGCAACAAGGGCGACAAGGTCCTGTTCACTGACGAATGGGGCGGGGGTGGCCGTCCGCGCTGCCAAGCCGGCGACCCGATGAACTGGGGCGCCGATGCATTCTACGCGATCGTCGATGGCAAGCTGGAATATCGCGGCACTTACAAGCTGCCCGCACCGCAGGGCGACAAGGAGAACTGCGTCGCGCACAACGGTTCGATCATCCCGGTTCCGGGGCGCGATATCTTCGTCCAGGCGTGGTACCAGGGCGGCATCAGCGTGATAGATTTCACTGACGCGGCAAACCCGTTCGAGATCGCCTATTTCGATCGCGGTCCGGTCGATGACGATCAGATGGTCGTCGGCGGTTACTGGTCAGCCTATTGGTATAATGGTCGGATTTACGGCACCGATATCGTTCGCGGCATCGATGTCTTCGCGCTTGAGCCGAGCGAATTCCTGACGGCCGAGGAAATCGCTGCTGCCGAGGGCGCGATCTATCCGGGTGACGTGTTCAATCCGCAGACCCAGACCCAGGTCACCTGGCCTGAAGAATTGGTCACAGCTGCAGAGGACAGCCGCAAGGGTGGTTAGAAGCGGGAAAGTGCGTCAGGCTCCAAGGGCCTGGCGCACATCCTGCACGAAGCCCGTACGGCGGATCAATTCATAGATGGTACGTGCTGCCATGCGGCCGGGCCAGCGCATCGGGCGGCGCACTTGCAGCATCAGCACGACACGCGATTGGCCGGTGTCGTTCCACACCTCGTGAGCGAAGGTTTCGTCGAACACGAACCATTCCCCCTCACGCCACTGGTGTAGCGTACCGTCGACGTCGATCTCGCACCGCCCCGGGTTTTTCGGCACGACTAGCGGCAGGTGGCAATTGAGCCAGGCCTTGGTCAGCCCGCGATGGCGCGGGACATGGGTGTCGCCAGCCATGATCGAATAGAAGCCCACGACGAGGCCAGGAATCCGGTCGAGAAAAGCAGCGGTAGCCGGGCACAGCGCGCGGTTCTTTTCAGAACGGAAGCCGTAACCTTCAAAGAAGAAGCTCTTCCATTGCGGGCCGCTGGCGATGCGTCGGTGATCGGGTGAGATCTTGCCGAAGGCCGGGATGTCCTCCCGACCGGCAAGCAGAGCTGCGGCCTCGTCCCGGATGGCCCGCCATTCTGTCTCGTTCACCGCGAGTGCTGGCAAGTGTTCGGCATCAATGATGGGCGAGGTCGGTATCAACGACTGCTTGGCAAACCACGCGTTGACCGGGGCCCGAATGGACTTGCCGAAGCGAACCAGTCGAGTCTGCTTCGGGCGCACATAACGCTCGGCTTCCGGCGCGGGCGTGCCGGTTTCCGATGCTTCCTGGGGCCTGTCCTCCGCATCAAGCATGGCCGCGAAATAGCACCGGCTGCCCGCCGGGGCTTGTTCAAAAACGACAAATTTCAGAGTTCGGTCGGTTGAGGCCTTCAGAACCAGGCGCGGATACCCAGCAACACTGCGAAACCGTCCGGATCCTCCCCATTGCTGCGGGCGATTTCGGCGGTTTCGCCCAGCTTGGCCTCGTAGCCGACACCGATATAAGGCGCGAACTCACGGGCGATTTCATAGCGCAGGCGCAGTCCGGTCTCGAACTTGGTAAAGCCGGCCCCGATTTCGCGCTCGGGAATATCCTGCGCGGCAGCTTCCAGCTCCACGCGCGGTTGCAGGATCAGGCGCTGAGTGATCTTCTGGTCGTATTCGCCCTCCAGCCGCGCGGTCAGGTCGCCCCGGTCGGACAGGAACAGCGCCCCGTCGACATGGAACATGTAGGGCGCGAGGCCCTGCACGCCGAGCACGAGATGGCTGCGGGTTTCCGGTTCGAGATCGAGCCGCGCGCCCGTCTGCAGATCGAAGAAGGGAGCGATTGCCCGGCTGTAGAGCAACTGGACTTCCGCATCCTCGACGCTGCCGCCGAGCTCGCCTTCGCCTTCGGACTTGACGAAAACCCGGTCGATATCGCCGCCGTACCAGCCCTGCACATCCCAAAGGAAGGCGTCCTCGCCGTTGCGGATGCGGGCTTCAAGCCGTTCGACCATCAGCGTGCCGGTGGTCATGCCACCGTTCTCTCTCGCCAGCTGCTCGCGCGAACGGGCCATGGACTGCTCGCCCCAAATGGCATCAGCGGCATGGCGCGGGCCTTCAAGCGCGCGCGGCGGTGGTGGGGCATCGGCTTCCGGCTCAGCGCAATGACCCATCGCTCCGTGATCCATCGTGCCGTGGTCCATGGCGCCATGATCGGGACCATGATCCATGGGTTGTTCCGGCTGGGGCTCAACCGTTGGCATCTTGTGGCCCTTGTGCGGGTCGTCATCGACTGGCGCCGGAGCCGATGCAGCGGGCATCTTGTGCCCCTTATGCGGATCGTGCGCGTCGTGATCCTGTGCGGCCAGTGGTGCGGCGAGTGCCAGCAAAGGCAAAGTGAGCAGCAGCCGCATCACGCCTTCTCCGCCGGGAACGGGCGCACGGTCACCACCTGCATCATTCCGGCGTGCATGTGGTAGAGCAGGTGGCAGTGGAAGGCCCAATCGCCCGGTTCGTCGGCGGTCAGGTCGAAGGTAGCGCTGCTGCCCGGCTGGACGATGACTGTGTGCTTGCGCGGCTGGAACATGTCATGCGGGCCCTTGCCATTGACCAGCTCGAAGAAATGCCCGTGCAGATGGATCGGGTGCGCCATCATGGTGTCGTTGACGAGCTTCACCCGCACCCGCTCGTCATAACCGAAGCGGATCGGATCATCGGTGACGGCGGTGAACTTCTTGCCGTCGAAGCTCCACATGTAGCGTTCCATATTGCCGGTGAGATGGATCTGCATCTCGCGTTCCGGCATCCGGTGCGGGTTCATCTTCTTCGAGCGCAAATCGGTGTAGCGCAGCACCCGGTGCGGCACATTGTCGAGTCCCAGGCCGGGGTAGTCCATCCGGTCCATCGGCATGGCGCTGACCATGTCGACGCCCGGACCAGCCTCGACGTCCGGCGGCAGCAGGCTGGTGTCGCGCATGGAATGATCCATGCTGCCTGAGCCATGGTCCATCTCGCCCATGCCCATGTCGGTCATTGTCAGCGTAACCGGCTCGCGGAGAGGAGGCGGGGAGGCCTTGTGGCCGGGGTGCGAGGTCAGGCTGGCGACCCCCATCCCGCTGCGATCCATCGCTTCGGCCACCAGCGCATGGCTGCCATCGGGAGGCGAGACGACCACATCGTAGGTCTCGGCCACACCGATCTGGAGCTCATCGACTTGGACGTCCTTCACATCCTGCCCGTCGGCCTGGATGACAGTCATCGGCACGCCGGGAATGCGGATATTGAAGAAGCTCATGGCAGAGCCGTTGATGATGCGGAGCCGCACCTTCTCGCCCGGCTTGAACAGGTATTCGAGATCGTCGGCAGGGCCGTGGCCGTTGATGAGGTAGGTGTAGGCGGGCGCGGAGACGTCCGAAATGTCGCGCGGGTTCATCCGCATACCGCCCCACATGCGGCGCTCCTCACCCGACAGGTCGCCTTCGGTCGCGGTCATCATCTGGCGATTGAAATAGTGCTCGCCAACCTTGAGCTTGCGCATGATCTCGTGCGGATGCATCGGCGTGAACTCGCTCAGCAGCACGATGTAGTCGCGGTCATAGCGCTTGTCGGAGCCGTCCTTGGCTTCGATCACTAGTGGGCCGTAATGCCCCATCTGCTCTTGCAGGCCGGAGTGGCTGTGCCACCAGTAGGTGCCCGCTTGCCGGATCGGGAATTCGTAGGTGAAGGTCTCGCCCGGCCCTATGCCGGGGAAGCTGACACCCGGCACCCCGTCAAACTGGAACGGCAGTAGCAGCCCGTGCCAGTGGATCGAAGTGTCCTCGTCCAGCGTGTTGGTGACATTGAGGCGGATGTTCTGGCCTTCCTTCAGCCGGATCAGCGGCCCGGGGATCATGCCATCGACCGCAATCGCGTGTCCGTTGCGTCCGCCGGTCGAATAGCGCGCATGGCCGACGGTGAGGTTGATCTCCTCACCCGAATAGGTGCCGAAGCCCTTCTTCGCCTCGTGCATCGAGCCACCCTTCGCCCATGCCGGGCTGGGCAGTGCAGAGGCGGCAGCAAGCGCCGCGGTGCTGGTGATCAGTCCGCGCCGGGACACCATCAGGGGGGAAGGCTTGATAAGCTGTGACATGTGGGCCTATATATACCCCCATAGGGTATTTGAAAGAGGTCTTTTGGGCCATGTCCGACACGTTGTCAGCCGAAGCCAAATCCACCGTCAACCGTTTGAACCGCATTGCCGGACAGGTGCAGGGTGTTGTTCGCATGATCGAGCAGGACCGTTACTGCATCGACGTGCTGACCCAGCTGGCGGCGATCAAGTCGGCGCTGGGCAAGGTCGAAAGCGAAGTGCTGAAACAGCACGCGGCCTGCTGCGTCTCCGAAGCCATCGCCACCGGCGACGAAGCTGAACAACGCGCCAAGTTCAACGAGCTGGTGGAGCTGTTCGAAAAGCGGCGGTGAACCCTACTCGGTTTGCCCTTCTTCCGGCCATACAGGTTCTGCCATCCCGTATTCGCTTTCTGTCAGACCAGCATATGGTTCAAGCTCTGTGCGCTTGAAGACGGTCCACATGCCGAGGTCGATGCAGAAATAAGGGCGGTCCCGAACCATGTCGGCGTCGCCGAAAAAGGCAGGCCATTTTCCTGAGCAATCGCCTTTCTTGCACCAGCATGCCCGCACTTCGGCGATATCTACCGGGCCGGAAATTACTTCGCCCCCCGGCGATTCCCAGTCGCGCAAGGTGAAGAGTTTGCGCGGCATATGGTCGAGCGGCAGCGGCGTTTCGAGCCAGCTGGAAAGCTCGCGGGCCTTCGCCCACTGGTCCAGGCTTCTCCGGAAAAGTTCTTTGGAGAACTCGCCCGCCACTATACGTGGGGGATCGCCGTCCTCGCCCGGTTCGATAGAAAGGCCGACAAACGGCGCTGTCGAGTCGAATGCCATGGCTTCGGGCCGATTCTCCGGATTCGTAATCGCATGAAAAGCGGCTTCATTGCCTTCTATGATGGCTGCGACAAGCCATTGGGCAAGCCTCAGGTCGATACCGGTCGCAAGGTCGCCAGGCGACAATTCCAGCAGGTCGGTCTTGTCCGCCGAGACTTCGTCGGTGGTGTATCGCTCAATGCCGTTGAAGCTGAGGAAAGTCACGGCCACCGGATCGATGTATGGCAGGCTGTGATAATGGCAGGTTCCGCCGATGAAGGTGATGTAGAGCAATCCTTCGGATTCGGCGTTCTTGCGCTTCGTTTGCTCATCGGCTTCAGCTTGCACTTTGCCGCAGTTATCCGCGATTCCCACAACGCGCGCGCGCAAAGGCGTGCTGGCCTTCGGTATAGGGCTGCGCTGCAAGGAGATATAGCTTGTTTCTGGGGATCTTGGTCGGTCGAGGCCGAACATGGCTTCGCGGCTGGCATGCAGTGTATTCCCATCGAGGATGCCTTCCACGACCACGCATTTGAATCGCCAGCCTTCGTCGGTGCGCAACTGGGCGATTGTGGCTGGTACGGCGGTGTCGACAGTGCATGCCGGTGGTGCTTCGGCTTCGTCAGCCTGCGCTCGGAGCGGACTGAGCGCGAAAATGAGCATGACGATGAGAAGCTGTGCGACTCTGATCATGGAGTGAGGATGCCCCACTTTCACCGAAAAGCAAGCAAGATACAAAAAGGCCCGGCAGGAGCGATCCTGCCGGGCCTCTTGTTCTTGCGACTGGTGCGAAAGGCTTAGAAGCCCATTCCGCCCATTCCGCCCATACCGCCCATGTCGGGCATGGCCGGAGCCGGCTTGTCTTCGGGGATTTCCGAGATAGCCGCTTCAGTGGTGATCAGCAGGCCGGCAACCGAAGCCGCGTCCTGCAGCGCGACGCGCACAACCTTGGTCGGGTCGATAACGCCGGCCTTGACCAGGTCTTCATAGGTGTCGGTTGCAGCGTTGAAGCCCTGCGTCTCGTCGTCTTCGCGCAGGAGGTTGCCCGAAACGACCGCACCATCATGGCCGGCGTTGGCCGCAATCTGGCGCACCGGGGCGACAATTGCATTGCGCACGATATCGATGCCACGGGTCTGATCGTCATTCGCGCCCTTCAGGCCGTCGAGGGCCTTGGTGGCGTAAAGCAGCGCGGTACCGCCGCCCGGGACGATGCCTTCTTCGACTGCAGCGCGGGTCGCGTGGAGCGCGTCGTCGACGCGGTCCTTGCGTTCCTTCACCTCAACTTCCGACGCGCCGCCGACCTTGATCACCGCAACACCGCCAGCCAGCTTGGCGAGGCGTTCCTGCAGCTTCTCGCGGTCGTAGTCGCTCGAAGTGTTGTCGATCTGCGTGCGGATTTCACCGACGCGGGCCTTGATGTCGTCTTCATTGCCAGCGCCATCGACGATGGTGGTGTTGTCCTTGTCGATGGTGACGCGCTTGGCTTCGCCGAGCATGCCCAGCGTGACGTTCTCGAGCTTGATGCCGAGATCTTCGCTGATCATTTCGCCCTTGGTGAGGATCGCGATGTCCTGCAGCATGGCCTTGCGACGATCGCCGAAGCCCGGAGCCTTGACAGCAGCTACCTTGAGGCCGCCGCGCAGCTTGTTGACCACCAGGGTCGCCAGCGCTTCGCCTTCGATGTCTTCTGCGATGATCAGCAGCGGACGGCCCGACTGGACTGCGGCTTCGAGAACCGGCAGCATCGACTGCAGGTTCGACAGCTTCTTCTCGTGGATCAGGATGTAGGGGTTATCCAGTTCCACGGTCATCTTGTCGGGGTTGGTGATGAAGTAGGGCGACAGGTAGCCGCGGTCGAACTGCATGCCTTCGACGACATCGAGTTCAAACTCGAGACCCTTGGCTTCCTCGACGGTGATGACGCCTTCCTTGCCGACCTTGTCCATGGCTTCAGCGATCTTCTCGCCGACTTCCTTGTCGCCATTGGCCGAGATCACGCCGACCTGGGCGATCTCCTCGGAGCCCGACACGTCCTTCGAACGGGCCTGCAGGTTTTCGACGACCTTGGTCACGGCGAGATCGATGCCGCGCTTGAGGTCCATCGGGTTCATGCCGGCTGCGACCGACTTCATGCCTTCGCGCACGATCGCCTGGCCGAGCACGGTGGCAGTGGTGGTGCCGTCACCTGCGAGGTCGTTGGTCTTCGAGGCCACTTCGCGCAGCATCTGTGCGCCCATGTTCTCGTACTTGTCCTTGAGCTCGATTTCCTTGGCGACGGAAACGCCGTCCTTGGTGATGCGCGGGGCACCGAAGCTCTTGTCGATCACGACGTTGCGACCCTTCGGGCCGAGCGTGACCTTGACGGCATTGGCGAGCGTATCAACGCCCTTGAGGATGCGCTCGCGCGCATCACGGCCGAACTTTACGTCCTTGGCAGCCATTGGTGTTTCTCCTGGGAATTCTGTGTTGGGTTGGGAAAAGCGGCGAGGGTGGTGATCAGGAGATCACGCCCATGATGTCGCTTTCCTTCATGATCAGCAGCTCTTCACCATCGACGGTGATTTCGGTGCCGGACCATTTGCCGAACAGCACGCGGTCGCCGGCCTTGACGTCGGGAGCGACGAACGAGCCTTCTTCGCGGGTGCCGGGGCCGACAGCGACGACTTCGCCTTCGCTCGGCTTTTCCTTGGCGCTGTCAGGGATGATGATCCCGCCAGCGGTCTTCTCTTCGGCTTCGATGCGACGGACCAGAACGCGGTCGTGCAGAGGACGAAATGCCATGGTGTATGACCTTTCACTTGGGTTGAACAATCACGATTGGCACTCTTGCATCAAGAGTGCCAGCGAGGGCGCAGATGGGTGCGGGACTGCCGTGAGTCAACAAGTGTTCAGGAAAAAAGTTCAATCCCCGCGCAGGGTCAGGCGGGGCGTTTTGCAGCATGTCCCGGGCGGCGGGTCAGGCCGAGAGATTCCCTACGGCCCCAGCGCCAGATCAGCAGGGCAGCTGCCACCGTCAATCCGGTCGCGAGCCCGATCCACACGCCAAACCCTTCCAGCGGGGTCCCGAAGCCGAGCCACAGGGCCACACCCAGGCCCGGGATCCAGTAACTGAAGATGGCGATCCACATCGGGATGCGCGTGTCCTGCAGCCCGCGCAGCGCGCCGGCCGCCACCGCCTGCAGGCCGTCAGACAGCTGGAACGCAGCCGCGACCGTCAGGTACTGCGCAGCAAACCCGACCAACACGGCGTTCTTTGCTGCGTCGGGATCGACATAGATCGACAGCAACGTCTTTGGCGCGAGCACCATTGCAAGCGCAGTCGTGGCCATGAAGCCAGTGCCCATGATGATCGCAGTCCACCCCGCGCGCCGCATTCCTTCGCTATCGCGCGCGCCATAGAAATAGCCGACCCGGATCGTTGCTGCCTGCCCGATGCCGAACGGAACCTGGAAGGCCAACGCCGCTACTTGCAGCGCGACAGTATGAGCGGCCAGTTGCGACGCGCCGATATTGCCCATCAGGAAGGCCGCCGCACCGAAGATCCCGGCCTCGGCCGTCACAGTCAATGCGATCGGCGTGCCAATGCGGACGATCTCCCAGAACCGGCGCCAGTCGGGTGCCCACCAGCGACCGAAGATATGGTACCGGTGCAGGCCCCGGTCGAGCCGGATGGCGATGACATAGGCAGCCAGCGTTACGAGCGTTGTAATGATGGTCGCGACAGCCGCACCCTGCAGGCCAAGCGCGGGCGCACCGAAATTGCCAAAGATGAAGGCATAATTGCCGAGTGCGTTCACGCCGATCCCGCCTGCTGTTATCGCAGTGGCAAAGATTGGCCGACCTAGCGCTGAGACAAAATTGCGCAGAACACTGGCAAGGATCATCGGGACCAGCGACCAGATAAGCAGCAGGTTGTACTCCGTGCTGAGCGCGATAATTTCGGCGTCCTGACCGGTGATGCGCGCAATCGGTCCGAGGAGCAGGCAGATTCCCATGCCGATCAATCCGACTATCACACTGAGCCACAAGGCCATGCGGGTCGCACGTCGGATCGGACGCAAGGCCGGGGCGCGCTCACCCAGTTCAGCCGATATGAGCGGCGCAACTGCCCCGGTCAGCGAAGAGAGGCTCCACAGCACCAGGCCGAACAGCGAGACGGCCAGCGCAGATGCCGCCAGCGGCGCTTCGCCCAGGCGCGCGATAAAGATCACGTCAATGGCATAGATCAGCATCTGCAGCAGGTTGGCGAGCGCCAGCGGCCACGACAGGCGGAAGGTCGCGGCTATCTCGGCTCGCCAGCTTTGCGCTGTGTCCGCTTTGGGCTGCATCTGCGGCATAAAGCCGGCCCGGGTATACGAGCGGGTCCGACGGTCAAAGCGGTTGTTGAACCAAACGCCGATTTGCCTGCCGGGGCGTGTGTCTCACGCCACAGGTGATATTCCTGGCTTCAATCGAGCCATTTTCGACGCCGATGGGTGTGGTCGATCAGGAAGGCAGGGATTGCGGCCCAGAAGAAGACGCCGGCAAGCGCCAGGTCTGCCCATCCGAAATACTCCCGGTAGTGTCCGACTGGAACGACGAAGAAGTAGTAGGCGAGCCGGAAGACCAGCGGGACGAGCGCGGCCATTGACAGGATCCGGAACAGGTTGAAGCGCATGTGCCTGGCTTCAATCGCCGACGACACTCCGCCCCGGCGCTGGCGGCGCAGATTATGCGCTATTTTCGCCTGCCACAGGATGAAACCGGTCCCGCGGTAGATCATGGCCAGGAGCGGATGGAACATCGCCAGGACGATGCTGCCTATGACCATGCAAGTGAAAATGAACGGGCCGGTTTCCAGCCCGGCGAACTCGCCCTCCAGTCGCAGATAAAACGCGTCCGTCAACAGGATGGCGAAGGCGAGCGGGATCATGGCGCGATAGAGCTTGCGCGACAGGATGGCGTTGCGGGTAGAGCGTTCGATCGCCGCTTCGCCCTGGCGCGCGAGGCGTTCAGCTTCCTCGGCAAAGATGTGATAGGCGGTGCCGGTCGGCGAGTAGAACAGCCATCCGGCCTCGCTTTCGCGAATACAGCGGGCCAATCGCCCGTTGGCCGCGCCCTGACCCACGCGGATGACATCGAATTCGCCCATGCCGCTGGACTAGCACGCAAATCCTACCACAAAGGAAAAGGGCGGCACCTTGCGGCACCGCCCTCTTTGAAATCGACTGATCTGTTCGACCAGGCGGATCGAGATCCCCGCTTGCGCGAGGATAAGGCCGGCGGGCGAGCCCGCCGTGTCCTTACTTGAGCTCGACGGTACCGCCGGCAGCTTCGATCTTGCCCTTGATTTCTTCGGCTTCAGCCTTGTTGACGCCTTCCTTGACGGCCTTCGGCGCGCCTTCGACGAGCGCCTTGGCTTCGGTCAGGCCCAGGCCTGTGATGCCGCGGACTTCCTTGATCACCTGGATCTTCTTGCCACCGTCGCCGGTGAGAATGACGTCGAATTCGTCCTTCTCTTCAGCAGCCGGAGCGTCGCCGCCAGCACCACCCGGTGCAGCAACGGCAACAGCAGCAGCGGCGCTAACGCCCCACTCTTCTTCGAGCGCCTTGGCAAGCTCAGCAGCTTCCAGGACGGTCAGCTTCGAAAGTTCTTCAACGAGAGCCTTGATATCGGCCATTGTACGTACTCCAAATTGGTCGGGGTCTCAGTCGAGCCCCAGTGGAATGTCTGTTCTGGAAAAACCGCTTACGCCGCTTCCTTGGCGCCCTGGGCACCGAAGACGCGAGCGAGCTTGTTGGCAGGTGCATTGACGACCTGGGCGATTTTCGTCGCCGGGGCGTTGATGAGACCCACCAGCTTGCCACGAAGCTCGTCGAGGCTCGGCATCGAGGCAAGCGCCTTGACCCCTGCTTCGTCGAGCAACTGCCCACCCATCGAACCGCCGACGATCTCGAGCTTGTCGTTCGATTTGGCGAAGTCCACCGCAGCCTTGGCAGCGGCAACCGGATCCTCGGAGTAACCGAGGGCGATTGGACCCGTCAGCATCTCGGAGATGCCTTCGTAGTCCGTGTCCTTCAGGGCGAGCTTGGCGAGACGGTTCTTCGCAACCTGGTAGGAAGCACCAACTTCACGCATCTTCCCGCGCAGTTCGGTGGACTGGGCCACCGTCAGGCCGAGGTTGCGGGTGACAACCACCACGCCAGCCTCGTTGAAGACACCGTTGAGCTGGGCAACCGCATCGGCTTTTTGCGAACGATCCATGCCATACTCCTTCACATATGACCGCACGGGATGGCTCCCGGACGGCCGGCTCAAATAGCTTCGAGGCTCGTGCCCCGAAGCGAGTCCGTTGATGGGGAAGGAGGGTGCATATGCACCGGATGGCCAACTCTGGAGGAGGCCGGAAAACTCGTTTCCCCGTCTAGGCTGCAAATTAAGAACGGCAAATTCCGCTCAGCAACTGTCTCGGACGGATGACTGCCTGAGCAGTCGAGCGCGGCGTCTAGCGGAATTGCTGGCCGAGTCAAGCATCCTGCGCGGGTCTGGCAGCAAAACCGGCGCGGAGAACGAGGGGCTCCGCGCCGGTCGGATGCTTGGGGGCAGGTGTTCACTCCACCGAGGCAAGAAACTCGGTCCGGCTGTTGCACACGGCAGCGTTCGTCTCGACCTTGTACTTCTTGAAAGACCATCCGCCGAGCTTGCCCTTGATGCGGTACTCGAACCGGATCTTGGTTTCGCGCGCATTGACCTTCTCGAGGTTGCGGGTCTCGCGCCAGGTGGTGCCGGGCTCCAGCGTCTCGTTGATCACCGGTTCGGAACGCCAGCCGCCGTTGCGGCCCTTGGCCGGATCCCAGTAGTCGACATCGACGATATTGATCTTGGCTTCGGTATCGTTGGTGAAAGCCAGCGCGACATTGCGGCAGCTGTTGGCAGCATGGGCCGGAGTGGCAATGCCGAGCGTGGCAACGGCTGCCAGCGATGCAGCGGCGATGGTCTTGGCGAAAGCCTGAGTATTCATGGTCACTCTCCTTCGAAAAATCGGTCGGCAGAAACGGGGTTGTGTTCCTGCCGACCGTTCTAGGGAGAGGGCGGATGGGGCTGTATGGGGGAGATACCCCATCCGCTGTTTGGCGGGGGTGGTGTCAGGCCGCGTCGTAACTGAGCAAGTCCCCCGGCTGGCATTCCAGCTCACGGCAGATAGCCTCGAGGGTGGAAAACCGGATCGCCTTGGCCTTGCCGGTCTTGAGGATCGAGAGGTTGGCAAGGGTCAGGCCGACCCGCTCTGCCAGTTCGGTCAGGGTCATGCGGCGTTCGTGCAGCAGGTCGTCGAGTTTGACCACGATGTTGGTTCCTTCTTCAGCGGGCATCACACGGTCCCTTCCAGGTCTTCGCGCATCGCAGCGCCGTGGCGGAACACGCGGGCCAGGATGAACAGGATGACGATCGTCAGGATCGAAGAGGCGTCGAAGTCGACAGCGAAGGTCAGGTGGGCCGATTCCAGCTGATTGGCCCAATCCGACACGGATGCGCCGACGACGGCCATTGCGATGCCGAGCAGATAGACGCCCACCATCATCCACGCCATGGCGTTGAGCCGATCGGCATTGTCGGGGATGAACGGATCGCCTTCACCGACCGTGGCTATGATCTGGCGCAACTTGCCGAAGAACAGGAATAGCAACGCCACTGCCGCAAGCGCCAACAGGATGACGGCGACGATGGGCGCGACGGGCAGGGGATCCACTGCACCAGCATGCTCGGCACGGATTTCGAGATCGATCCTGTCTTGCATGACAATGAGGAAAGGCAGGACGATGGCCAATGCCGCTCCTGCAACTGCCAGCGCGCCCTGGGTCAACAGAGCCAAGATCTTACCGGCGAGGAGTAGCGGGTCGTTATGATTCGATCGGGGCACGGTTCGTTCCTTGAATGAGGTGTGATCAGGCCAGGGCCGGAGCGGCCATGATGGCGAGAGTCTGGGCCTGCGGCACGGTTACGAGGGCGCTGAAGCTGCCGGCCATGATCATGACGGCGGCGACTGCGGCGAAAAGCTGGTTGGTGAAACGGGGCATTATCGATCTCCTTGATATCTGATATTGATATTCAATAAGTCGAGTCGATCTTATTGTCAATCAATAATATTGAAAAACAATATGCGACGTATCGTTTCGCGTTATCAGGCGGCGATGGAGCGCAAACGCAAAGCGCCCGCCACGGCTCTGGCCGGGCGGGCGCGTGGAGGTCTGGGGCTGAGGTGTCAGGCGGAGGCAGGCACCCAGTTGCCGTGGAAGCCTGGCGGGATGCGGTGCGGGATGTGAATCACCGCCTGCGGCTCGCCGGTGAAGTCGTCGGCCTTGAGGATCTGAAGCTCGGTGGTCTCGTTGGCAGCATCGATCACCAGCCCGATTAGCCAGCCCTCGTCTTCAGCGGCGTCGGGTGAGCGCGGGACGAAGACGAACTCACCCGGATGCTTGTGCGCACCCAGTTCACGTACTTCAGTGGTGCCAGCCACGACATCATGCTTGAAGAGCTGGGTCGCGCCCATGTCGAGACCCTCTTCCTGAGCCAAGGCGATGCAGTAGGCATAGCGATAGGGCTGGCAGCTGCGCCGCTCATCGTAACGCGGGAATTCCTGACCGCGATCATGCAGGATGGTGCGCGCAACTCTGCGTGTGGCGGGATCGGCGACCCAGCGTTCGAACCGGGTCCACTTGCCCCCGGGGCCCTGCGGCGAGCTGTCATAGGTGCTTTCGTGGACGACGACATCGACGACCACATTCCCGTCTTCTGTCTCGAAGGCATTGGCCGGGTGATAGACATAGCAAGGTTCGTCGATCTCGCACCAGATGACATCCTCACCCTTGCCGCGGCGGGGCAGCAGGCCGAGCCGGCAACCATGGTCCGGGCTCCACTGGAACGGGAAGGCATAGCCGGCCACGAGCCGCTTCATCGAGAACACTGCCGGCAAGTCGAACACTAGCGCGTAATGTTCTGTGATCTGGCAATCATGGATCGAAGGGCCGTCCTTGACCGGAATCGGCTCTTCGCGAACCACCTTGCCATGTGCATCAACCACGGTGTGCCAGACCGTTTCGGGCTGTTGCGCGTCGTAGCAAATGGCGTGCATCTCGCCCGTAGCGGGGTCGAGATGGGGGTGCGCCGAATAGGAGTTCTGGAGCGTCCCGTCGAATGGGTTGTGCGCGATGGTGTCGAGCGTATCGCTCAGCTCGACCGGCTTCCCGCCAGCTTCGACGATAGCGAAGGTGCGCCCGTCGATCCCTACGATATTGGTATTGGCTGTGTCTGTCCGCGGATTGCGCGTTCCGGGCTTGCGATCCTCGCCCAAAGCGTCACTAACGGCGTTGGAGCGGATCCAGCGGTTGCGGTACCATTCGGCTTTGCCACCTGAGATCCGCACTCCATGGGCCATCCCGTCACCGACAAACCAGTGATAGCTGGCGCGATCGGGCGGAGTGACCGGGTTGGGGCCGATGCGCAGATAACGCCCATCGAGCTGGGCCGGAATTTCGCCGTCCACCTTGAGCGTATCTAGCGTCACTTCCTCTGTCATCGGAGTGTGTATCCCGGTCAGGTAGGGGTGGCCGCCTTCCGGTTCAGGCAGGCGTTTGCGGTTGAAATCGGCGACGGTCATGACGCCCTTGGTAACGGCGGAGCGGATGGTTTTCTCGATAACGCTGGCCATGGCTTGGTTTCCTTGCATGAGCGGGTCGGAATGTTTATGCTGTTAACATGACTGCAAATGATAACACTGTCAACATTAAATCGGACGAGAGCTATCACCATGGTGATTTGCGCGCGGCGGCCCTGGCGCTTGGGCTTGAGAAACTGGCCTCGCAGGAGGTGCCCGACCTTGGGCTGCGTGCCATAGCCCGCGATTTGGGCGTCAGCGCCACCGCGCTCTATCGCCACTTCGCCAACAAGGACGCCTTGCTCGATGCGCTCGCCAACGAAGGGGTGCGGCTGCTTGGCGAATCGCAGAAGGCCGCTGCGGCCAATGCGCCGACCGAGGATGCAGCCTTCCTAGCGACGGGCGAAGCCTATGTGCGTTGGGCCGTGGCCAACCCGGCGCTCTTCGCGCTGACCTTTACCCGCAAGGCGAGCACCGATTTGTCCGACGAGGCAGGTGGGGACAACGAAGCATTCCGGCAATTGCAGGCCGGGATTTCCAGCGTCCTTCCCAAACTCGGCCCTCACAGCGACCGCGCGAGCGCGGCAATGCACGCATGGTCGCTGGTGCATGGGCTCTCGAACCTGATCCTTGCTGGCCATATCGACAACGATCCGACCTCCATTCGCGCGGTCGTCGGTCATACTTTCGGCCTTGGCCGAGATGGCCCTGACTGCGCTTGACCCTTTCCAACACGCTCCCTATATGCGCCCCCGACCGCTCGCTTCGAGCAAGGGCGATTCATGCGCGGGAATCGTTCCAGGGAAGGAAGCAGCGGGTTCCATAATCGCGACGCTTTGATGAAGCTGCAGTTTTAGCCGCCGGGATCGGTGTGCCTTCGCTGCGGCCTTTTCGCGTCTCTTATGGGCCAGTTCTCGCGTTCGACACGGATTTTTCCTGCCGGCGGCTGCATGAACCGCTGGCACATTTGAGAAGAGGCGACACTCCTCCATGGCAAGCAAGGCGAAGACGAAAGCCGCAACCGCAGCAAAAGCTGAAGGTACGGCCAAGCGGCGTATCCGCAAGATTTTCGGCGACATTCACGAAGTGGTGAAGATGCCGAACCTGATCGAGGTCCAGCGCGAGAGCTACGAGCAGTTCCTGCGTTCGAACAAGGAGATCGATTACGTCTCCGGCCTTGAGAAGACGCTGCGCAGCGTGTTCCCCATCCGTGACTTCGCCGGCACGGCCGAGCTCGACTTCGTTCATTACGAACTCGAGCCGCCGAAATACGACACCACTGAATGCCGCCAGCGCGGCATCACCTATGCCGCTCCGATGAAGGTCACGCTGCGCCTGATCGTGTTCGAAGTCGACCAGGAAACCGAAACCCGTTCCGTGCTCGATATCAAGGAGCAGGACGTCTACATGGGCGACATGCCGCTCATGACGGAGAACGGCACTTTCATCATCAACGGAACCGAACGTGTCATCGTGTCGCAGATGCACCGTTCGCCGGGTGTGCTGTTCGACCACGACCGGGGCAAGACCCATAGCTCGGGCAAGCTGCTGTTTGCCGCCCGCGTGATCCCTTATCGCGGTTCCTGGCTCGATTTCGAGTTCGACGCCAAGGACATCGTCAATGTCAGGATCGACCGCAAGCGCAAGCTGCCGGTCACTGCGCTGCTCTATGCGCTGGGCCTCGACAGCGAGCAGATCCTTCATCATTTCTACGAGACCGTCAGCTGGAAGCGCGCCAAAGACGGTTGGAAGATCCCGTTCGAAGCCGAGCAATGGCGCGGTGCCAAGCCAACGTTTGCGCTGGTTGACGCCAAGACCGGCGAAGAAGTCTTCCCGGCTGGCCAGAAGATTTCGCCGATGAAGGCCCGGAAGGCGCAGAAGGACGGGCTCAAGGAGCTGCTGCTCCCGACCGAAGAGATCTTCGGTCGCTACGCTGCTTTCGACATGATCGACGAGAAGACCGGCCGCATCTACATCGAGGCTGGCGACGAAGTTTCGCCTGACAACCTCGAAGTGCTCGACGCCGCCGGGATCGACACGCTCGAGCTGCTCGACATCGACCACGTCAACACCGGTCCGTGGATTCGAAACACGCTTCAGGTCGACAAGGCCGAGAACCGCGATGAAGGCCTGGAAGCGATCTACAAGGTCATGCGTCCGGGTGAACCGCCGACCAAGGAAACCGCCGAAGCCCTGTTCGAAGGCCTGTTCTTCGATGGTGAACGCTATGACCTGTCGGCTGTCGGCCGCGTCAAGCTCAACATGCGTCTCGAACTCGATGCCGAAGACACCGTCACCACGCTGCGCAAGGAAGACATCCTCGCAGTGGTGAAGGAACTGGTCGGCCTCAAGGACGGCAAGGGCGAAGTCGATGACATCGACAACCTCGGCAATCGCCGCGTTCGCTCGGTCGGCGAGCTGCTGGAAAACCAGTACCGCGTCGGCCTGCTGCGCATGGAACGCGCGGTGAAGGAGCGCATGAGCTCGGTCGATGTCTCGACCGTTATGCCCAACGACCTCATCAACGCCAAGCCCGCCGTGGCCGCGGTGCGTGAATTCTTCGGCTCTTCGCAGCTGTCGCAGTTCATGGACCAGACCAACCCTCTGTCGGAAGTCACGCACAAGCGCCGCGTTTCGGCGCTTGGCCCGGGTGGCCTCACCCGTGAGCGCGCGGGCTTCGAAGTGCGCGACGTCCACCCGACGCACTACGGCCGCATCTGCCCGATCGAAACGCCGGAAGGCCCGAACATCGGCCTGATCAACTCGCTCTCGACCTTTGCCCGCGTCAACAAGTACGGTTTCATCGAAACGCCGTACCGCGTCGTGAAGGACGGTAAGGTCACCAGCGAAGTGATCTACCTCTCCGCCATGGAAGAGCAGAAGCACACCGTTGCGCAGGCCTCGGCCGAGCTCAACGATGATGGCTCCTTCGTCGAAGAGCTGATCTCGGCGCGCCAGAACGGCGACAACCTGATGGCACCGCGCGAAACCATCACGCTGATGGACGTGTCGCCCAAGCAGCTCGTCTCGGTTGCCGCATCGCTCATTCCGTTCCTGGAAAACGATGACGCCAACCGCGCGCTGATGGGCTCGAACATGCAGCGCCAGGCGGTGCCGCTGGTCAAGGCCGAAGCGCCGTGGGTCGGCACCGGCATGGAAGAAACCGTGGCTCGCGATTCGGGCGCTGCGATCACCGCCACCCGCGGCGGCATCGTCGACCAGGTAGACGCCACGCGTATCGTGATCCGCGCCATCGGCGATGTCGAACCCGGCCAGTCGGGCGTCGACATCTACACGCTGCAGAAGTTCCAGCGCTCGAACCAGAACACCTGCATCAACCAGCGTCCGCTGGTGAAGGTCGGCGAGACGGTCGAAGCGGGCGACATCATTGCCGACGGTCCGTCGACCGATCTTGGCGAGCTGGCGTTGGGCAAGAACAGCCTCGTCGCGTTCATGCCGTGGAACGGCTACAACTACGAGGACTCGATCCTCATCTCCGAGCGTATCGTGAAGGACGACGTCTTCACTTCGATCCACATTGAGGAATTCGAAGTGATGGCCCGCGACACCAAGCTGGGGCCGGAAGACATCACCCGCGACATCCCGAATGTCGGCGAGGAAGCGCTGCGCAACCTCGACGAGGCAGGCATTGTCTACATCGGTGCCGAAGTGCACCCGGGCGATATCCTGGTCGGCAAGATCACGCCGAAGGGCGAAAGCCCGATGACGCCGGAAGAGAAGCTCCTGCGCGCCATTTTCGGCGAGAAGGCCAGCGACGTCCGCGACACTTCGCTCCGCTTGCCGCCGGGCGTGGCCGGGACGATCGTCGAAGTCCGTGTCTTTAACCGTCACGGCATCGAGATCGACGACCGTACTCGCGCGATCCAGCACGAAGAAATCGAGCGCCTGCGCAAGGACAGCCAGGATGAACGCGCGATCCTCAACCGGGCGACCTACAACCGCCTGCGCGACATGCTCGTCGGCCAGACCGCTTCGGCAGCGCCCAAGGGCGTGAAGAAGGGTGTGAAGATCGACGAAGAGCTGCTCGAGGGCATCGACAAGCACGAGTGGTTCAAGTTTGCCGTGGCCGACGATAACCGCCAGGCGCAGCTCGAAGCGGTCAAGTCGCAGTATGACGAAGCCGCCAAGGGCATCGACGACAAGTTCGAAGACCGTAAGGAAAAGCTCGAGCGTGGCGATGAACTCGCCCCAGGCGTGCTCAAGATGGTCAAGGTCTTCGTCGCGGTGAAGCGCAAGCTGCAGCCGGGCGACAAGATGGCCGGCCGTCACGGTAACAAGGGTGTGATTTCGCGCATCCTGCCGGTCGAGGACATGCCGTTCCTGGAGGACGGCACCCCGGTCGATATCGTGCTCAACCCGCTGGGCGTGCCTTCGCGCATGAACGTCGGGCAGATCTTCGAAACGCACCTGGGCTTCGCAGCACGCGGGCTTGGCCAGCAGGTCAAGGCGGCGCTGGAAGACTGGCGTGCAGCCAACCCCGATCCCGAAGCCGGCAAGCCGCCGGAAGCGGTCAAGGCCAAGCTGCAGGAAGTCTATGGCGATCGTTACGAAGACGATATCGCCGGACGCAGCGACGCCGAGATCATCGAGCTGGCCGGCAACCTCACCGCCGGTGTCCCGATGGGCACTCCGGTGTTCGACGGCGCGCGCGAAGGCGATGTGACCACCGAACTGCAGGCCGCGGGCATCGACAGCGATGGTCAGTCGGTCCTCTACGATGGCCGCACCGGCGAAGCGTTCGACCGCAAAGTGACCGTGGGCATTATCTACATGCTCAAGCTGCACCACCTGGTCGACGACAAGATCCACGCCCGCTCGATCGGTCCCTACTCGCTCGTCACCCAGCAGCCGCTGGGCGGTAAGGCGCAGTTCGGCGGCCAGCGCTTCGGTGAGATGGAGGTCTGGGCACTCCAGGCCTACGGCGCGGCCTACACGCTGCAGGAAATGCTCACCGTCAAGTCGGACGACGTTGTTGGCCGGACCAAGGTCTACGAAGCGATCGTCAAGGGCGACGACACCTTCGAAGCCGGCATTCCGGAAAGCTTCAACGTGCTCGTCAAGGAAATGCGCTCGCTGGGCCTCAATGTCGAACTCTCCTCGCTGTCCGACGGCGATGACGAGGACGACGACGGCCTGAAGATCGCAGCGGAGTAACAAGGAGGACGTGGGCAGCCTTCGCTTTGCGGCGAAGGCGATCACGGAACGATGCGTATCAGCAGGATGATCCGAAACCTGGCCGGTTCACAGGGCCTCGTTATCCGGCGCGAGCCGGATGGCGCAGCCCTGCGCGCTGTGCTGGCGGGTCTGCGCCCGGTGGAGACCGGGCATGAGCTGGTGCGTCTTGGTGCCGCGCATGACGGTGGCTATCTCGTGCCTGACGACCTCGACGGCATTGCCGCCGTGTTTTCGCCGGGCGTCGATACCACCGCCGAGTTCGAGCGGGACTGCATCGCGCGTGGTATCCGCAGCTTCCAGGCCGATGGGTCGATCGAGCGTTCGCCGCTCGACGACGCCGCCAACGATTTCGAACCGAAATACATCGGTATCGACAGCCACGGCGACACCATCACTCTGGACGACTGGGTCGCGGCCAAGGCGCCTGGCTCAGAAGACCTCATGCTGCAGATGGATATCGAAGGGCATGAATGGCTCGCACTGGCGCAGGCCAGCGACGCGCTGCTCGGCCGCTTTCGTGTCATCGTGCTGGAGCTGCATCATCTCGATGCCCTTGCCACCGATTTTGGTCGGCTGGTGATGGCTCCCGTGATTACCCGCCTGTCGCGGCATTTCGATGTCGTGCACATGCATGCCAACAACCATGCCGAGCCGCTTGCCACCCGCGACGGCGAGCTGCTCGAGCTGGTCGAAGTGACGCTGCTGCGGAAGGATCGTTCGCAGAAACGTGAGCCGGTCTCGCAGCTGCCGCATCCGCTCGATGCCGACAATGTCCCTGACCGGCCCCCGATACAATTGCCGCCCACCCTATCCGGAATGACCTGACACAAGTCCGCCGCCCGCCCGATGAATTGAGAAGCCGCCGCAAGGCGCACAGGAACCGAAGAAACGCCATGAACGAACTGACCAAATTCACCAACCAGATGGCCAAGCCCGAAACGTTCGACCAGATCCAGATCGGGATCGCGAGCCCCGAGCGTATCCGCAGCTGGTCGTTCGGCGAGATCAAGAAGCCGGAAACGATCAACTACCGGACGTTCAAGCCCGAACGTGACGGGTTGTTCTGTGCCCGCATCTTCGGTCCGGTGAAGGATTACGAATGCCTGTGCGGCAAGTACAAGCGCATGAAGTACAAGGGCGTCGTGTGCGAGAAGTGCGGCGTCGAAGTCACTGTCACCAAGGTTCGCCGCGAGCGCATGGGCCACATCGAGCTGGCGGCTCCGGTGGCACACATCTGGTTCCTGAAGTCGCTGCCATCGCGCATCGGCCTGCTGCTCGACATGCAATTGAAGCAGCTCGAGCGGGTTCTCTATTTCGAGAACTACATCGTCACCGAGCCGGGCCTGACCCCTCTGGAGAAGTTCCAGCTGCTGACCGAGGACGAGCTCCTCGAAGCGCAGGACGAGTATGGCGAAGATGCCTTCACCGCCGGGATCGGCGCCGAAGCGGTCAAGATCATGCTAATGGACCTCGATCTCGAGCAGGAGAAAGAGGACCTGATGGAAGAGCTGGCGACCACCAAGTCCAAGCTCAAGCCCGCCAAGATCATCAAGCGCCTTAAGGTCGTCGAGAGCTTCATCGAATCCGGCAACCGTCCGGAATGGATGATCCTCGAAGTCGTTCCGGTCATTCCGCCCGAGCTGCGCCCGCTGGTGCCGCTCGACGGTGGCCGGTTCGCGACCTCGGACCTCAACGATCTCTATCGCCGCGTCATCAACCGCAACAACCGCTTGAAGCGCCTGATCGAGCTGCGCGCGCCGGATATCATCGTCCGCAACGAGAAGCGCATGCTGCAGGAATCGGTCGATGCGCTGTTCGACAACGGTCGCCGCGGCCGTGTGATCACCGGTGCCAACAAGCGACCGCTCAAGTCGCTCAGCGACATGCTCAAGGGCAAGCAGGGTCGCTTCCGCCAGAACCTGCTCGGCAAGCGCGTCGACTATTCGGGCCGCTCGGTCATCGTGACCGGGCCGGAGCTCAAGCTGCACCAGTGCGGCCTGCCCAAGAAGATGGCGCTCGAGCTGTTCAAGCCGTTCATCTACGCCCGTCTCGATGCCAAGGGTCTGTCGATGACCCTCAAGCAGGCCAAGAAGTGGGTCGAGAAGGAGCGCAAGGAAGTCTGGGACATCCTCGACGAAGTCATTCGCGAGCACCCGGTCCTCTTGAACCGCGCGCCGACGCTTCACCGTCTTGGCATCCAGGCGTTCGAGCCGGTGCTGATCGAAGGCAAGGCCATCCAGCTGCACCCGCTCGTCTGCTCGGCCTTCAACGCCGACTTCGATGGTGACCAGATGGCTGTCCACGTTCCGCTGAGCCTCGAGGCACAGCTGGAAGCGCGCGTGCTGATGATGTCGACCAACAACATCCTCTCGCCCGCCAACGGCAAGCCGATCATCGTGCCTTCACAGGACATGGTCCTCGGCCTCTACTACCTCTCGATGGAGCGGCAGGAGAAGACGCCCGAGTTCATCGAAGAGAACGGTGAGAAGATCGAGAAGCTGCCGCGCTTTGCCGACATGGCCGAAGTCCACCAGGCGTTGGAAACCAAGTCGGTTACGCTGCACACCAAGATCATCGCTCGCGTCCCGCAGGCCGATGAAGACGGCAAGACGCAAATGAAGCGCTTCGTCACCACGCCGGGCCGTATGCTGATCGGCGAATGCCTGCCGAAGAACCACAAGGTTCCTTACGACATCGTCAACCGCCTCCTGACCAAGAAGGAAATCGGCGACGTCATCGACCAGGTCTATCGTCATACCGGCCAGAAGGACACGGTGCTGTTCGCTGACGCCATCATGGTCCTCGGCTTCCGCCACGCGTTCAAGGCCGGCATCAGCTTCGGCAAGGACGACATGATCATTCCGGACAGCAAGGAAGGCATGATCGAGGAAACCAAGAAGCTGGTTGCCGACTATGAGCAGCAGTATCAGGACGGCCTGATCACCCAGCAGGAAAAGTACAACAAGGTGATCGACGCCTGGAGCCGCTGTGGCGACCAGGTGGCCGACGCCATGATGGCGGAGATCAAGTCGCAGACCTTCGACAAGGATGGCAAGGAATCGCAGATCAACTCGATCTACATGATGAGCCACTCGGGCGCGCGTGGTTCGCCGGCACAGATGAAGCAGCTCGCCGGCATGCGCGGCCTCATGGCCAAGCCGTCGGGCGAGATCATCGAGAACCCGATCATCTCGAACTTCAAGGAGGGCCTGACCGTCCTTGAATACTTCAACTCGACTCACGGTGCGCGCAAGGGCCTCGCCGATACCGCGCTCAAGACCGCGAACTCGGGCTACCTGACTCGCCGTCTCGTCGACGTGTCGCAGGATTGCGTCATCGTCGAGGAAGACTGCAAGACCGACAACGCGCTGGAAATGCGCGCGATCGTGCAGGGTGGTTCGGTGATCGCATCGCTCGGTGAACGTATCCTTGGTCGTACGCTGGTCGAAGACCTCGTCAATGCCAAGACCGGGGAAGTCATCGTCAAGGCCGGCACGCTGATGGACGAGCCGATGGTCAAGGCCATCGAGGAAGCCGAAGTGCAGGTCGCCAAGATCCGCTCGCCACTGGTCTGCGAAGCCGACCAGGGCGTGTGCGCCAAGTGCTACGGCCGCGACCTGGCTCGCGGTACGCCGGTAAACATCGGTGAAGCTGTCGGCGTCATCGCCGCGCAGTCGATCGGTGAGCCGGGCACCCAGTTGACCATGCGGACCTTCCACATCGGCGGCGCGGCACAGCTCAACGAAACCAGCCACCTGGAGTCGATTTCGGACGGTAAGGTCGAATATCGCGACATGCCGACTATCGTTGACAAGCGTGGTCGCATTCTCAGCCTCGCTCGCAACGGCGAGCTGGCGGTGATCGACGCTGAAGGCCGCGAGCGCGAAATCCACAAGGTTCCTTACGGTACCGTGCTGATGCACAAGGATGGCGCCAAGGTGAAGGAAGGCGATCGCCTGGCTGAATGGGACCCGTTCTCCTTGCCGATCATCACCGAACAGTCGGGTGTCGTGAAGTTCCAGGACCTCGTCGAAGGCACCACTCTCGAAGAGCAGACCGACGACGCCACCGGGATCGCCCAGCGTGTCGTCACGGAAAACCGTGCCACCGGTCGCAAGAAGAAGGAAGACCTGCGTCCGCGCCTGACTCTCTTCAACGAAGGGGCCAAGGACGGCGAAGACGAAGCAGCGCGCTATATGCTCGCTCCGGGTACGACACTGTCGGTCGAAGACGGCCAGACCGTCGAAGCAGGCGACATCCTCGCCCGTGCTTCGCGTGAAGCCGCCAAGACCCGCGACATCACCGGCGGTCTGCCGCGTGTTGCCGAGCTGTTCGAAGCGCGTATTCCGAAGGACAATGCGATCATCGCCAAGATTTCCGGCAAGATCGAATTCGTTCGCGAATACAAGGCCAAGCGCAAGATCGCGATCGTTCCCGAGGAAGGTGAAGCAGTCGAGTACCTGATCCCCAAGACCAAGGTGATCGACGTCCAGGAAGGCGACTTCGTGAAGAAGGGCGATACCCTGATCTCGGGCAGCCCGAACCCGCACGACATCCTCGATGTCCTGGGCGTCGAAGCGCTGGCCGAGTATCTCTGCACCGAGATCCAGGAAGTCTACCGACTGCAGGGCGTGAAGATCAACGACAAGCACATCGAGGTGATCGTTCGCCAGATGCTGCAGAAGGTCGAGATCACCGATGGCGGCGACACCGTGCTGCTGCCGGGCGAACAGGTCGATCGTGAAGAAATGGACGAAGCCAACGCCAAGCTTGGCAAGGGCAAGAAGCCGGCAACCGGCAATCCGGTCCTGCTCGGCATCACCAAGGCTTCGCTCCAGACCCGTTCGTTCATTTCGGCGGCGTCGTTCCAGGAGACTACCCGTGTCCTCACTCAGGCTTCGGTCGAAGGCAAGAAGGACACGCTGATCGGTCTGAAGGAGAACGTTATCGTCGGTCGCCTGATCCCCGCCGGTACCGGTGCAGGCATGAACCGTATGCGCGTGACCGCTTCGGCCCGCGACGCTGCGCTGCGCGCGCAGTGGAAGAAGCAGCAGGAAGCCCTCGCTGCCTCAGGCGAAGCAGAGAAGGAACCGGAAGCCGAGGTGATGGATGCCGACGCCATGGCCGCTGCTATGGGCGGCGGCGACGCCAAGCCGGAAGCTCCCGAGGCGACCGAAGAGTAAGCCGGTTCTCCAGCTGACAGGAATTACCCCGCCGGAGGTTCGCTTCCGGCGGGGTTTTTCTTTCTCCCATCACGCGTTGGCTTCAGCCAAGCACGTCACGCGTAAGCCATCCGCTCCAGCGCCCCGAAAGAGTCAAGCGCGCCTTGGTCGCCGAACGGCGCCAGTTGCGACACGAACACGCCGCCCACACCTTCGGTGGGATCGATCCAGTAGTAGCTGTTGAAGATCCCTGCCCAGGCGAGGCTGCCGGGTGAGCGGCCATTGGGTCCCCGCTCGGGATTGATCAGGAAGCCCAGGCCCCAACCGGTGTGCATGTCAGGAAAGTTGTCGAACGGTGCGGCGAGCTCGGGCATGGCCGAGCCCATATAGCCCGCGCGCAATTCGCCGACCTGGTTGCGGCCCATCTCAGCGACACTATCTTCGCTCAGGATGCGGTTGCCGCCCAGTTCGCCGCCGCGCAGCATCGCCTGCAGGAACCGCGCATAGTCAGGCGCGGTGGAGGTCAGCCCGCCGCCGCCACTGTCGAACTCTCCGCCGCCGAGGAACATCGGTTCAGCCACGAACCCGCCTTCGGGCTTGCGCCGGTGCACCGTAGCCGCGCCTTCCGCCGGAGCATCGAGGAAGCCGGTGTTGGCCATTTCGAGCGGCGCGAAGACATTGGCCGACATGTAGTCGCGAAGCCGCTCGCCCGTTGCGCTCTCGATTGCCAGCCCGACCCAGTCGGTGCCAACGCTGTATTCCCAGCTGTCACCCGGATCGAACATCAGCGGCATCTTCACGCTGTCGCGCGAACCGGGCACCGGCATTCCGGCGTGGGCATAATAGCGCAGGATCTGCGGGTGGATGAAGAAATAACCCAGCCCGGCGGTGTGCGTGAGCAAGTGGCGCAGGGTGATCGGGCGGGCGGCCGGACGCAGCTCAGGTGCGCCGCTGGCGTCGAAACCGGTCAGCACCTGAGGATCGGCCAGGTCGGGCAACACGTCATCGACCGGATCGTCGAGCGAGAGCTTGCCCTGCTCCACCAGCTGCATCGCCCCTACCGACACAAGGGCTTTGGTCATGCTGGCGATCTGGCACGGCGTGTCGAGCGTCATTGGCGTACCGTTGATGGCATCGGCATGGCCGAAGGCGTGCGTGTATCGCACTCCGTCTGCATCGACGAGCATCGCCGCTGCTCCGGGCAGGTTGGCGGCTTCGAGGGTGCGGGTGAAATCGCTGTCGTCCATGGCTCTCCCCTTCATGGTTGCGCTTTGAATGTGGCGAAAATCCCGCTAGCGCAAGCGCCATGGTAGCAACCCGTTTCGCCCCTTCGCCCACCGGGCGGCTCCACGTCGGCAATATTCGCACTGCGCTCCACAACTGGATGCTCGCCAAGAAGAATGGCGGCACTTTCCTGCTGCGGATCGACGATACCGATGCCGAGCGCAGCAAAGAGGAATATGTCGAGGCCATACGTGCCGACCTTGCGTGGCTGGGTCTGGAGCCCGATGGCGAGGAGCGCCAGTCGGAGCGGCTGGAGAAATACGAAGCTGCCTTCGAGGCGCTGAAGACGGCAGGCCGTGTCTATCCCGCCTATGAGACTGCGCAGGAGCTTGAGCTCAAGCGAAAGATCCAGCTCGGGCGCGGGCTGCCACCGATCTATGATCGCGGCGCGCTCAAGCTCAGCGACGAGGAACGCGCGGCCAAGGAAGCCGAGGGCATTGCCACGCACTGGCGCTTCAAGCTCGATCATGACGAGCCGATCAGCTGGCACGATGGCGTGCGCGGTCCACAGAAATTCGATCCGGCGACGCTGTCCGACCCGGTGATCCGCCGCGCCGATGGTTCATGGCTCTACATGTTGCCAAGCGCGGTTGACGATATCGACATGGGTATTACCCATGTCCTGCGCGGCGAGGACCATGTGTCGAATACTGCCGTGCAAATTCAGATGTTTACCGCACTTTATGCTGCGCAGCATGAAGTGCAGCAAAATCCTCCAGAGCTTGCGCATGAGGCGTTGCTGGTGGGCAAGGAAGGCAAGCTCTCGAAACGGCTCGGTTCGCTTGGTTGCGACGCATTCCGCGAGAAGGGCATCGAGCCGGAAGCGATCGTAGCGATGCTGGCGCGGCTCGGCACTTCACTGCCGGTCGAGGCCATCGCGGACCGCCAATTGCTGCTCGATACATTCGATCTTTCGACCTTCGGGCGCGCTCCCGCCAAGTTCGACGATGCCGAGCTGGAGCGGGTCAATACGGCCATTGTCCATGCAATGACCTTCGATGCAGTCAAAGACCGCCTGCCCGAAGGGATCGATGCCGCCGGCTGGCATGCGATCCAGCCCAACCTCTCGACCGTCGAAGAGGCGGGTGAATGGTGGCGGCTGGTCACCGGACCCATCGAGCAGGTGGAGTTCTCGGACGAGGATCGGGAATATCTCGCCGAGGCCGCCGATGCGCTCGAATGGGGAGACGACCCGTGGCACGCGGTCACCGCCAAGCTCAAGGACAGCACGGGCCGCAAGGGCAAGGCGCTGTTCCTGCCACTGCGTAAGGCGCTTACGGGCATGAACCACGGCCCGGATATGGGCGAACTGCTGCCTCTGATTGGAGAAGAGGAGGCGCGGGCGCGGTTGAAAACCGCCGCCAATCTCTAATCCCCGTCATCCCCGCCTCCGAGCCGGGGTCCCGCTTTCTTTCAGAACCACATCGCCACCAAGAAGTGGGATCCCGGATCAAGTCCGGGATGACGAAGCGAGGTAGACATAGAGCCTACCCCTCGTACTTCTCCAGCTCATCCCCACTCAGCGTCACGATGTGCAGCAGGTTCGTGCTGCCCGGGGTCCCGAACGGCACGCCGGCCAGCGCGATCAGCTTGCTGCCCGCTTCGCCGAATCCGTGGCGCAGCGCCATGCGCTTGCCCTTGGCGATCATCTCTTCGAAGCTGCCGATATCCTTGGTCGCGACCGCATGCGCGCCCCATAGCAGGCCCATGCGCCGGGCGGTGCGCATCGACGGGGTCAGGACCAGCATTGGCACGCTCGGTCGCTCGCGCGCGACCCGCCGGGCCGTCGAACCGCTTCCCGTGAAAACGGTAATGGCGCCAATCTTCACTGTGTCGGCAATGGTCATGCAGGCGTGCGCCAGTGCATCGGCAGTGGTGGGATCGGGCGGTGTATCGAGCAGGCGAACCCGCTCGATATAGTCCGGATCGCGTTCCACCTGGTGCGCGATCTTGTGCATGATGGTAACGGCTTCCTCGGGCCATTCGCCGGCAGCGGTCTCTGCACTCAGCATTACTGCATCGGCCCCGTCATAGACAGCGTTGGCGACGTCGGAGACTTCGGCACGGGTCGGGGCCGGGCTTTCAATCATCGATTCCAGCATCTGCGTGGCGACAATCACCGGCTTGCCCTTGAGGCGTGCTGCGTTGACGATCTTCTTTTGCAGTGGCGGGACTTCCTGCGGCTCCAGCTCAACGCCCAGGTCTCCGCGCGCGACCATGATCCCGTCGGACATCTCGATCAGCTCGTCGAGCCGGCGCACGGCCATCGGCTTCTCGATCTTGGCGCAGAGAGCGCCCTTACCGCCCATCAACTTTCGCGCTTCGGCAAGGTCTTCGGGGCGCTGGACGAAGCTAAGCCCGATCCAGTCGGCCCCGTTCTCCATCGCGAAGGCCAGGTCCTTGCGATCCTTGCCGGTCAGCGCCGGGATTGGCACTTCGGCATCGGGTACATTCACGCCCTTACGGTCGGAAATAACCCCGCCAACTTCGGCCGAGCAGAAGATCCGCTCGTCATCGGCCTCCTTCACCACCAGCCGGATCTTCCCGTCGTTGATCAGCAGCCGGTCGCCCTTGCTCATGAGGCCAAACAGTTCGGGATGCGGCAGTTCGACACGAGTTTCGTCGCCAGGCTCGGGATTGCGGTCGAGCGTGAAGTGGCCCGAATGGCGGATGACCGCCTTGCCGTCTTTGAATGTGCCGACCCGCAGCTTGGGCCCCTGCAGGTCGCAGAGGATGGCGACGGGGCGGTAGAATTCGCGCTCGAGCTCGCGGATTGCCTTCATCGTTTCGGCATGGGTGGCGTGGTCGCCATGGCTCATGTTGACGCGGAAGGCGTCTGCCCCGGCCTTGAACAGGCGGCGCAACATTTCGGGATCGCGGCTGGCCGGGCCAACCGTTGCGAGGATCTTGACCTTGCGGCCACGAGGATCGAACTTTTGCATCGGGGCAACGCTATGACATAGCTGTGTTGCAACTCAAGGAATTGGTTTCAATGGATACGAATGCAGACTCTCTCGACGCTTTGGACGATGCGGTTGCCGCCGCTGCCTTCCGCCGGCTGGTGCGGCACTTGCGCCATCGCCACGACGCGCAGAACATCGAGCTGATGGGGCTGGCAGGCTTCTGCCGCAATTGCCTCGCCGACTGGATTCGCGATGGGGGCTATGATGGCGACAAGGCGGCCGCGCGTGAGCTGATCCACGGCATGCCGATGGAGAGGTGGAAAGCAACCCGCCAGACCCCTGCGACCGAGGAACAGCTGGCGGCGATGGAAGCCAGCATTGCGAAGAACGCACAGGAATAATTTTCCCACCCGGTTCAATCGCGCGCGCGGTCTGGCTATCGAGCCCCCAACTGATTCTCACCTGATTCTTGGAGACCATCATGGCCGAAGCCACCGACGACCGCCTGCGCCTGCTGATCGAGCGCATCGAACGCCTCGAGGAAGAAAAGAAGGGCATCGCCGACGATATCCGCGACGTCTATGCCGAGGCCAAGGCGGTCGGCTACGACCCCAAGATCATGCGCCAGATCGTGCGCCTGCGGAAGATGAAGCCTGACGATCGCAGCGAGCAGGAAATGATCCTCGATACGTACAAGGCCGCGCTCGGGATGGGGTGATTGATGGCGAAATCCTTGACTCGGCAAGTGATTTAACCCACTAATACACCTATGCAAAAACTGATCGCACTCGCTGTCGGCCTCCTGTTGGTGCCGCTCGTCGCCGCGCTGTCTGCGCTTGTCCTGATGGTGCTCGGAGCCGCAGCTGGCTGGCTGGGCGGACTGGTGTTCCCGCAGGTCTTCGACAATATGTCGGAAATGCTGTTTGGGAAGATTGTCCCCGCATGGCAGATCGGAGCCATGTTCGGTTTCATCGGGGGCTTCTTCCGGCATTTCGGAAATCGCCGCCGCAGCAAGGCATAGGAGGAAGCCCGGATGGCCGGCCCATGGAAAGACGCGCGCGGTGTCATCGTTACCACCACTCCCACCATCGAGGGTCAGCCGATCCAGCAGTACCTCGGCATCGTCACTGGCGAAGTGATCGTCGGCGCGAACATCTTCCGCGACCTGTTCGCCAATATCCGCGATATCGTGGGCGGCCGTTCGGGCAGCTACGAACGGATCCTGGCCGATGCCCGCAACCAGGCGATCGAGGAACTGCAGGCCGAATGCGCGGCGCGCGGCGGCAATGCCGTGGTCGGGATCGATCTCGATTACGAAGTCATCGGCGATACGGGCTCGATGCTGATGGTCAGCGCCAGCGGCACTGCGGTGAAGGTCTGAAACGCTTGGCCGAAGCCGTCCGTACCGAATTCACCAGCATCGACGGGCTGACGCTGGTCGGCGATGTGCTCGGGCCCGAGGGCGCGCCGCTCGTCATCCTCATGCACGGCGGCGGGCAGACCCGGCACAGCTGGGCCAAGGCGATGTATGCGCTGGCCGACGCCGGATACCGCGTCGCCAATATGGACGCGCGCGGCCATGGCGAGAGCGACTGGTCCACGAACCGCGCCTACACCATCGCCGACCGCGTCACCGATATCCACGCTGTCACCGATGCCATCCCGGGTCCCTATGCGCTGGTCGGTGCATCGATGGGCGGGCTGACTTCGATCCATGCCATTGGTGAGGGCGCGTGGCCACAGGCGCTGGTGTTGGTCGATATCGTCCCGCAGATGGAGCCCGAGGGCGTCACCCGCATCACCAGCTTCATGAACGCGCATCATGCTGGCTTCGCTTCGCTGGAGGACGCCGCCGATGCCGTCGCCGCCTATTACCCAGAGCGTCCGCGCCCCAAGGACCCCAGAGGCTTGATGAAGAACCTGCGCCTGCGAGAGGACGGGCGGCTCTACTGGCATTGGGACCCGGTGATGTTCGATGTCGAGAACCCGCGCGACTTTCGCGAGCCATTGCTGCGCTCGACCGAGAGACTGGGGCACATGCACCAGCTCCCCGTGCTGGTGGTGCGCGGCAAGCTCAGCGATATCGTCTCGGACGAAAGCATCGCCGAGTTCCAAGCGATGGTCCCCCATGCACAAGCCATCGACGTCAGCGACGCGGGCCACATGGTGGCGGGCGACAAGAACGATGCCTTCAACGCTGCTGTGTTGGCTTTCCTGCAGCAGCACCTGCCGACTTGACTCACAGCCGAAAAACCGCACCCGTGCGGATTGCAGGCGACGCCCCACGGCGACGCAGGAGGTCGTAGATTATGAGAATCATCCCGATGCTGGCTTGTCTCGCGCTCGTCGTGCCGCAGAGTCTTGCGGCGCAAGAGAGCCTGCCTGACAAGGATGCTGTCGAGTTGCCAGCGATCACCTATGGTGACGATCCACAGGTGGCCAAGAATGGCTACAAGTTCTTCTTCTTCCACAATGCAGAGATCGGGTTTGACGATGCGCTGCTCGATTTTGCCGAGTGCCGCAGCGTGCTTGTTACCGGATCGTATTTGCCCCTGCCAGGTTTCGTACCCTGGGTGGAAGACAACAACCGCAAGGTTGCGCAGGGCGGCAACGCCTTTGGACTGGTCGGGGCCGCCATATCGGCCATCATCCTGCCAAAGCTGGAGCGCGGGCTGCGCAACAACAAGATGCGGCTGTGCATGGAGAGGCGCGGCTATGTGCGCTACGCGATGGATGAAGCCGCCTATGACGCGATCTGGGACGCCGAACCTGCCAAGAGCATGATCATGCAGGCCACGCTTGCCACCAACCCCGCTCCGCAAGCACCGCAGGTGACTGAATGAAAACGCTGATTTCCGCTATCGTCCTGTTGCTGGCTGCCGCTCCTGCGTGGGCCAAGGATGCTGAAGGCGTCGCCAACCACACAGTGGCACCAGCTGCGCTCCAGCCTGACAAGGCCTATTTGCTGTTCGATTCGAGCCGAGCCAAGTCTGGTGTCATGAAGATTACCCATGTCTTCATGCGGGTGCCGACAGAGCCGGAGATCGCGCTCTACCGCGAGGCCAAGCGTCTGGCCTATGAAAAGGCACTGCCCAAGCTCAAGCGTAAGGCCAAGGGCGGCCCCGTCGAGAGTTTCGAGGAATTCCAGTTTTCGTGGGACGGGGTGCAAAACACCTTCGCGGTCGACATGGGCAAGCCACTGGAAGAAAGCGACACCTTCCTCGTCGAAGTCCCGCCGGGCACGTATGTGCTCTATGGGGTCGCAGTTTCCACGCGCGGTCTCGCAACCTGTAACTGCCTCGGCACGGTCAAGTTCGATGCTGCGCCCGGCACCATCACGCGGATGGGCGCTCTGTTTGCTGACAAGGTGCATGAAGACTCGCCGGTCCCCAATCTTGAAGACAATCTTGGCAAGCAGATGTCGCAATATGGCTTCGTCCTGGGCCAGGCGTTGATCCCGGCGAAGGCCGGCGACCCGGTGCCAACAGCGATCGAAGGCTTGCCCTCGGTGCTCGCCGAATATCATCCGGTCGGAATGTTTGCCGAGCCCGGCGCGGCCAGCGTCAACCGCCTTGCACCGATCCCCGGGGTGCTCGAATATGATCGCGGTCGGGTTGTGATTCCGGAGCGGGCCGGGGAATGACTTCAGCCTGCGGGGCATTGCACGATTGAAGCGCGGGTTCTGCTGGGCTAGGCCGCGCGCAGCATTCCATCAGCCAAACACCAAGAGTTCCCATGGCAGGCCATTCCAAATTCAAGAATATTATGCACCGCAAGGGTGCGCAGGACAAGAAACGCTCCAACCTGTTTTCCAAGCTCAGCCGCGAGATCACTGTCGCGGCCAAGATGGGCACGCCCGATCCGGACATGAACCCGCGCCTCAGGCTCGCGATCAACACCGCCAAGGCGCAGTCCATGCCCAAGGACAACATCCAGCGCGCGATCGACAAGGCTTCGGCCAATGACGGCGAGAGCTACGAGAATGTGCGCTACGAGGGCTATGGCCCAGGTGGCAGCGCGATCATCGTCGAAGCGCTGACCGACAATCGCAACCGCACTGCGACTTCGATTCGCACCGCATTCAGCAAGAACGGCGGCAACCTTGGCACTGAAGGATCGGTCGCGCATGGGTTCGAGCGGCTCGGCTACATTGAATACGGTGCCGAGGCAGGCGACGAGGAAAAGGTGCTTGAGGCAGCCCTTGAAGCCGGGGCCGAAGATATCCAGTCTTCCGAGGACGGTCACGAGATATGGACCGCTGCCGAAGACCTGCATGAAGTCGCCACTTCGCTCGAAGCCGCGCTCGGTGAAGCCAAGGAAGTAAAGCTGGCGTGGAAGCCCAACCTGACCGTTGAGCTCGACGAAAAGGACGCCAGCACCTTGTTAAAACTGGTCGACGCGCTCGACGACGATGACGACGTCCAGACCGTCTGGGGCAATTACGACATCTCGGACGAAGTCATGGAGAAGCTCGACTGATGTGGAGTTTCGTCGCGAAGGCGCTGCTGGCCGGTGCCATGATCGCGGCGATTGCCGAAGTCGGGCGCAGGTTGCCGACAGCAGCAGCGTTGATCGCGTCGCTGCCGCTGGTCTCGATCCTGGGCATGATCTTCCTGTGGTTTTCCCGACCCGATGCCAAGAACATGGCAGTCCATGCGCAATCGACCTTCTGGTTCGTGCTGCCCAGCCTGCCGATGTTCCTCCTGATCCCGCTCATGCTGCGGCAGGGCTATGGGTTCTGGGTCTCGCTTGCGGCGGGCTGCGTGCTCACGGTCGCGCTCTACCTCGCTATGGTGCACTTCGGACCGCGGCTGGGGCTGCGGCTCTAATCCATGTTCATCCTCGGCCTTGACCCTTCGCTCAGCTGCACGGGCTGGGGCGTGATCCGCAGCGAGGGATCGCGCATTGCGCATGTCGCCAATGGCCAGGTGAAGACCGATGCCAAGGCGCCCATTGCCGAGCGGCTACACCATTTGCACGATGCCATCCGCGCGGTGATTGCTGCGCATGCGCCCGACCGGGCGGCGGCGGAAGAGATCTTCGTCAACAAGAACCCGCAATCGACACTCAAGCTGGCGCAGGCGCGGGGCTGTGTGCTGGCGGCCTGTGCGGCAGGCGGGCTGAGCGTCAACGAGCATGCGGCGCGGCTGGTCAAAAAAGCTGTTGTCGGCACCGGCGGGGCGGACAAGGCCCAGGTACAGGCGATGTTGAAGGTGCTGCTACCCGGTGCGCAGATTGCCGGGGCGGACGCCGCCGATGCGCTGGCGGTCGCCATTGCAGATGCGCATCTGACGCCAAGCGCTTGACCCCCAACCCCGTCATTGCGAGGAGCGCAGCGACGAAGCAATCCATGGACGAAACTGCGCGCCTCGGAGTTTGGCCCTGGATTGCCGCGCAGCCTCGCGGCTGCTCGCAATGACGAGTGAAAAATGACAATCCACGTTTACGGCATCCCCAATTGCGACACCATCAAGAAGGCCCGCAAGTGGCTCGAGGCGAAGAGTGTCGATTACACCTTCCACGACTACAAGAAGGAAGGCGCGGACGCCGCCAATCTCGCGCGCTGGGCCGATGCGGTGGGCTGGGAAGTGCTGCTCAACAGGCGCGGGACGACCTTTCGCAAGCTGAGCGATACCGAGAAGGCCGACATCGACCGCGACAAGGCCATCGAATTGATGGTCGTGCATCCGAGCATGATCAAGCGTCCGGTCGCCGAGCATGAGGATGGCGAGCGCGTGCTGATCGGCTTCAATGAGAGCGAGTGGGAAAACGCCTGGAGCTGATGCGGTGAACACGCTGGAGATCATCGCGGTCATCCTCGGGCTGGCCAATGTCGGCCTGGTCGTGCGGCGCAGCATCTGGAACTACCCGTTCGGGATGGCGATGGTCGCGCTCTATATGCTGATCTTCTGGGAAGCGCGGCTCTATGGTGAAGCCGTCTTGCAGGTGTTTTTCTTCGTCGTGCAGGCATGGGGCTGGTGGCTGTGGGCTCGCGCAGGCGGGCTGGTCGAAGCCGTAGAAGTGAGCTGGCTCGAATGGCCGGCACGGTTCGGATCGCTGCTAGCGGTGGCGCTGGTTACGCTGACGGTCGGCTGGGGCATGGCGCGCTTCACCGATGCGGCGATGCCCTATGCCGATGCCGCGATCACCGGGGCGAGCGTGGTGGCGCAGATCCTGCTCTCCATCCGCCGGATTGAGAACTGGATCCTGTGGATCGCGATCAATGTGGGCGCGATCTTCCTCTACATCGAGCGCGGTTTGCAGCTGACTGCAGGGCTTTATGGTGCATTCCTGATCCTCGCGACGATGGGCCTGATTCAGTGGATACGGGCCGAGCGCAAGAGCGAAGCGGTCGCGTGAGCAAGCGCGGCTTCCTGCTCGGCAAGTTCATGCCACCGCATGCCGGACACATCGCGCTGATCGAGGCGGCGCGCGTTCTGGTGGACGAGCTGACGGTGCTGGTGTGCTGGCTGCCCGATGATTCGATCCCGGGTGAGCAGCGGCTGGCATGGATGCGCCAGATGTTCCCCGATTGCCGCGTGGTCGGTCATGGCGCAGTGGTGCCGCAGGAACCGCAAGAGAGTGCAGACTTCTGGCCGATCTGGCGCGGGATTGTCGCTGAATCCCACCCGGAACCGATCGACTATGTCTTTGCCGGTGAGGCCTATGGTGCCGAACTCGCGCAGACCGTTGGTGGAGTCTTCGTGCCGCTTGGTGGCCGGATATTGGGCATGGCGGAGGATCGGTTGTCGAGGCTTTCGGCCAGTGCGGTGCGGGCCGATCCGCCCACGCATTGGGACCTGTTGCCCGCGCCTGTGCAGGCGCATTATCGCAAGCGCATCTGCCTGCACGGGACCGAGAGCACCGGCAAATCGACACTCGCTGCGCATTTGGCAGCGGAGCATGGCATCATCACCGTGCCCGAATATGGTCGCAGTCACTGCGAAGTGCATACCGCTCCGCTGACAATGCATGACCTGCTGCTGATCGGGCGCGCGCAGCAGGCAATGGCGCAAGCGACTGAGCGCTGGGCCGGGCCGGTTCTGCTGCTCGATACCGATGCCCTGATGACGGCGGCGTGGTGCGAGATGCTGCTGGGCGAGCGGCCCGACGAGCTGATGCAGATGCCCAAGGCGGATCACTACCTGCTGATGGAGCCGGACCTGCCATGGGTCGATGACGGGACGCGCTACTTCGCCGATCCCGATGAACGTCACCGTTTCGCAAAGATAGCGGAGCAGGTGCTGCTCGATGCTCATGTCCCCTTCACCCGCATTGCGGGACAGGGGCAGGAGCGGCTCGATGCCGTGAAACGCGCGATAGGATTGATGGATGGCGAGAATGCTTGATTGGCGATTGTTGCTGGCGGTCATGGCGGTGGCGGTGGCAGTGTTGGCGCTGCCCATGGCGCCTGCCTGGTCGCAGGACAGCGACTTCATCGTCATCGCGCACCGCGGGGCCAGCGGCGAGCGGCCCGAGCATACGCTGGCCGCCTATGAGCTCGCCATCGACCAGGGCGCGGACTACATCGAGCCCGACCTCGTTGTGACCAAGGACGGTGTGCTGGTGGCGCGGCACGAGAACGAGCTATCGGACACCACCGATGTCGCCAGCCGCGAGGAATTTGCCGACCGCAATCGCACCAAGTTCATCGACGGGCGCAATGTCGCGGGTTGGTTCGCGGAAGACTTCACGCTGGCCGAGTTGCGAACCTTGCGCGCCAAGGAACGCATCCCCACGATCCGCCCACAGAACGCGCGCTATGACGGGCTGTACCAGGTCCCGACGCTGGAAGAGATCGTCAAGCTGGTACGGGCGAAGGAAGCCGAGACCGGGCGGCGCATCGGGCTCTATCCGGAGCTCAAGCATCCCGAGTTCCTGCTTCAGGCCGAAGGGTTCGACACGGTCGACCTGCTGCTGCTGGAGCTGAAACGGCTCGGGATCACAGCGGAGGATCCGGTCTTTATCCAGAGCTTCGAGATCGAACCGCTGCGTCGGCTCAACCAGCGCAGCGAATTCAGGCTGGTGCAGCTGATCAACGTGGACGGCGGCCCGGCAGACGTTCTGGGGATGACCTATGCCGATATGGCAACACCAAGCGGGCTGGCGGATATTGCCACCTATGCCGACGGAGTCGGCGTGAACATGCGGTTGCTGTTGAATGATGACCTGACAGCGACCGCTATGGCCGACGATGCCAGACAAGCAGGTCTGCTAGTGCATGCATGGACTCTGCGCAAAGAGAACGCGTTCTTGCCTCCGGACCGACACCGCCCAGGCGGTGATGCAGCCGAGGGGTGCTATAACAAGGTCTACGTCGCGCTGCGCAAGGTCGGTGTCGATGGCATCTTCACGGACAATCCCCGCGAGATTGTCGAAGAACCTGGAAAGGTCTGGAACGGCTGGTGTGCCGGGGAATTCTGGAAGGACTAACCTCGACTGGCGCTCAAGATGTAGTTCAGCGACTGGTCCTCGCTCAGGTGCAAGCCCTTCATCGGCGAGAAAGCGATACCGCGGGTCTCGGTGACGGTCAGGCCCAGTGCCTCCAGCATTTCCGTCAACTCGTCGGGAGCGATGAAATCTTCCCAATGATGCGTGCCCCTGGGAATGGCACCCACAGCCTCCGCCGCGCCGACCAGCAGCAGGCGTGATTGCGCGGTCTTGTTGGGCGTGGAAAGAATCATCAGCCCGCCGGGCGCAAGGCGTTCGACCAGCGTTGCGAGGAAGGCCTCTTTGTCGGCGACATGCTCGATGACCTCGAGACAGGTGACGAGATCGAACCCGCCAAGTCCCAGCGCAGCTAGCTCTCCATGCCGGTAGTCGATTGAAAGCCCGATACCCTCCGCGTGTGCCTTCGCTGCCGCTACATTCTCAGCCGCTGCATCTACGCCGGTTACATCGGCGCCCAGCCGCGCTAGCGGCTCGCACAGCAGCCCTGCGCCGCAGCCGACATCGAGCGCGGTCTTGCCCTCGAGCGGGGAAGGAGAATCGATATCGCCGCCCCAGTGAAGGTCGATGGCCTCGCGGATAAAGCCAAGCCGGACCGGATTGAGCCGGTGCAGCATCGCGCTGGAGCCCTTGGGATTCCACCACTCCGCCGCCAGCGCGCCGAAATGCGCGGCTTCTTCAGGCCGGATGGTGGTGGTCATTCACATCGCTCCCTTCTTGGCGCGTTCGTTGACGCTGTCGAACAGGCTGTCGCCCCAGGCCTTGGCATTGCTGCCGAACAGCCAATCAGGTGGGGTCACTTCGGGCCCTTCGCCGGGTGGCAAGGGCGGGGTGAAATAGCCCAACGCATAGCTGCCCATGGCGTATCCCAGCAGTGCCTGCAATTCCGGCGCGAAGTCCTTGGCGATTTCCGGCGGGCAGGAGAGGTACTGGTTCTCCTCCTGCCGCAGCCAGCCCAGGCAATAGGTGATGTTGAGGCCCATCCGGTCGCTGTCCGACTGGTTGCGGCCGCCCGAATGGATGACCGAGCCCGAATAGACCAACACCGACCCTGTCGTCATCTCGGCAAAGGCGATCTCGTCCTCTTCAGCGCGTCGCTCCGGGTCCCAGCGGTTGGAACCGGGCACCACGCGCGTCGCTCCGTTCTCGCGGGTGAAGTCCGTGACCGCCCAGATGGTGTTGAGCTGCGGCTCCAGCGACGCTGGCAGATAGCCGCCCCATGCCAGTCGGTCGCGGTGGAGCGGCTGCTCGCCTTGCCCCGGAAAGATCCGGATCAGCTGAGTCAGGTGCAGCTGGTAGGTGTCGCAGAAGTCCTTGAGAAAGCTGTCGCAGGCACCGATCAGCCGCTCATCCATGACCAGCTCGCGGCAGGCTTCGCTCCGCGCCACCAGCGCTCCGGTGCGGGTCGTCTGGCGGCCAGTAAAATCGTCCCTGCCCATGTCGGTCGCTTCGACATAGGGCATGATCTCGGCCATGAGCCGGTCGAGCTGTCCCGGTGCCATAGCGTCGTCGATGATGCAGGCCCCGTCCTCTCGCAATGCCTGCACGATCATGTCCGGTGCGACGTCAGTTGTGAAGTGCTTGAGCTCGGGCATGGCGATCTCTCCTTCGGTTCAATCAACGCTATTGCCGCGTAAACCGCAAGCTTGCTTGTCATCTGCGCCACACGCCCCTAGTCCCCAGCGCTCTTGCAGGATCAGAACCGGGAGCGCCCAAGTGGCCCGTATCGTGATGAAATTCGGCGGAACCTCGATGGCGGGGACCGAGCGGATTCGCCGCGTGGCCAATATCGTACGCAAGCAGGCTGCGAATGGCGATGAGGTCGCGGTCGTCGTCAGCGCGATGGCGGGCGAGACCGATCGGCTGGTCAATTTCTGCCGCGAAGCCAACGCACTGTACGATCCGGCGGAATATGACGTGGTGGTGGCATCGGGCGAGCAGGTGACTTCGGGCCTGTTGGCGCTGACCCTGCAATCGCTGGGCTGCAAGGCGCGCAGCTGGCTGGGCTGGCAGTTGCCGGTCCACACAATCGAAGCGCACGCCAAGGCCCGGATCGAAAGCATCGACAATGATGCTCTGCTTGAAAGCATGGCTGGCGGCACGATCGCTGTCATACCCGGTTTCCAGGGCCTCAGCGATGATGGGCGGATCACTACGCTGGGGCGTGGCGGTTCGGATACCTCGGCCGTTGCCGTTGCTGCTGCCATCGGGGCCGACCGCTGCGACATCTATACCGACGTCGACGGGGTCTACACCACCGACCCGCGTATTGTCGCCCGCGCGCGCAAGCAGAAGGCGGTGACTTACGAGGAAATGCTGGAGCTGGCCTCGGTCGGTGCCAAGGTGTTGCAGACCCGCTCGGTCGGGCTCGCCATGAAGGAGGGGGTGCGGGTGCAAGTCCTCTCCAGCTTCGTCGACGACGATGCCACCCCCGCAGACGACCTGCCCGGCACGATGATCGTGTCGGAAGAGGAAATGGAACGCATTCTCGAGGAGGGCGACATGGAACGCCAGCTTGTGACCGGTATCGCGCATGACAAGAACGAGGCCAAGGTGATCCTGACCCGCGTGCCGGACAAGCCCGGCGCAGTGGCCAATATCTTCGAGCCGCTGGCGCAGGCATCGATCAATGTCGACATGATCATCCAGAACGTCGGCCGCGACAAGGGCGAGACAGACGTGACCTTTACTGTCCCGCAGGCGGACCTGGCTCGGGCTCAAGCGCTGCTGGAAGACCGCCGCGACGAGATTGGTTTCAACCGCATCATTACCGATAGCCAGATCGCCAAGATCAGCGTTGTGGGTGTCGGCATGAAGAGCCATGCGGGTGTAGCCAGCACGATGTTCCGCGCGCTGTCGGAACGCGGCATCAACATCCAGGCTATCTCGACGTCCGAGATCAAGGTCAGCGTCATGATCGACGAGGACGAGACCGAGCTGGCCGTGCGCGTGCTGCACACCGCTTATGGTCTCGATGCGGAGGACGCGGCCTGAGAGCTTGCCCGCCCGTGCAACGCGCCCTAAGCGCCAGCCATGACTGACTATCCAAAGACTTCGCGCCTTATGCAGCGCGGCACCGACTTCCTCGGCTCGGACTACGCCATCCTGTGCGGGGCAATGAGCTGGGTGTCGGAGCGCAACCTCGTCTCCGCCATCTCCAACGCTGGTGGCTTTGGTGTAATTGCCTGCGGGGCGATGACGCCCGAGCTGCTCGATACCGAGATTGCAGCGACCAAGGCGCTGACGGACAAGCCGTTTGGGGTGAACCTCATCACCATGCACCCGCAGTTGTTCGAGCTGATCGAGGTCTGCAAGAAGCACGATGTCGGCCATGTCGTGCTCGCCGGCGGGATTCCGCCCAAGGGCAGTGTCGAGGCGATCAAGGAGTTCGGGGCAAAGGTCATCGTTTTTGCTCCCACGCTGGCGCTGGCGAAGAAGCTGCTGCGTTCGGGTGGCGATGCGCTGGTAATCGAAGGAATGGAGGCCGGAGGCCATATCGGCCCGGTCTCGACCAGCGTGCTGGCGCAGGAATTCCTGCCCGAATTGAGCGAGGATCACCTGGTGTTCGTCGCCGGGGGCATTGGTCGAGGGCAGGCGATCGCTGGGTATCTCGAGATGGGCGCAGTCGGCGTGCAGCTCGGCACGCGCTTTGCCTGTGCCAAGGAATCGATTGCGCACGAGAACTTCAAGAGGGCCTTTTTCCGCGCCAATGCGCGCGATGCCATCACCAGCGTGCAGGTCGATCCGCGCCTGCCGGTGATCCCGGTCCGCGCGCTCAAGAACAAGGGCACAGATGAATTCACCGCCAAGCAAATTGAAGTCGCCAAGTTGCTCGATGAAGGCGCGATCGAGATGGGCGAGGCCCAGCTGCAGATCGAGCATTTCTGGGCCGGGGCGCTGCGCCGCGCGGTGATCGACGGCGATGTCGAGAACGGCTCGGTCATGGCCGGGCAAAGCGTCGGCATGCTCAAGGAAGAGGAGCCGGTCGCCAATATCATCCAGAAGTTGATGGCGCAGAGCGAGGTAGCACTGACACGGCGCTGATACTGGTATCGGCGCAGCGGGACTGAAGGGAGAGCAGACCGATGAGCGACTATCCACTGCCGAACAATTCGCAGGACCTTTCCGGGCGCGTCGCGCTGGTAACCGGGGCCTCTTCGGGCCTCGGCGAACGTTTCGCCCGGGTGCTGGCGAGCCAGGGCGCAGCGGTGGTGCTCGCGGCGCGGCGGCTGGACCGGCTGGAGGCGCTGGCGGCCGAAATCGAAGCAGCGGGCGGCAAGGCGCTGGCGGTGCAGATGGATGCGACCGACGCTGATGCGCTGGTGGCGGCGGTCGATGCGGGCGAGCAGGCCTTCGACACCATCGACATTCTCGTCAACAATGCCGGGATGCCCGATGCCCAGCGCGCCCACAAGATGAGCGTCGAGCTGGTCGACCAGGTGCTGGGCGTGAACCTACGCGGACCGTGGCTGCTCGCCTGCGAAGTCGCGCGGCGGCTGATCGAGGCGAAGAAGCCGGGCAATATCGTCAACATCAGCTCGGTCGCGCATTATCGCTATGATGGCGGTGGGGCGGCCCTTTATGCCGTCACCAAGACCGCCATCGCGCGCATGACCGAAGCGCTCAGCGTCGAATGGGCTTATGCCGGGATCAACGTCAACGCCATCGCGCCGGGTATGTTCGTCAGCGAAATGACCGACGGCATGTTCGAACGCATCGGCGACCCGACCGACCATGTCGCGCGCAAGCGGATCCCGGTCCCGGCACAGATGGATTCGACCTTGCTCTATCTCGTCGCCCCGTCGAGCGAATGCGTCACCGGCGCGATCATCCGCATCGATGACGGGCAAAGTGCGCGGGTGCTGATGCGCGGATAGGACTGGTGCTAAGGCCCAGCTTGCTCGTGTCCGCCAAGCGCCTATCCTCGCCGCAAAGAGGAGATTCGCATGTGTGACGAAAGTGATCTTGCCGGCTGGGACAAGAAGCTCGCGGCCAAGGGCCTCAATAGGCGCCAATTCGGCTTGCTAAGCGGGGCTGCGGCGCTGGCGGCCTGCTCTGGCGAGATATCTGCCAGCAATGGTGAATCGGGTGCAAGCGGTCTCGTCGAGAACATGGTCCTGATCGACACCGAGGACGGTGAGATGGATGCCTTCTTCGTGCATCCTGCGGCCGGCAAGCATCCGGCGGTGATCCTGTGGCCTGACATCGCTTCCTTGCGCGATGCGAAGCGGGTCATGGCGCGGCGGCTCGCCGGCGAGGGCTATGCCGTGCTCGTGGTCAACCAATACTATCGCGATGTCCCGGGCGACCAGTTTCCGACCATGGTCGACTTCCGCTCTGGGGGCGGCTTCCAACAGGTCGGACCATGGCGTGCGAAGCTCTCCAGCACGGCGATCATGCGCGATACCGATGCGCTGGTCGACTGGCTGGACGGGCAGGAAGCCGTCGACACTTCGAAGGGGATCGGCACGCAGGGATACTGCATGGGCGGTCCGTTCACGGTCTACAGCGCGCATTCCCGTCCGGACCGGGTCAAGGCTGCTGCCAGTTTCCACGGCGGCGGGCTGGTGCGCGATGATGAGGACAGCCCGCACAAGATCCTGGAGAAGGATACCAGCTACCTCATCGCCATTGCCAGGAACGACGACGCGAAAGCCCCCGACGACAAGACCGCACTGCGCGAAGCCGCCGATGCCGGCGGGATCAGCGCCGAGATCGAAGTCTACGGCGGCGACCACGGCTGGTGCGTGCTCGACAACCCGACCTATGATGAGGCCGAAGCCGAGCGCGCATGGTCGCGACTGCTGGTGCTGTATGAAAACGAGCTCAGGGGCTGATCGTCACCTGTAACCAGGCGTGATGTAGATCGGGTTCGGGATGCACGGCCGGCCGTTGATGGCGCTGTCATATGCCGTGCCGTAGGGCGCAATCTGGCCGTTGGTGTAGTAGGTGCTCAGGTAGCCATGCCCGTTGTTGGCATAAAGCGGGCAGTTGTAGATGCCGCTGTTGTAGTTTCGGACCGTCTCGCGTGTCCGGCGCCGTTCGAAACGACGCAATGCCGCGCGTTTTCGCTCGAGGCATACACTGTCATAGCCTGAGAAGTCGCCGTCTCGATCATAGACCGAACATTGCTCGTAATCGCCACTGGTGAGCGATTGGGCCAGGGCCTGTGCAGGCACCATGAAAGCAGATGCGGCTATACCTGTGGCGATCACCGGAATCCATTGCATTGAAGTTCTCCCCTTGCCTCGATGGCAAGGGCCTAACTTCGACTGAATGTAACACGCCTGAATGAGGCTGTTGTCCTAGCGAAAGATTCCTGCCGGGCGGTTAGCCGCCGCTCTCCAGTGCCTTGTCTTCGTTCGCCCGTTTGAGGACATAGAGCCGCATGGCTTCGATCTGTTCGCGGTCAAACTGCTTGTTCCACGCCACCATGCCGTTCTGCGCCAGCAGGCCGTCATGCACGACCTGTTGCCACAGATCCTTCTTGCCGAGCGTGGAGCTGTGCCGCAGGTCCGGGTTGAGGCTGCCAGCCACCGCGCTGCTGCCATGGCAGACGCTGCAGCTGTTGGTGTAGAGCTTCTCGCCCAACGCGATCTGCTCTGGCGTGCCCTCCGGTGCCGGGGGATCGAGCACCAGCGCAGGCGTGGGCTTGAGCGGCGGCAGTTCACCATCGGCACCCAGCTTGAACACCAGCAGGCGACTGACATTGGGTGTGATCCCGCCCCCGAGAGCGCCGGCCGAAACGTCCCAAACACCACCCCAGCCGACCAGAACGGCGACATATTGCTCACCGTCAATGGCATAGGTCATGGGAGCCGCGAGTACGCCGGTCTGGGTTTCGAACGACCACAGCTGCTGGCCGGTATCGGCAGTATAGGCACGAAACTCACCGGTCGAGGTGCCCTGGAACACCAGGTTTCCGGCTGTCGCCAGCGTGCCGCCATTGGTAGGGCTGGGCTGGTCGACCTTCCAGCGGATCTCGCCGGCAACCGGATCGAATGCCACCAGCGCGCCGTTGAGGCTGGCCTTGATTGCTTCGCGCACACCCTTGTCGGCAGGGAAATTGCCGCCGCTCACGTCGAGACCGAGCTGGAACCCGGTTTCGCCCGGCTCCCAATCCGGATCATGCGCGTAGTACTGCGGGGTATTGTTGGTAGGGATGTACACCAGCCCAGTCTCAGGGCTGTAGCTCATCGGCGACCAGCTATGCGCGCCGACCGCACCCGGCACGCCGACAAAAGGCTTTCCGGTCAGCTCGTATTTCGCTTCCGGATTGACATCGGGCTTGCCAGTTTCGGGATCGAGCCCGCTGGCCCAGTTGATCCCTTCGACAAAGGGCTTGCCGGAGATGAACTCGCCACTGGCTGCATCGAGCACGTAGAAGAAGCCGTTCTTGGGCGCGTGCATCACCACGCGGCGCTCCTTGCCGTCGATCTCCAGATTGGTGACGGTAATCTGCTGGTTGGAATCGAAGTCCCAGCGGTCTTCCGGCGTCTCCTGGAAGTGCCAGGCATACTCGCCGGTATCCGGTTTCACCGCGACGATTGAGGCGGTGTAGAGGCTGTCGCCTGCGCCATCGGTATTGCGATAGGCCGGGTTCCACGGCTCGGCATTGGCAGTGCCGAAATAGACGAGGTCGGTCTCGGGATCATAGGTGATCGAATCCCACACGGTGCCGCCACCGCCCAGTTTCCACCATTCACCGGTCCAGGTCTCCGCCGCCTTCTCCATGGCTGCGTTCTCGAATCCGTCGGCCGGATTGCCGGGCACGGTATGGAACCGCCATAATTCCTCTCCGGTCTGCGCATCGAAGGAAGCAAGATAGCCGCGGGTAAAATACTCCGCCCCGGCCGACCCGATCAGCACCATGCCCTTGGCAATGCGAGGTGCACCCGTGATCGCCATCTGCGAGCCTTCGGGAATGGTCAGCTTGTCCCACACGACCTGGCCGGTGTCCTGGTCCAGCGCGACCAGGCGGCCGTCGAGTGTCGCAACGTAAACCTTGTCACCGTAAAGAGCCACGCCGCGGTTAACCGCGTCGCAGCACACCTCAACCAGCTTGCTGCGCGGCACCTCTGGGTCATATTCCCATTTGAGCGAACCGGTCCTGGCATCGTATGCCTTCACCTTGCTCCAAGCCGTGGTGATGTAGAGCGTGCCGTCGTGCATGAGCGGGGTCGCTTCCTGCCCGCGCGCGGTATCCAGATCTGCAGACCAGGCGAGGCCCAGTTCACCGACGTTCCCGGCATTGATCTGGTCAAGCGAAGAGAAGCGCTGTTCGGCATAGTCGCCGCCATAGGTCAGCCACTCTTCACCATTGCCCGCCGCGATCATGGCATCGGTAACGCCCTCCGTGGCGAGCTCCGATCGGGTGGGGCTGTTGTTGCAGCCAGCCAATGCAAGCACCGCAAGTGCGGCCACGGCAATGCGCTTCATCGATGTCTCTCCCTCGGCGCGATTCTATCAGTCGCGCTTTGCAACCGAACCTGCCGTGTTCCGAGCGACTTGTCTATTGCTGAAAGCGAACCGCTTTTGCTTGGCGTGCAAGGCTCCGCGCGCTAGCTTCGACCACAAGAAACCCTGGGGGAGGATCCATGTTCGAATTTCTGTTGGCGCTGCTGGTGCTTGTCATCGTCTTCCTGGCGATGGGCGTGCGCATCGTGCGGCAGGGCTATGTCTACACGCTTGAGCGGCTGGGCAAGTTCCACAAGGCGGCAGAGCCTGGCTTCCACCTGCTGATCCCGTTCTTCGATCGCGTCGGGCACAAGATCAACATGATGGAGCAGGTGCTCGATATCCCGGGGCAGGAGATCATCACTGCAGACAACGCCATGGTCGGCACCGACGCGGTGGTGTTCTTCCAGGTCCTGGATGCGGGCAAGGCAGCTTATGAGGTCTCCAACCTCTACAATGCGATCATGGCGCTCACGACCACCAACCTGCGCACAGTGATGGGCAGCATGGACCTCGACGAGACGCTGTCCAAGCGTGACGAAATCAACGCCCGCCTGCTCAGCGTGGTCGATCACGCTACCTCGCCCTGGGGGGTCAAGATCACTCGCGTCGAGATCAAGGATATCCGTCCGCCGGCGGACATCTCCGACGCCATGGCGCGGCAGATGAAAGCCGAGCGCCTGAAGCGCGCGGAGATCCTCGAGGCCGAAGGTGATCGGGCATCGGAAATCCTTCGCGCAGAAGGTGCCAAGCAAAGCGCTATCCTGCAGGCAGAAGGCCGGCGCGAAGCCGCTTTCCGGGATGCCGAAGCGCGCGAGCGCGAGGCTGAGGCAGAAGCCAAGGCAACCGAGGTTGTGACCGCTGCGATAGCCGACAGCGGGTCAACGGCCATCAATTACTTCGTGGCACAGAAATACACCGATGCCGTGGCCAAGTTCGCCACCAGCCCGAACGCCAAGACGATCCTGTTCCCGGTCGAAGCGACCCAGCTGATCGGCACGCTGGGCGGAATCGGCGAACTGGCAAAAGAAGCGCTTGGGGATGGCAGCGGATCGGGTGGCGGCAATCCGCCTTCCCCGTCGCGACCGAGCGTGCCGCGTAGCAGGGGGGCGTAATGGACTGGCTGGAATCGCTCGAGCCGCATTTCATCTGGCTCGCCATCGGGCTGTTCCTGGGGGCGGCGGAAATCCTCGTCCCGGGTGTGTTCCTGATCTGGTTGGCAGGAGCTGCGCTCATTACCGGGGCGCTCGCTTTCTTCCTCCCGATCGGCTTGCCTCTGCAGATCGTGATTTTCGCGGTGCTGGCGATTGTTGCGGTGTTCATGGGGCGCAACTACCTCAAGGCCCATCCGATCGAGGATGTTGATCCCAAGATGAACCGGAGGGGTGAGCGGCTGGTGGGCGAAACTGCATTGGTGGTGCAAGGCTTCGAAGGTGGCACCGGACGGATCAAGGTCGGCGACAGTGAATGGCTTGCGCGTGGCACAGACATGGAAGTCGGCGCGCGGGTCCGCATCACCGGGAGCGAAGGGGCCATTCTGCTGGTGGAGCCTGCCTAGGGCAAGCGATCAGGCCAGCGCTTCGTTGAAGCGCCCGTGCTTGCGATAGCGCACCATCCAGTCGTCGAGGAACAGGCCGAGTGGCTTGGGCTCGATGCCTAGCTCCTTGAATCCCTTGGCCTTGGCGCTCACCACATTGCCGGCCTTGAGCATGGCCCACTGGTCGCGCGTCATTGGCGTCAGCGGCAAAGTGGCAAAGGTGGCACTGGCGAAATCCGGCATCGGGAAGAAGCTGCGCGGGCGGCGCTGCGCCTCGGCGATGCGCTCATGGATTTCCATCATGTTGAGGACTTCCGGCCCGCCAAGCTCATATGTCTTGCCGCCATATGTGCCGGGATCGGCGAGGGCGATCGCGGCGGCCTCCGCCACGTCGTCGACATGGACCAGCTGCAGTTCCGCCTTCGGACCAAACACCGGTAGCGCAGGCAGAGCCTGGATCAGGCCGGCGAACATGTTGATGAAGCTATTGTCTTCGCCAAAGATGATTGACGGTCGCAGGATGGTCGCCTTCGGGAGTGTATCCAGGACCAGTTTCTCTCCCAGTCCTTTGCCCCGCGCATATTCCGTCGCTTCGTCAGCGTCCTCGCCAAGCTCGGCGCCGATGGCGCTGATGTGCACGAACCGGCTGATGCCTTGCGCTGCCGCCAGTTCGGCAATGCGTCCGGCGGCCTTGCCCATCAGTTCGACCTGGTCACCTTCGAAAGAGCCGACGAGATTGACGACAGCATCACTCCCTTGCAGGCATGCTTCTACGCTTTCCGCCTTGAGGATATTGCAGCGCGCGAACTGTAGCTGCCCGAGGTTCGCCAGCGGCTTGAGGGTATAGGCCTTCTCTGGGTGGCGGCTGGCGATACGCAGCCGGGCACCACGCGAAAGGAGCGCCTGGGCTACATGCCTGCCAAGGAATCCTGAACCACCGAAGACTGTAACGAGCTTGTTGGCGAGCGGGTTGATGGCAGGCATGGATCAGGTCCTATGGGTATTTGCGCTTTGCGAAACTGGTCATGGCCATGCCTTAACGTAGCGCGACTCGCAACCGTTCCGACGTAGCGATCTGCCGAGGTTCGATCTGGAGGTCTGATGCCCCATATTGCCGTTGACATGGCGGGCGACTCTTCGTAGTGGCCCGCCCCTACCCGCGGACCGGACAACGATGACCGGACCCGATGTGTGCCCAGATGGCGGAATTGGTAGACGCACCGTCTTCAGGTGGCGGCGCTCGCAAGGGCGTGGAGGTTCGAGTCCTCTTCTGGGCACCATTTATCTTAAAAAATATCGTAAAAACAAGAATTTGAGTGGAATGCGCAAATTCAGCCCACCTTCTGGGCCACCTCGACTCGTGCGCAGGCTTGGTCAGATATGAGCAGCCATGCGCTCGGCAATTGCGATCCGCACGCTTCCTGATAGCTTATGCGTTCCTCGGGGATTGTCGTTAGCCGGGGCATCGCGATGCTCTCTTTCAAGGAGACATCGTGATGAGGATTCTTTCAAAGCGCCAGCTGAAGGAGCTTGTCCTGTATTCACCTCAGCATATTGCGCGCCTGGAAAAGGCCGGCCAATTCCCCAAGCGGGTACAGCTTGGCCCTTGCAGGGTGGGATGGGTTGAGGATGAAGTTTTGGATTGGCTTCAGTCACGTCTGGATGGCCGCGAAGCGCCTGTCCGACACTCCTGATAAAGGAGCGGGTGGCCGGGATTGCAAGCCCGGTCACCCAACTTCAGTTCGAAGACAGATCGCGAAGGAGCGTGTATTATTGCACTAAGCACTTAAAATTCGTCGCCAAACATGGGAACAAGCAACCAACCAAACAAAAAAGCCGGATATCACCGAAGAATGCTCCTCGACAACAAGACCCACGGCAAGGTTGCAGACGAACTTCGCAGGAGTATCGAACCAGAATCGAAGCTCGCGATCCTGACCGGGCTTTTCACCGTGTTTGGCTTTGCCGCCCTGAAGGGCGAGCTTTCCAAGATCGAAAATCTTAGGCTTCTGCTTGCAGATGGCGAAGCCACCTTGCCGATACGCCTTGCAGGCAATTCAGACGAGATTGGTCTCAAGAACGAGCTAAACCTTCAGCACATCGCTGCTGAATGTGCGCAGTGGGTCCGGAAGAAAGCTGAAGTGCGCTCTTTGTCTGGCGCTCCAATCCGTCAAAACCTGTTCCACGTCAGCCAACCTGACGGAGACGCGGTGGCTATCTCTGGAACGTCCGACCTGACTGCGCCAGGGCTTGGCACAGTGCAGTCCAGTGCCTTTGCCATGAATACCGTTGCGACTGATCGCGCCGCTGCCCAACAACTGATCGACTGGTTCGATACAATCTGGAACGATCCTACCGCGATCATTCAGGCGAAAGAGACGCTGCTACAAGCGCTCGAAAACCTCGCGGCTGATAAGCCTGCGAACCTTCTATATTTCCTTACCCTCTTCACGATCTTTCGAGATTTTCTCGATGACATCGATGAGGACAGCATCATCCGGTCGAAGACGGGGATCAAGGACACAATCGTATGGAACAAACTCTACAAGTTCCAACGCGACGGCGTACTCGGTGCGATCGACAAGCTCGAAAAGCACAACGGCTGCATCATTGCTGACAGCGTCGGTCTTGGTAAGACATTCGAAGCGCTTGCTATCATCAAGTACTATGAGCTCCGCAATGATCGCGTCCTGGTGCTCGCGCCAAAGAAGCTTCGCGAAAACTGGACTGTGTACACGATCAACGACAAGCGAAACGTACTCGCGGGCGATCGCTTCAACTTCGACGTACTCAATCACACCGACCTCAGCCGTGAGACCGGTAAGTCAGGCGAGATCAATCTCGAAACCTTGAATTGGGGCAATTACGACCTCGTTGTGATCGATGAGTCGCACAACTTTAGAAATAACAATCCCAGAGCCGATGGCGTAACCCGTTACCAACGCCTTATGGAAGAGGTGATCCGCAAAGGCGTGAAGACCAAGGTCCTCATGCTTTCTGCCACTCCCGTCAACAATCGCCTCAATGATCTGAAGAACCAAGTCGCCTTCATCACTGAAGGCCAGGACAAAGCGTTTGCTGAATCCGGAATCGCCAGCATCGAAGTGACACTTCGGCGGGCGCAGACCCAATTCAACAATTGGCTGAAATTGCCCGAAGCGGAACGCAAGCCTGAGGCTTTGCTGGAAAGCCTAAACTTTGGCTACTTCAAGCTTCTCGACCTTCTTACGATCGCTCGCTCGCGACGACATATCGAGAAGTACTATGACATCTCGGAGATCGGCAAGTTCCCTGAACGCCTAAAGCCGCAAAACGTCAAAGCTGACATCGACAAGGCTGGTGCGTTCCCGCCCCTCAAAGATATCAATCGCTCTATCAAGAAGCTCTCGCTAGCAGCCTACGCACCACTCGATTACCTAAGGAGCGACAAGCAGGAAGAATATAGCCGCAAGTACGACCAACAGGTCAAAGGCGGCAAATCCACGCTCAAGCAAGTCGATCGAGAGCGCAGCCTGATCCACCTGATGCGCGTCAATATGCTCAAGCGCATGGAAAGCTCGATCCATTCCTTCGCTCTCACCACTGAGAAAGTTCACGCACAGGTTGAGGCGATGCTGGAGAAGATCGAAGCGCTTGAAAGCGAAGAGATCGAAGAGTTGAGCATCGAGGAAATCGAAGCCGATTCTCCTGAGCTTGAGGACCTCATGATTGGCCGCAAGGTCAAAGTGCTCATTCAAGACTTGGACCTTGTTCGGCTCAAGCAGGACCTGGAAGCTGACAGGGTCTTGCTAGCCTATCTCCTCGAAGAAGCTCGCCAGGTTGAAGCCGACGATGACGCCAAACTGCAAGCCCTGAAAGACACGATCTCAGCCAAGCTCAAAAACCCGATCAACGATGGAAACAGGAAGGTAATCGTCTTCACCGCGTTCTCGGACACGGCGGAATACCTCTACTCTCACATTCACGATTGGGCGTTGCAGCAGTTTGGATTGCACAGTGCGTTGATCACAGGTTCCGGTACCAACAAATGCACGATCAAGGTATTGGGCCGCGACCTGAACTCTCTCCTTACGAACTTCTCACCGATCTCGAAGGAGCGTGAGAAGGTCGATCCTGATGCGACCGATGAGATCGATATCCTAATCGCCACGGACTGCATTTCCGAAGGTCAGAACCTTCAGGATTGCGACATGCTGGTGAACTACGACATTCACTGGAACCCAGTGCGGATCATCCAGCGCTTTGGTCGTGTCGATCGCTTGGGCTCTCGCAATGGCGCTATCCAGCTGACCAACTTCTGGCCGAATATGGAGCTGGACGAGTATATCAATCTGGAAGCTCGCGTGAGCGGACGCATGGTGTTGCTCGATATCTCTGCCACCGGCGAAGAGAACGTCATCGAGTATGACGAGACCAAGCAGATGAATGATCTCGAATACCGCCGGAAGCAGATGCAGCAGCTTCAGGATGCGGTGATCGACCTTGAGGATATGGATGGCAGCGTTTCCATCACCGACATGACGCTGAACGATTTCCGCATGGACCTCTCTAGCTTCATGAAGGACAATCTCGCCACCTTGGAAGGCGCACCTACCGGCTTTCACGCAGCCATCACCGCTAGCACGCCGGAGGCGGTTCCTGGCGCGATCTTCTGCCTCCGCGACGTGAAGGCTAAAGTGCAGAACGAGGATAGCTATGCCCTCGCTCCCTACTATCTCGTCTATGTCTCCGAGACAGGCGAGATCGTCTTTAATCATCTCCAGGCGAAGAAGAGCCTGGACCTCTTCAAGAAGCTCGCTGCGACCACGGCTGAGCTCGACGAAGCGGCCATAACTGCGGTCCAGGCCGAAACGAAGAAGGGCCGCGACATGAGCCACTATTGCGAGCTTCGTGACAAGGCGATCGAGAGCATTGTCGGCAAGACGGAAGAGAAAGGCGTCGAGAGCCTATTCACACGCGGCGGTACGAGCCTCACCAAGGATCATCTCAAAGGGAGCGATGACTTCGAGGTTGTGAGCTTTCTGATCGTCAAAGCCGCATCATGATCGAGACACTCTTTGCCAGCATGGAAATCCCGGAGGCCTGCTTGCTCGACAAGCCGGTCTACAAGAAGATGTTCCTCGATAATGCCGAGCTGGACCAGACTGACAAAAAGGCGCTGAGCGAAGATGTCGATCGCATCCGCTGGCGCTACACGTTGAAGCCCGAGACGATCAATATTCGCCCGTTCCAGGACGATACGCACGACTATCCCGAAGTCGCAATCCTCTCGATCGAGCTCAGCCGCCCAAACAGGGCGCGGCGTATCGCCGGGTTCATGCATCGGGCTATTCCCTACCCGTTGATCCTTGTGTTCGAGCATGAGGGCAAGCTGAGCATCGCGGTCGCTGAAAAGCGTATCAACCAGGCAGATAAGTCCAAGATGGTAATCCTTGATCGATGGCAGACCGAGTGGTTCGATCCAAAGCGCGCCAATGCCCCGATCTCCGCCTTTCTCAAGGCGATCGCATTGCATCGATTGCCGGGAACCAACTTCTACGCTCTTTATGAAGCTTTACAGGCGCAAATCATCCAGTTGATTGCCAGCGAGCGCACTGGCGCATTTGCTCCGGTGCCGATCGAGGTCTCGAAGGCTCATGCCGAGGCACTCAAGGAAATTGACGGATTGGAACGCGAGATTGCCGAGCTAAAGTCCACGCTGAAGGCCGAACGACAGATGGGGCGGAAAATCTCTCTCAACAGCCAAATCAGGGAGCGAAAGGATGCTATACTTGCACTTGAAGCTCGCCTAAGGCTTAATGATTAGAAATCAAGAAGATAGACTATGGAAAAAGTAACTCTGGAAGACGGGCAAAGCGCCGACATCGCTGCTGGGAATATCGAAAAGCTCAAAGAGCTTTTTCCGGACGCCTTTAAAGAAGGTGCGGTCGATTTTGAGGTGCTTCGCCAGTTACTTGGCGACGCTTCGGTTTTGGTGGAGGGTGAAGAGAAATTTGGCCTTAACTGGCCCGGCAAGAAGAGGGCGCGGCAAATCGCCCTAACTCCAAGCATGGGCACATTGCTTCCGTGTCCCGATTCGAGCAAGAATTGGGAGCAGACAAAGAATCTCTTTATTGAAGGGGATAACCTGGAAGTCCTGAAGCTTCTTCAGAAATCATACACTGGTAAAGTGAAAATGATTTACATCGATCCGCCTTACAACACAGGAAGAGAGTTTATATATCCTGATAAATTTCAGGATAACCTTGAGACATATCTAAAGTATTCTGGGCAAATTGACAGCGAGGGAATGAAGTTTTCTTCTAACACGGAGACGGGTGGGCGAAAGCATTCCAATTGGCTCACGATGATGTACCCCAGGCTCAAGTTGGCGAAGTCCTTCTTGCGGAAGGATGGGGCAATTTTTGTTTCCATTGATGACAATGAGGTCGCCAACCTCCGCGCGATCATGGACGATATATTTGGTGAAGAGAATTTCATCAGCCAGATAATTTGGAAGAAAACCGAGAACATTAAAATGGACTCGCGCTTCTTATCTCAAAATAAAGACTATGTACTTTGCTATCGAGCAAGTGCTGATTTGACCGAATTTGAAAAGCAGCAATCAGATATTGCGCGATTCAATTTGGAAGATGAAAAAGGGAAATATTACCTTCGGAAATTGGATAGTAAGAGTGCGGCCTACAGGAAGACGCTGGACTATGTAATAGAGCATGATGGTGTCAGCTACTACGCTGGGGGCTCGTTCGAAGATTGGGAGAGGAGAAAGCGTGGCGAAGTTGGGGGCTTTGCTCCTCGTTGGCTGTGGTCGGAAGAGAAGTTCAAGAAGGGCCTTGAAGACGGAGAGATAGTTTTCAAGAACGGAAATGTTTACAACAAGGTGCGCTATGATGGGGTCGCGAAGAAGCCTCACGTAGACATGCAAACGCTCGTCTCAGGTCAGACCGCTCAGAAAGAGCTAGACCAACTTTTTGGGAAGAGGATGTTTGATCACCCGAAGCCTCCGCAACTTGTCGAATGGTTGATGAGTCTGCTGCCAACTGACGAAGACGACATAATCTTAGACTTCTTCGCTGGCTCCTCAACAACTGCACATGCAGTTCTACAGGCGAATGCGAAGGACGGTGGCACCAGGCGCTACATCATGGTGCAGCTGCCTGAAAGCATTGATGAAGGGCATGACGCAGCTCGTGCCGGAATGACGAATATAGCACAGCTAAGTCGGAAACGTATCGAGTTGGCCGTAGACAAGATCGCGCGCGAATTTTCTGATGAGATTGCTAGGCGCAAGCAGCCTTTAGATACGGGCTTTAAGGTTCTCAAACTTGCTCAATCCAATATTCGAATTTGGAATCCTGATCGAACTGACCTGGAGGAGTCCCTCCTTGGTCATCAGGAGCACTTGATCGAAGGCCGAAACGAGCGGGACTTACTCTATGAGCTACTCTTGAAGAGAGGTGTTGATCTAACGACGCCTGTTGAAACGAGGACTATCAAAGGAAAGCCAATTCACAGCGTCGGATTTGGCGTACTATTCGCTTGTTTGGCGGAGTCGATCACTTCGGGTCAGGTCGATGAATTGGCGCAAGGTATCATCGATTGGCACAAAGAGCTGGAGCCGGAGACAGACACACATGTGTTCTTCCGCGACAGCGCTTTTGAGGACGACATCGCCAAGACTAATCTGGCTGCCATCCTAGAGCAGAACGGCATAACTCATGTTCGTAGCCTGTAACCTGACCGAGTATGCCTGAGATGAAACTCCACTTCGAAGACGATCTCGATTACCAGCAGGCTGCTATCGCCTCGGTTGTCGAGCTGTTCAAAGGCCAGGAAATCTCCCGGTCCGAGTTCACCGTTACCTATCGCCCGGAAAGCGGCCCACAGGCCACTCTGGGGCTTGTGGAGAGCGATCTGGGCGTTGGCAATCGCCTACAGCTCATCGATGAAGAGCTGCTTGAGAACCTAGCTGAGGTCCAGCTTGGGAATGGCCTTTCGCAGGACAAAGTACTCCAGTCCGGTGACTTCACTGTCGAGATGGAGACCGGGACCGGAAAGACCTACGTTTATCTCCGCACCATCTTTGAGCTGAACAAGGAATATGGCTTCACCAAATTCGTGATCGTCGTGCCCTCGGTCGCGATCAAGGAAGGCACCTACAAAACGCTCGAAATCACCCGCGACCACTTCGAGAACCTCTACCCCAAAGCGAAGGGGTACGAGTACTTCCTCTACGACTCCTCGAAGCTAGGTCAGGTGCGCAACTTCGCCACCAGCTCAACGATCCAGATCATGGTCACCACCGTTGGCGCGATCAACAAGAAGGACGTCAACAACCTCTACAAAGAGAGTGAGAACACTGGCGGCGAAAAGCCGATCGACCTGATCAAAGCCACCAATCCGATCATCATCGTCGATGAGCCGCAAAGCGTAGATGGCGGTCTCAAAGGTGCCGGTAAGACAGCTCTTGCAGCGATGAACCCGCTTTGCACGCTTCGCTATTCAGCGACCCACGTCGACAAGCACCACATGGTCTATCGCCTGGATGCGGTGGACGCCTATGAGCGCGGCCTGGTGAAGCAAATCGAAGTCGCTTCGCTCGAAATCGAAGGCGGGCACAACAAACCCTATGTGAAGCTGCTTTCAACGCACAACAGGCAGGGATCGATCACGGCCAAAGTCGAGCTCGATATCGCCAGCGGCAAGGATGTGAAGCGCAAGATTTTGACCGTCGAAGACGGAGACGATCTGGAGCAGCTCACGGGCCGAGCCATCTACGAGAATATGCAGATTGGGACGATCACGGTTGGTCCCGAAGAGACGATCGAGCTCAAGGGTCCGGGTCTCGACAAGACCCTCAAGCCGGGAATGTCGCATGGCGGCGTCGATCCCGATGAACAGAAGCGGCTCATGATCCGTCGCACGATCAAGGAGCATTTGGATAAGGAACTGCGCTTCAAGGAGACTGGGCGCCCGATCAAGGTGCTTAGCCTGTTCTTCATCGACAGCGTTGAGCACTACCGGAAATATGACGACGACGGGAATGTGCTGAAAGGCAAATACGCCGAGATGTTCGAAGAGGAATATCGTCGGCTCGCCAAGCTGCCTGACTACCAAACACTGTTTGCCAGCATCGATCTGGATGAAGAGGTTGAAGAGCTCCACAACGGTTATTTCTCGATCGACAAGAAAGGTGGCTGGACCGACACCGCCGAGAACAATCAGACTAACCGCGACAACGCTGAGCGTGCCTACAACCTCATCATGAAGGACAAGGAGAAGCTGCTCAGCTTCGATACCAAGCTGAAGTTCATCTTCTCCCACTCCGCCCTGCGTGAGGGTTGGGACAACCCGAATGTCTTCCAGATTTGTACGCTGCGCGACATGGGCACTGAACGAGAGCGCCGCCAGACGATCGGACGCGGATTGCGCTTGTGCGTAGACCAATCAGGCCAGCGACTACGTGGCAATGATGTGAACACGCTGACCGTTGTGGCGACTGAGAGCTACGAGGAGTTCGCCAAGAACCTTCAGAGCGAGATTGAGAAAGATACTGGCATCAAATTCGGCATCGTCGAGCCTCACCAATTCGCCGCAATTCAAGTCAAAGGTGAAGACGGCGAAGCCAAGCCTCTGGGTGCAGATGCGTCTGAGAAGCTCTGGCAACACCTTAAGCAAGCCGAACTGATCGATAGCAAGGGCCGCGTCCAGGACAGCCTCAAGGCTGCACTCAAGGACGGCACTTTAGAGCTTCCAGATGAATTCGCAGAGCAGGCCGACGAGATCAAGGCGATCCTTAAGAAGCTTGCGGGGCGTCTCGACATCAAGAACGCGGACGAGCGCAAAATCATCCGCACCCGCGAGGCCGTGCTCCAGAGTCCTGAGTTCAAAGCCCTGTGGGACCGGATCAAGCACAAGACGACCTATCGGGTCGAATTCGACAATGTGAAGCTGATCGAAGACTGCTCAATCGCCATTCGAGATAGCGAACCGATTACCAAGACGCGCGCCCGTTTCCGCAAGGCCGGGATCGAGATCGGCAAAGGCGGCGTCGAGGCCAAGGATGGCGATGTCGGCAATTATACGACGATCAATGAAGACGACATCGACCTGCCTGACATCATTACTGAGCTCCAAGATCGCACTCAGCTGACCCGCAAGAGCATCGTGGACATTCTGATCAAGAGCGACAGGTTGCCCGATTTCAAACGCAACCCGCAGCAGTTCATCGATCAAGCTGCCGAGGCGATCATTCGCACCAAGCGCTTGGCATTGGTCGATGGCATCAAGTACCGACGCATCGGAGACGATCACTTCTATTGCCAAGAGCTGTTCGAACAGGAAGAGCTCAAGAGCTACATGAAGAATGCGGTGAAGGCCGAAAAATCCGTTTTTGAGTACGTGGTCTACGATTCTGAAGGCACCGAAAAATCCTTCGCAGAAGACCTCGAAAGCAATGAGGCTGTGAAGGTCTACGCGAAGCTCCCGGCGTGGTTCAAAATCCCGACTCCGCTTGGCACCTACAATCCCGACTGGGCAGTTCTGGTTGAGCAAGATGGCGAGGAAAAGCTCTTCTTTGTCGTCGAGACTAAGAGCAGCAGCTGGTGGGATGACCTACGTCATCAAGAAGGTGCTAAGATCAAATGCGGAGAGAAGCACTTCAGGGCGATCGAGGCGGAATCGAACCCCGCAAAGTTCATCAAGGCGACCTCCGTTGATGGGGTCATGAAGCACGTTTGAATGGGGATCGCTGTATCCCCATCTGGTCCCGTTTCCGATCCCCATCCATAGCATCGCATGGCTCACCATAGTGAGTTTCTAGGTGATGGGGATCGCCCACGACTTCAGAATATCCCCTCACTCATTATTGAATTCGCGGGCGGGGATATTCCCGAAACTGTAAGAGATTACACGGAAATCTCTTGACCCCTGAAAGGAGCCTTCTCAATCTCTCTTCCTGTCTTTGAACAGGTGTAAGGGGGATATGATGGAGCTTCTCTTCAAGAGAGAACAAACAACCGGAAACGTTGGACGGGTTAACTTCAAACTTTGGGGCAAGCTCGAAGTCACAGAAGACGAACAGGCCCTGATCAATCGCTACCGCTTCGATGAATCCATTTTGATCGGAGCTGATGACCGCCATCTACTTCGAGGTGCCATCAAGCTGGGCGCGATTGTATTTGTGGTCGCCGCTTTGCTCCTCACTTATCTTGCCGATAGCGGAATGCTTGGACTGATCGGAGGCCTCGCTGCCGGTGGTGGCGCGGGCTACTGGCATATGAACGAGAAACGCGAGACGATTTTTGTGAAAGACCTCCTGCATGGCAGGAATTTCAAGTGTGACAGCGTCGTTGAGCTCGCCAAGAAAGAGGCCTGGCTTGAAGGGGCCTGCGAGATGTTCCGCCAGGTCATGGAAAGCGCAAAACATTGGGACGGCGTTGAACGCCATACGATCGAGCCGCTGCCGAAGGAGCTTGCGCGAGAAATGATCCTCAGGGCTTTCTGATATGGTCTGGCGCGTCGGAGCGCGGGTTCATTCCTTGGTGCATGGACTGTTCAAGCCCAGCGAGGCGGAATTGGTGCGCCAGCTCTTCATGGAGCTCGAAGGCCAATTCCGCCAACTCGGCCTCTCGGACGATGTCGGCAGGCAGCGTCTCATCGGCGCGGTCGCGGACGATGTATGCGCGCGGCTTGGCATTCCGCAATTTCATTTTGAGCACAGTGTAGTTCGGACATTTGTCGATCGCATTTTCGACTACGAAAGGATGTTGGTACTGCCGGAGGTCGATTGGGACCGCGAACGGACGATCGCTGAGCTTTGGGATATACGCGAAGAGCTGTCGCGCCAGCGCGGATTCCTTGATGATTTCGACGAGAAGATTTCTCTCATCACCATCGCCAGCGCAGCTATCCTCGAACCGCTGCTATCGTCTTGCCCCGCATTGCTGGAAGACACTGATGAGCAAGATGGGATTCGGATTCCGACTGACCTGTTGCGAAGTCTTGGGAACCTAGCCGAGGTCACACAAGCGATGCTTGGGGTGGGCTTTGCGGAAGAGTTATCGGAACAAGCTCTTTTCACCCGCCTACGTGATCGCCTTGAGCGCAATGTCGTTGCTGCTTCAGGCGGCAATCCGGCCGATCCCGCTAGCTTCAACCGGGCCCCAAAAATGCCCGAGCAGTTTGATGCAAAGTCACCCGAGCAGCTGATTTCGACTTATCTCGGCGGGACGCCATTGCTGGACCTATTTGATCAGGCGCTTGCCTTCACCATCCCTACGAAAGCACGCTTTGAACATCATCACATTATTGCCGGTTCCGGTCATGGCAAAACCCAGACGCTGCAATATCTGATCGCTCAAGACTTGGCTGCAATGGAGCAGGAGAAGCGTTCGATCGTGGTGCTCGATAGCCAGGGCGATTTAATCCGCAACATCGCCCAGCTTGCCGCATTTTCTCCAGGCGGTGCTCTGCATGACCGGCTTGTCCTGATCGATCCAACCGACGTTGAATATCCGGTATCGCTCAACCTGTTCGATGTCGGTCAGGAACGCCTCTCCGGCTACGCTCCACTTGAGCGAGAGAGGCTGACCAACTCTATCCTAGAGCTCTACGACTTTGTGCTTGGCACGCTGCTCGACGCGCAGATGACGCAGAAGCAGAACGTCATCTTTCGCTACGTGACCAGATTGATGCTCCACATCCCGGATGCCACCATTCACACACTGCGGGAGTTGATGGAGCCTGGAAGTGAGGTGAAGTTCGCTGAGCATATTGCCAAACTGCAAGGAACCGCGAAGCACTTCTTCGAAACCGAGTTTGCCTCCCGAGAATTCGAGCAAACCAAAAAGCAAGTTCTCAGGCGACTATGGGGCATCCTCGAAAATCAGACCTTCGAGCGCATGTTCTCGCACCCGCGCTCCAAGCTCGACCTCTTCAAAGAAATGAATGCGGGAAAGGTGATCCTGATCAATACCGCCAAGGATCTCCTGAAGGAGCAAGGAACCGAGATATTCGGCCGCTTCTTCATCGCCATGATCGCGCAGGCAGCGCAGGAACGCGCTACGCTGAAAGGTGGCGAGCGAGTTCCAACAATGGTCTATGTCGATGAAGCGCAGGACTATTTCGATCGAAACATCGGACTGATCCTGGCTCAGGCGCGCAAGTACAATGTCGGGATGGTGCTTGCTCACCAATATCTCGGGCAGCTTGAGCCCAAGCTTCAAGAAGCTTTTTCGGCCAACACCGCGATCAAATTTGCCGGCGGTGTTTCAGCGAAAGATGCCAGGGCTCTCGCACCCATGCTCTATACCGACGCCGCCTTCATCGAGGCCCAAGGCAAAGGCAGCTTCGCCGCGCACATCCGGGGGCACACCAAGGGCGCAGTGCCTCTTTCTTTTCCATTCGGATACCTTGAAGATTTGCCACGAATGTCAGCTACGCAGCGCAATGAGCTGCGGCACCAAATGCGATGTCGATACGCTGAACATCATTCGGTTGTTGGAACCGACGAAACGCAGCGTGATCGGGAGTCCGAGGAACCCGCGTCTGATGAAGTCAGTCCCAGCAATGCCACCACCGAAGACGGTAATTCGGATGATGGCCAGAAGCAGAAGCCCGGTGATTCTGCCCCGGGCCATGTGGACACGGACCCAGGCGATGACTGGTAAGTCACGATGTGGGCGCTGAAGGAGCACCTTCAATGATTGAGACACTAAACAGCAATGCTGGTGTGGCTAGTGTGATCCTCACGCTAGGACTCCTCACTGTCACCGGCTTCTATGCTTGGACAACGCATCTTCTCTTCAAAGAGGCTCGGGCGACAAGGATGCTGGCGAGCCAGCCCAGAGTGGTCGCTTACCTCAGGCCAAACGAGGTTCATGCAAATATTGTGCAGCTCTGTATTGCCAACCTTTCTTCCGCAGCCGCAGTCAATGTCACGGCAAAGATTGAACAACTCACGGATTGGCCGAGCGAGTTCTATTTGGAGGACTCGAAGGTCCTTCGCGACATATCCTTTCTGAGGCCAAATGAAGTTCTAAAGTTTGATCTTGGGATGGGCCCCGACCTCTTCCGGGACAAGAAGGGAGCAGAATTCGAAATCACGATCGACTATGCCAGCTTGGATGAGAAAGCTCATCGGTTTGCTGACAATCTTAATATTGAGAGTGTCGAAGGGTTTTCGAGCTTCCAAATCTATTCGATTGATGATGTTGCCCGAAGGCTGAAGGAAATCTCTGACACGATCCGGAAGTGGAGCGCATTCAAGCAGTTGAGAGTCGAGGTGTCTGATTCACACGACCGACTATCGCGGTTGGATAGATTAGAGATAGCCAAGGCCAGGGTTGCTGAGCGACGGGAGAGGCGTTTGAGAAAGAACAAACCAAAGAGCCGAGGTGGCATCCTATCTCGCAGGTGAGGTTCCTAGGCTGAGCCGTCAATCATCAGTCAGCCAACAGCCCATTACTGGCTCCGTGTCCGTCTGAGCTTTTTCGAGAAATCCTGGTTTGAACATCCGTTCTCATAATTCTTGATTGCATCACATGTTGGAAAATGCCGCACGGTTACAGCCATCCAAAATCCGCATAAGTGATCTGCCCCGAAGCAGCGAGGGCATATCATGGATCAACGACAAACCGTCAGCAGTAGGCGCAATCGTCTCAGGCCAACATCCACCGGAAAACGGGTCAGCGCACAGGACCGCGATCTCCTCTGGTTCGCAAAGCTTGCCGAACACGGCCCGTTGCCGACATCATTCCTGCTCGAATACAGCCGCCATACTCACAAGTCCGAAAAGCGCGCGAAGGAGCGCCTAACCGACCTCTTCAATGAAGCAAACACGCCGCACCACGGACCCTACCTCACGCGACCGCTTCAGCAGTTTCGGACTATCGATAGCCGCCATAATCAGTTGGTTTATGATCTGGGCCTGCCAGCAATTGCTGCACTTGAAAATTGCAGCTCAATTGGGTGCCGAAGTCATTCGGGGCCTTGGCTCCATCGCTTCATGTTGGCTTGCGTCACCGCCTCGATAGAGCTCGCCTGCCGCCAAAGGCATGACATAAAGTACATTCCACAGAGTATGATCCTGGCGAGAGCCGAGGTCGACTTACGTTGGCCAACCAAAATTACTGATCCAAAGTCGGGCGCGACCTTCGTCAAAGACCTTATCCCCGATGCCGTGTTCGGGCTCGAATACCATTCCGGTGAGAGCCGCAAATTTCGCTTCTTTGTGGTCGAAGTCGATCGGGCCACTGAACCCGCCACATCGAGCAATTTCCACCGCAAAAGCTTTGAGCGACATTTGCTTCAATACGCCGAATACATCGAAGGCGGAGGATATCGGGAGCATCTCAACCTGACTGCGCCAATGTTGGTCCTGAATGTAACGACCAATCTTTCTCGGCGTACACGGATGCAAGAGGTGCTCGACGAAATCTATCCGGCAGGCAATGCGTATCAGTTGTTTCAAACCTGGGATGCTTTCGGGCCAGTCTTTTGCCCGCCGAGGCCCAATCCAGCCCTGTTGATTGGCGATTGGGCTCGGGCGGGCTATCAAGCATTGAGATTGGATGAGAAATGAGAGGCAGGTAGAAAATGACAGCTTTGTCGAAGTTTTCTCCAGGCGCTCACAAGAAGCTCGGCCTCTCGCACATCTCAGACGTCTTCCCGACAAATCTCTTCTACGTCATTCGAGGCCGCAACGCTTGGCACTCGACCTGGGTCACGCACTATTTTGCTGAGTGTATGCATGACAGCATTCGGACTGCAAAAGACCGCGCTGAGAAATGGCGTGAGCAAGGTTCGGTTTTCACCATCCGAGAGCAACCAGCCTTAGCTTTCCGCTCAAAGCAAGGGCTCGTTCTCATAACTGAAATCAACACACAGTTGCCACTCGGCAGGTGGATCAAGGATTACCAGAAGGAAGATTCAGAATTCGGTTTGAATCAGGACTATTGCCGCCTCGAGCGATTTTTCTCGAAAGGGCGAACCATTGGCTCTTTCGTTAAGGCTCTAAAGGACAAGAGTGTTTTTCCTGACCATCTGCCTGCCTTATCGAAGAATGTCTTCGTGCTTGTTGGTCCTGATCCAAATGCTTTGGACAAGTCCCGGAACCCCAGGCTGAAACTTTGGAAATCGATGAGCTCTGGGGCCAACTACTATTTGGGATGGCGAGAGCATGGCTCCGATATCAGTGGAAAGGCTGTCAGGCGGATCGCGAATGCGCTTGCGGACCGCGTAAGCGAACAAAAGAGCCAAGCATAAGCTTGGCTCTTGCGAGGGTTAGTAACCCTCTTGCGTCTTCAGCTTGGAAAACGCGATCGGTTCAAAGAACAGGTCGCATTCGATGCGCGGAATCTCGCCACCGAGCTTCAGGCTCTCAAGCTCGCTGATCGACACATATCCCCACTCGTCAGCCACCAGTCCGGTGACAAAGCCAAAGGCGATATCTTGGCCATCATACTCAGTGAGATACCAAGTGCCTCCGCCGAAAGCATGGAACAGCTTGCAGTGGATGATGGGGTCGCTCCGCCCTTCTTGACTGCGAAGCGGGTGGTTTTTGAGTCGCTTGGCGACCTCGCTGCGAATATCCATCGCACACTCCTTTTTAGGGCACTGGCGGGATTGCCAATGCTTCCCCCAGTGTGCGGGCGACCTGGCATTGGCGCATGGAGGCGAACAGCGCCCAAAAGGTCACAAATTGAGGATTGGCTTAAAGCAAAATCAGCCCAACAATTGCGGCTGATTGGGAGCGCGAACTGGCCATCAAAGGGCAGGCTTTTGGGCTGATTTGCTGCTCTACGAAACGGCTAACCAAGGGCAGCTGCTAACGTTGTAGATGAGCCCCGCATAACCTTCTCAGTCATGGACAGAGCTTCAAACAATACCGTGTTGCGCGGTTCGTTGTCGTAGAACTTTTCTCGCTGCGGCAACCAGGGTGTCAGCTCCGGGTACCGGGCTACCAGCGCTTCGGCTTCTGCGTATTTGTTGACGAACTCATGCGCCCGGTTTGTGGGAACCAGGAGAATATTAGCCTCGTAGGTCGCGTCATGAATCACCCCAATGAGAGCCTTTGCCTTCGGACCTTTGCGGCAATGTCGATCAAGCTTTTCCGTGACGACAACATTCGGACGATGGTCGCACAGGAGACTAATCGTCAACAGACGCATCTTGGAGTCAGACTGATAGCCTGAAGTTGCGATTTGCCAGTGGCTGAGCTTGCCCTGGTCGAGTACTACCACGCCGATCCTACGATATGCGACTGCAAAGCCGAGATACCTAAGCGCCCTCATAAGGTGATGGCGTCATTCCAGTAACGCGCGCCTTGATCCGCTTCAAAGTGGCGTCCCGATTGAAAGTCGCCACGCGGTTGCGCCGCTCAGCTGGCAGTGACGGAAGCTGGGTTTGAAGCTTCATCTTGCCGCTCTCCATGAGCTCAGAGAACAAGCTTTCAAAGGAGCGGCCATAGATGAGCGATAGCTCGCAAATCTGTGGTAAGCTCGGAAGCTTTCGACCCAGTTCAAGCGCGGTGATTTCTTTACGACCTGTCCCCAGGAGGTGCGCGACATCCTCTGAGGTGAGGCCCGCCTTGCGCCGCGCGAGACGCAAGTCTTGGGCAAATTGTCTGGACATATTGTGTTGGCTTAATGCTGCTAAAGCTGCATCAGCTTAGGTCACTCGCTCCTGCCGCTCCAGGAGGCACAATGTCCCCAGTTTATCCGCTTTGACTGCCTTTCGAGTATCTTGCACCCAAGTACGATGGCAGAGCTCCGTTTGCCGGAAAGGTGAAACCTTTCCGGTTGGCTTGCCATCGCACTTAGGTGGTCATCAAGAGAACTACCGTCCTTCTTCCCTAGGGGCAGGATAGCGGGCATCCAGCACCCAATGCTAGACAGCCAAAACGCTCCCCAAGGCCACTTCTGACCGTCCACCTTGATTCTATCTCGCAAGCTGGCCAGGCGGCAAGCGCGCCCATCAAGAGGCGCAGCTGACCGCCTGGAGGCCAGCGCTCGCGCCACCTTACAATTCGGTCATGCTAAATTCGCTCACCATGATTGGCGATGCCTTTAAGCGGACACAGCGTTTGCCGTTTGGGTTGCTTCAGCGCGATCGGCTGCATCATTGCTACATTATCGGACAGACCGGCACCGGCAAGACTACGCTCCTTCAGAGGATGATACTTCAGGATGTGACAGCCGCGCGCGGAGTGTGTCTGATCGATCCACACGGAGACCTTGCTGAAACACTCGCCAATCGGCTCGTTGATCGCGTCATTCACTGGCGTGTCGCCGATCCCGCCAGTCCATATGGCTACAATCCGATCACTCGGGTTGGCGCAATACATCGACCGCTTGTGGCTTCAGGTCTAATCGACAGCCTCAAGAAGCAGTGGGCTGACAGTTGGGGCGCCCGCATGGAGCACCTGCTTCGCTACGCGCTGCTCGCGCTGCTAGAGTTGCCAGAGGCAGACCTGCGCGACGTTGTGCGCCTCTATGTCGATCGAGAATTTCGCAGGGTCGTAATTGCCCGCGTGACCGATCCTCAGGTCCGTCGCTTCTGGACCGAAGAGCTGCCCAAGATGAATTACATGACCTCCATCGACGGTGTTGCCCCGATCGCCAACAAGTTGGGAGCATTTCTTGCGCACCCAGTTGTTCGTCGAGCCGTTTGCGAACCAGATAAGCCGCTGCGATTTCGGCGGATCATGGACCGAGGACACATTCTGATCGTCAATCTGGCAAAGGGCGAACTTGGGACTGACAATGCCAATGTCCTTGGCGGCCTATTGATCACGAATCTTATGAACGCCGCGCTTACCAGGCACGATCTGCGTGAACGCAATCGCCGCCCATTTTTCCTCTATGTCGACGAGTTTCACAACTTTACGACATCAGCATTCGCTGAGTTGCTCCCAGAAGCTCGCAAGTACGGACTAGGGCTAACCCTTGCGCATCAGCACCGCTCACAAATGGATGGCAGTGTTGCGGATGCTGTCATCGGCAACTGCGGAACGCTCCTGTGCTTTCGCTTGGGGGCAACCGACGCAGCACTCTTCTCTCGACAGCTTATCGACGTGCCCGCTGAGGCCTTGGTGAGGCTCCCAAACTATCGTGGTTTTGCACAGCTCCTGATCCAAGGGCAAAAGTCTCCGGCGTTCAGCTTTGAAACCAGTGCAATTTCATAGCCGGGATAGGAGATAAGGATGCCTCGAAGAAGACGCATTGAGATTGAGAGGAATGAGCTGGTCGCTCGGATAATCAGCTACAACCGGAGCTATTACATATCGCGAAACGAGATCGACTATCGAAAGGTAGGAGATGAAGCGATCCTGGAAATTGCAGGTACGGTTGAGGCTATCGGCAAGAAGCATAAGAAACTAATCGGCGCTCCCTTTGAGGCCACCCTTATCTGCGCTTGCGAGTATAGCGCAGAGCAGCCTCTATCGGCGACCGCTTCGCCTAGGCTCTTTGGAGTGACCCTCAAAGGCGGTAAGGCTTCGATATTGGTCTATCTACCGATGGAGCCATTTTGGGCATTGCCGTCGATGATCGCATCAAAAGAGATCACGCATATCGAAGCGATCTACGGCAAGCCGCATTACGGTGATGCGGACCTCGATAGCCTTCATTTTGCAAGCTCAACAAAGTTCGATGAAATACGACAGTAAGCTCCGTCAAAAGGCACCTTAGGCGCGCATCTTGATGACTAGGACTCGAATCCTCTCGGCGTAAGCTAGAGGAATGAGTGAACGCGACTTTCTCGAAGAATACTTCCAACTGTGCAGGCGGATTTATGAGCGCCGAGTGCTTGAGGGCACTTGGCCTTGGGACGTCGATTCGACGGATTTTGAGGATATGGTAGACTCCGACTCCATAGACAACGACGAGGTATGAAGAAGTGTTTGGCCTACATCCGCGTCTCAACAGCTAAGCAAGGCGAAGGTGTAAGCTTAGAGGCGCAAAGAGAAGCAATTGAGGCCTTTGCGAGTCGCAACCATCTCAGTGTCGTTCAGTGGTTCGAAGAAAAAGAGACAGCGGCCAAGCGCGGAAGACCCGTCTTCAATGAGGTGGTCCGCCTGCTCAGGCGCGGGAAAGCCGATGGATTGATCGTCCATAAGATCGATCGATCTGCCCGTAACTTTGCTGACTGGGCCAAGATCGGCGATCTAGCTGATGCCGGGGTATCAATTCACTTCGCTTCAGAGAGTCTCGACTTCACGTCTCGGGGCGGTCGCCTCGCAGCTGACGTCCAAGCCGTCGTGGCTGCCGACTACATCCGAAACTTGCGCGAAGAATCGATCAAGGGACTCAACGGCAGATTGAAGCAAGGTCTCTATCCATTCCGGGCTCCGATTGGCTATCTCGACAATGGTCGCGGAAAGCCGAAGACCTTGGACCCTGAGCGAGCGCCTCTCGTGAAGCGAGCATTCGAGCTCTATGCGACCAGAAGCCATTCACTGCGAACGTTGCGAGCTGAATTGAACCGCCAGGGGCTAACCGGGCGCAATGGCCGTGCATTGACCATGAACGGCCTCATGACGATGCTCAACAACCCCTTTTACACCGGGGTGATCCACATCAAACGTACGGGGCGGACCTACAAAGGTATTCATGAAAGACTGATCACCACGAAGCTGTTTGAGCGCGTCCAGGAAATCAAGTCCGGCAAGTCCGGTCCAAAAGTCACGCGCCACAATCACATCTACCAAGGTCTTTTTCGATGCGCTCACTGCAATGGCGCAATGGTTCCAGAATTGCAGAAGGGGCGCGTCTACTATCGTTGCAAGACTGTGCCGTGCATCACGCGTACCATCCGAGAGGATCAGCTTGAGATTGCCATCGAGACACGCCTGACGGGCCTCCAGCTGACAGGTCAGGACCTGAAACGGTTTCGCCGCAAAATCGAGGCTTGGCAGACTGACAAGAAGCATGAACCAGTCGAGCGCTCTCTCCAGCTTAGGCGCGCAAAATTGGCAGAGCGGATCGATCGGCTCATAGACGCACATATTGATGGAAGAATTGGGTCTGAGGATTTCTCAAAGCGCCGTCGAAGTTTGGCCTTGGAAGAGGAGGTACTCGATCAGGAGCAGCGCGAAATGCGTGACTTGGCTTCTGCGGCTGTAAGACTGCGCACATTGGCCGAACTCGCAAGTAGCGTTGTTTCAAGCCATCGATTGGGGAATGGTCCGGAAAGGCGTCAATTGCTGGAAATCGTCTCGCCGAACTGGCGGGTTTCAGGAAGAAATGTAGACCTAGAGCCATATGATTGGCTGTTGGACCTCAAATCTGAGGCAGGTGTACCTTTTGGTGACTCAGACAGAAGCATCCGCCGAATTTTGGCGGGCGTACCCTCTGGTGAACCATCTCGAGACAGAGATCGAACCTTCGGCGCTCTGCTGCTGAGTTATCGTCGCATTATGCGCGCTTTCGGATGTGAGCCAATGACTCATAGATCTAAGGAGATCCCAAGAGACGATAAAGGACGCTTCATTAGGTAGAGGCTGCCAGGTGGTTTGCTTCTAGTTTGCGAACTACGCATGCAGATTGTTACATTCTGTGGCAAACTGAGTTCATGAAAACAGAAACTTACGGAGCGTCTATGTCCGGAAGAGCGTCATACCCAAGCCTAAAACAAAGGACGCTCGTCCTGATCGTCAATGTCGCGATCTTCTACCTAGCGTTCGCAATCTCCACCTCCAGTTTCGTGCCGACGGGCGGCCTGGAGAGTGTTTGGCTACTGAGTGCGGCAGCGATGTGGTTCTTATGCTTGCTTTCGGCTCCATGGTTCCTTCCACCACGAGATAGCTTGGCAAATGCAGTAGCTGCGGCCGCAGTCCTAGCAGCATTGGATCTGTCATCTGTCAGTCAGTTCCAAAGAGAGCTGGATATAATTCGTTGGGCCGGCTTCTTTTATTCACTGGCAGTCATTGCGCTGTCTCTGACCACTCTCTTCCTGCATGACCGATCTCTGCCCACAGCATCCGGGAAATTTGCTTATCGAGCGGTCGGCATATTCGGCAAACCTGAGATCTCATATTCTGTAGCGGCCATTGTAAGCATCATAGGGGCCTACCAAGCGAATTTTGGGACAATGGCGTCTTTGCTGCTGCTATGGCTTCTATTTGTAATCGCTCGGCCAATCGAACAAACCATCGCTGCTTTGCAAGCTTGGAGAACGGAAAAAGCGACCAATGTAGATGGCGATACTGTTGGGATTATCGATCGGGTCGACCATCCAAATATCTTGCGCGTGAAGCTTGCTTCTGGCGCAGTATGGAAACAAGGTAACCTTTATGCCGCAGCCATGCCGAGCGGAGAGCAGCAATATGTTGCGGCGCTATTTTCTCAACCGCAGGGCGCCGAGGTTGTTGGCACTGGCTTATGTGTAGCCAAGCTCGCTGAACCGCTTCCACTTTCTTCCGGCCAAGTTTCGCTCTCCCATAACGAGGAGCTAGCTGCAGAGTTCATTGAGAATCTGAGCGGTGCGAGGGACTCACGCCTTGTGGGCTTTGTAGTGGAGAACTCAAACATTGGAGTCGTGAACTTTGAGGTTGCCGGCCCTGGGGCTCTCGAAGAAGGAGAGGTCGTATTCTTGCGGATTGATGGGCGGGAGATCTTTTACCAGATTCTGGACGCCGTGACTTCGGAAGAGAATTTCGATCAAAATCCAAGAGGCACCCACATAGTAAGAGCAGCACAACTTGGTCGCTATGACCCAGCAAAAGGCTTTCTGAAGTTCCCTTGGCTTCCTGCGATGAACACTCCGCTGTTCGCGGCCAAGGAACGTAAGTTTGAACAGCCCGAGCCAGCTGCCCGGGAGTTTCCAATTGGCCTGGTTCCTTCCACAGACATCTCATTGAATGCAAACTTGGATGATTTGGTGGAGTACCACACCGCCATTCTCGGGGTGACTGGAACTGGCAAGACGGAACTTGCGCTTGATATCGTTCGAGAGGCAATTTCAAGAGGCACCAAGGTGTTTTGCGTAGACTTCACTGGTGACTACAGTCAGCGCTTAGCCGACTTGAACCCCGTCTTCCCGGCCCCGACCAAGGAGCAGGCCGAGGACCTGGCTGAAAAGCTTTTTGATGCTGACACAGGAGCTTACGGTGCTGGAGCTGAGAAGAAGGTGCTCAAGAAGGCTATCGATGAGCTGCGCGACTCAACGACAGAACAGGTCACCGAATTCCTGGAAAGTGAAGACGATCATCTAGCCATTCTTGAGCTAAGAGAGATAACCAATACCAAGGCGTCTCTCAGGCTCACGGAACTCTATCTATCTACGATCATGGAGTGGGCTCGAGAGCATCGCCGTGCTCGCCAAATAATGATCGTGCTTGAGGAAGCCCATACGATTGTCCCTGAAACGGGCGGCTCTGGATTTGATTACGACACGCAGTGGGTTGTGAGCAGGATCGGTCAGATCGCGCTTCAAGGGCGTAAGTATGGAGTAGGCTTGTTAGTTGTCACTCAGCGCACCGCCTTGGTGAGCAAAACGATCCTCTCGCAATGTAACACTTTCCTCACTCACAGCTTAATCGATCAGACAAGCCTAAACTTCCTTCAGAGCGTCTACAGCAGCCAACATACGAACCTCATTCCAAACCTTCCCAATCTGCATTTCCTTGCATTTGGGAAAGCCTTGGCCGCGGACAGACCGATCATGCTCAGGCGTGAATTCGATCAGTCGAAGAAGGACGCGAGCGATAAACTGCGAAAGCCCTTGCCTGCCAAGGACGATGCTGCCGGCACGTGATGCAAGTTGTCTAGGGAGCGAAGCGCTCCAAATGTGACCCAGACAGAAGCATCCGCCGAATTATGGCGGGTGTACCCGCTGGTGTACTCAAGAGCCTAGAAAAGGACTTAAAATCGCGCCGAAGCGACAAAGCGGCCTAGTGCTTCTTGTCCTTAGGTGGGTTGGGATCATTACCGTAGCTATCTGAATCGCTTATCTTGCCGTCCATATTGTGAATGACGTGCTCGACCTTCGCCTTCTTGGCTTCCGCACGAGACTTTTGCTGAGCGGTAGCCTTGGTTCGAGAACGGGCGAGAGGTTCTTTCTGACCTTCCCGCTTAGTCTCCCACATCTTGCTGTCAGAATTGTAGACTGTGTGGATGTTCTTTTTGCGTGCCATATTTGTATTATAGGTGAGATGGTGGCTTATTGCACTCCGTAAAGCTTCTTGGCGGCTTCGAGCTGTTTTCCGTCAAGTAACATCTTCTGAAGCACCAGTTTGCCTTCGGTGTTTTGATCAATGCGGATCGCACTTAGATTCATTTGACGGCCATTTTCTGTAGTCTCAAGCGATTGCTCGTACATGATTGCCAACGTCCTTGACCTCCAAGGTATAAGGTCACCAAGCTGATCCATGCGCACGCTATCGCTGTGAGGGACTTCTTCGGCACCATAGAGCTCGGCAATCTCCTCGATTAGCTTATGAAGTTCGAAGCAAGCATCGTCGAGAAACTCGAACGCGTTGATCTGATTCGCATACGAGAATTCTGACGGTCTTAGGACCGATTGGTAATCAGGAAGTTCGGCCAAAACCCTCGGTTCTGGTAGTAGATCGATGAAGTAGCGAGACGTAAGTTCAGCGCGGTTGAAATCGTGCTGATCAATGTCACGATAGAATTTCACATGCTTTCCCGACCTCTCCCAGTAGGAAGCGATCGCGTCTTTTACGTCGCGAGACACTGAGTACTTATCAGCCTTCTTGCTGAAGTCGTTCATGCTCTTTGGCAACTGGACAGACTCCCATGCACTCGTCAGCGCAAGAACTCTGTTTTGGAGCACTCTCAAAGTTGAAAAGAGCGGCGAAATTTCACCCAAAAGTGCTCCCATGGACTGGGCTGCGAAGACCACCCGCTTTTCGCCTTTCAGAACTGCCTGATCGGCAAAAAGCTCAAATTCCTTCAGTACCACAGCATTTAAATGTCGAATGCGCTCCATACGCAGAATCGCATCAGTGCCATGATTGAGAATGGCTTCTTTGAGATCGCCAAACTTATGAGATTCCTTTTTCAGCCCGTTTAGTCGCTGGAACAGACCGTGCTGATTAAGAATCTGAGGTAGGTGCAGCATAGGTAGATTATGCCATTTACTTAGATAGGCCTCAAACCGTGCCTTCGTTTGTCTCGGTTCAAAGTCGCAAATGGCGACTTGGCTGAGCAAAGGCTCCCCTCAGCCTGATCACCAGAACCTCAGGCTCTTTATGAATGAAACTGAGGCTAGCCATATCCGGACCAAAATCGGCTTCTTGTCGAAATGCTGTTGTCGAAGAGCATGATCGCGTGCCCGTCCCGCTTCAATCTCAGCTTCCGACCACTGGAGCGCTTCATGAACTCCGCCATTGGTAATCAGATAATGCGATCGACAAGGCAAATTCCAATTTCCGATCGAGGGTCGTAGGGTTGGTGCCGATGAAGTGCCTGACAGGTTCCAACCGCCAGGCTTCAAAGGGGTTACCGTTTTGGTGCCACAACCACAGCAGCAACGATGAGCGGCTGTCTTGAATCTTTCGGACACATACAAAACGCCGTCTGCCAGTTCCGCTGGCATGAATTCGACCCCCTCCACGCGCATCTCTGAAATTCTAATCATACTGGTCTTCGTTAAGGAGTAAGTTGCTTCCAACGGTAAACGAGCTGAAATTCGCCCGGTCGAAAGCGTGGTAGAAACCTCGCATTTTTTTCCAGCGCAAAACTGCCAGCTGAGCATTCAGGGCATTGAGATCTGCAATCTGAATATTTTGATCATATTCGTTGGGCTCATCAGCATCAGCAAGTGACATCCGATCGCGAGCCTGATCACGGTTTGATTCGGTACTTGTTGTGACCTGAAGGATGCCTCCAATCCGGTCAGCCTTTTCATACAAGCCCATGCTGGCGTCGAAGAATGGAACTTTTGATGGGCCAAGCGTCTCCACAATCAATCGCTTTCCAGGTCCAGCGTCCATGCAAAGAAAAACGCAGTCCATTTGCGTCAGTTCGGCGACGTTTGCCTCATCTATATACTCGGGATGAGAAACGATGCCGCGATGCATCTTTGAGTAGATGTCTGCGAAGTAAGACACCTTCAAAGGCTGGGCTCGAAGTTCATCAAGCGATGCAGCTCCTGGGGCCCTGAAAGCGTTGTGAGATGAGAATTTATCTCCGTCGTAGATGTGTATTTGGGCGACTGGTGTCTTCGCCATTTGGTCCAGTACGTATGATCCTGTTCCGCCTAGTCCAACAATCGCGATCCTCTCGACGGCCAATCTTTCAGACAACATGCTGATCTCGGCCTTCGCCGAGTTGGTATCTAGATAGTTGAACGGAGACTCATCCGGCTGTGGCTCTACAACATTGCCAGTCATAGGTGTAGCTGTTGGATCGAGCGTTGAAGCAGGTCCACTTATGATGCCTGCATAGTTCTGGATTTTCTCGCGGAAATCCAAGTATCCTTCAGGGCGGGGCTTATTTGAAAACTCAAAATCGCAAGTGATGCCCCTGGTCACTTGGTGCTTTTTTGCGCTTTGGCGAAGCGCATCAATTGCGATCCCTTGTGCGTCGCAAGGAGCTTCTCCCTTAAACCGAATTTGGTGCCTTGCAGGTGCGATCGTCTTGTCGCCATTGAGGGTGAGTTCGGTGGCAAGGATTCCGTCGCGCTTAACCTCCTTCTGGGAATTGAGATACGGGATATCGCGCACAATCAGGTACGCACCCTCGATGTCGACGTTGAACTTCAGCTCGCGAAGCCTGCGTAGGTCCTCGTTAAGCTCGATTAGCTTGTATGACATCGAACACCGTGTTGCGCGGCTTAACCTTGACCGACCCACCTGGACCAAGCGTTCCTTGCTTCGGCTCTTTGGCGTGCTCGAAGGTGATTGAGTAAGTTATTTGCGGTCCAGTGGGAGCCCCAGGATAGGCCAGTTCCACGATTTGATCGAAAGTGACCGTTTCGTCAGGGACCGGCTTTTCCTCTGCATTTACAATAATGATGATTTCTTTTGCCATATCAGTTTCCTAGACTCGGTTGATCTACTGCTAATAAGTCCCGAGTTCATCCTCTATGATACGCTGGCTTGGGTTTAGCGCAAGGCTCTGTACCAATTTTGTTCTCCACAGCTTTTCATCAGGTGGCTGACATTGGATTCCGGGGAAATGGCGCGTTTCGCCTCCTAGTCTGCGAGCACGGAAAATAGATATGATGGTTCTGACCGGAGGCCGACCGGTCACTTATCAGCACCCAAAAAGGCGCCCATCTATGAGTGAGGAGAAAGCGAACCAATCTCCCCTGGAGGAGGCGCTCGATAACAGGAGATGGAAGCTGTGCGAGGAGCTGGACATTATTGAGGATAATGCCTGGGAGCTCTGCGATAGTATCCGTGGGATACGGCTACAACTGACTAGCCTTGAGAGTATCCGCGAGAAGATCGCCAAAACAGCTGCTGAAGCCTAATCGGAGCGCGATGCTCCGTGGGGTCCACCAGAAAAGCGCTCACTAAAGCGCAGTCTGTTCAATGTGACCCAGACAGAAGCATCCGCCGAATTTTGGCAGGTGTACCCGAAGGGGTGTTGAAGAGCCTGGAAAAGAGCGATGCGAGAAATTTACTTCGCTAGATTGCGTGGTACTCTATGATTGATGCCAAAACATACTATCCAGACTATTCATCTGAGAAACTTCAAGGGCTTCCGGAACAGGAAGATCGAAGGTCTTGATGCCAGCTTGAATATCTTCATCGGAGATAATGACACCGGGAAAAGCAGCATTCTACAGGCGATCGATCTGGTTTTGGGAGCCAATACCAGCCGGGTCGACGCCATTGGATTAGAAAAACTCATCAATCAATCGGCGGTGAGCGAATTTCTAAGCAAGCAGGAGCGAAAGGTCGAAGATCTCCCTGAAATGGAGATCGACCTATATCTTTCCGACACCCAACGGCCCGAGTTCGACGGGCAGCACAACATTGAGCAGATTGAGGCGCATGGCATCTACCTCAGATGCAGGCCTAGAGATGAGCTTTTTGAGCAAATCAGCGAGGTGATCAAACAGCCTGATATCGCCTTTCCCTACGATTACTATATGGTCGAAATAAAAGGTTTCGGTGGTGAGGCGCTATCTCCTTACAAGAAGCCGCTCGACTGTCTGGTGCTCGACACCACAAAAATCAGCACGGAGTATGCTTCCAAGGCGTACATCAATACGATGTACCAAGCGCATGTAAAAGATGAAGAAAAGCACGCTCTGAAATATGCCTACCGACAAGTGAAGGACAGCTACTCGAAGGAACAACTTGCTGAACTGAACGAGCGCTTAGACGCTGGCTACGGCTTCTCGGTCAAGAATAGCTCCAAGGCCAACCTTGAAACTGACCTTACCATTTCTCGCGAGGGGATCGATATTGATAACCTTGGAATGGGTAGCCAGTGCTTCGTTCGCACCGAATTTGCCTTAGCTAAGAAGGCGAATATCGACGTGGTGCTCTTGGAGGAGCCCGAAAACCATCTAAGTCAGGCTAATATGAAGAGGCTGATCAAGGTCATCGAGGATGGCAGTGAATCTCAGATTTTCATAGCCACACATAGCTCACTCATTTGCTCACGCCTTGATCTTCGGCACGCAATCTTGCTCGGTCCACCAGGCGCTGAGCCTATAAAGTTGGATGCCTTGCCCAAAGACACAGCGGAGTTCTTCATGAGGGCTCCGGACAATTCAGTGCTTGAATTTGTTCTTTCCAGTAGAGCGCTGCTTGTTGAGGGGGATGCAGAATATATTCTGATGGAAGCTTTCTATCAAAATCTGACGGGAGAACCTCTCTTCGGCTCTGGTGTTGATGTGATTGCGATCGGAGGGATCAGCTTCCCGAGATACCTAGATATCGCAAAACTCTTGGGCATTCGGACTGTGGTGATCACCGATAATGACGGCAATGGGCAAACTACCTGCGTTGAACGTTACGAACCATATGCTGACGCCGCGACAATAAACGTCGCCTACGATCCTGATGACGCTCGGTCGACATTCGAAATTTGCGTCTATCAGGACAATTCAGAATTGTGCGAAGGACTGTTCGCTGAAGGTAGAAGGACTCTAACCGTCCAAGAGTACATGCTGAAGAATAAGTCCGAAGCAGCTTTCGCCATTGCCTCTTCGAAACCGGACGATGTTGTGGTGCCTGCGTACATAGCCGAAGCGATAACATGGATAAGAAGCTAGTTTTTGCAGTTGCTGGTTCGGGCAAAACCTCACTTATTCTCAACTCGATTGATGATGCAAAGCGCTCGCTGATTATCACCTACACCAACGAAAATCTGAGGAGCATAGAAGCTAGCCTAATCGAGAAGTACGGCCACTTGCCAAGCCATATCCATGTCAGGTCGTACTTCTCGTTCCTCTACAGCTTTTGCCTCAGGCCGTATGTCTCGTACAAACTTCGAGACAATGCTTACACTTGGAAGCTACCGACGAGATCAAGGGCGAAGACGACAGATGCGAGGTACTATGTAAGCCCGCGCAGGTATATTTATGGAAACCGGGCAGCGAAACTGGTCTCTGTTGCCGGACTAATGGACAAGGTGCGTCGCCGCTTGGCGCGGTATTACGACGATCTATATGTCGATGAGGTGCAGGATTTTGCGGCGCACGACTTCAACTTCTTGCTGGAGCTATCTGCAACTGACATCGACGTGCTTCTTGTTGGGGATTTTTTCCAACACACCTTCGACACGAGCCGGGACGGCAATGTCCGGAAAAATCTGCACAAGAAAGGCCCTGGTGCGTACTTGAAGGAGTTCGAGGCCGCAGGCTTCGAAATTGACACTGATTCACTCGACAAAACTTGGAGGTGTAGCGCAGCGGTTTGTGCTTTCATCCAGTCTAACATCGGGATCAATATATCCAGTGCCCGCGAAGAGGACACGAAGGTCCACTTGATTAAGGATGCGGGCGAGGCTTTGAGGCTCTTCGATGATGATGAGAAAGTTAAGCTCTTTTATCAAGAATCTAAGAAATACCCATGTCACTCAAACAATTGGGGGAAATGCAAGGGACTGAATAGGTATGGGGATGTTTGTGTTGTTCTGAACAGGACGACTGCCAAAGCCTTTGAGGACGGTAAGCTTGCTGATCTACCCGAAGCGACACGAAACAAGCTATACGTAGCGTGCTCCCGAGCCCGTGGAGACCTCTACATCTTGCTAGAGGACCATGTCAGAAGCCGAAAGCGCAACTAACTCCTGCGATCCAAGCCATCAAACCCAACCTCAGGCTTGTTTTGAAGCTTTCGGGAGCAACCATGCAGACCATTGCCTCATCAGCTCTCGCCTTTTCTCCAAACGATCGGACCTTTGATAGGCTCCCACAACTCCAGCGTCGACCTGGTGGCCAAGGGCAGCTTCCTTCACCTCAAATGCGGCTTCAGTTTGCTCTTCACACCACGTCCGAAAGGTTGCCCTGAAGCCATGAGGTCTCGCTTCGTAGCCTTCGCGCTTCATAAAGCTCGACATAGCCATATCTGAAATTGGCTTCCCGCGCAGCGCGGGGAAGAAGAATTCGTTTTCAGATTTGGATCGTGCGATGCTGAGAACAGATATTGCTTCTTGGGTCAGAGGGACTCTGTGTTCGCGGCCAGTCTTTGTACGCTCCGGCGAGAGAACCCATACGTCACCATCAATCTCGGAAGCCGACGCTAAGCGAACTTCAGTCGTTCTGGCGACCGTGAGCATAAGAAAGCGCAGCGCAAGCGCCGCTGTGTGGTCAAAGCTACATAGCCACCGATAGAATTCTGGGGCTTCAGCATAGGGCATGGCAGGAATGTGAGTGGTTTGATGGCGCTGCTTCCCCATAAGCGCTCTTGCCTTCGCTGGTGCTTGTAGATCGACATCCAAGCCAAGTGCTGCTGCATATTTCAGTGTTTGGCCGATGTGCCCAAGAGATTTGCGAGCGGTTTCAGCCTTGGAATGCCAGATCGGCTCCAGCGTAGCTTTGATCTGGTGCTGATCTATTTCCTCAACAGGCAAGCTGCCAATTTTTGGCAGTACATGACCTTCTAACAGTCCAAGCCAGCGCTTGCGCGCATTTGCGTTCTTGAGCTCAACCCTCTTCGCTTCGAAGCACCCACGTGCTGCTTCTTCCAAGGTTACAGTCTTGGGGGCAAGACTATGCTTTGAACGCTCGGTGATGGGATCGAGCCCCTCACGCACTGCCTTTCGGGCGTCCGCGGCCCGGTCTCTAGCCTCAGAAATGGAGACATCGGGCCAGCGACCTAATCCCATTTCGCGGCGTTTGCGGTTGATGACAAGGCGCAGGGTCCATTTTCCAGCCTCTTTCGACCGCTTGACTAACCATAGCCCCTGACCGTCAGCGTATTTGCCAGGGCCCGCGTTCTTGGCCTTCATTTGTGTAAGTGCGTTGTAGAGCACCGGTCCACCTTTTGGCACTTTGGGACTCTAACTTTTCAGTCCACCCGATAGTCCACCTTTTGACACGCGAAACTGTGAAAATCAATGTTCATGTATGTTGGGGGCATCTAATCCATATCATTGTGAAATAACGCGAAAAAATGCCAATATGTTCAACTATGTGGAAATGGGTGTGAGTCCTCTTCTGGGCACCATCAGCTTTCAACCCTTGAATCCAAGAACATTGAAACGCGCCAGCCTTGGCTCGCCGATTGCGGTTGTCCTGTTGAATCACCAAGCGGAATCCCGTTCCCCTGTCCGGTCAGGGGAAGTCATGCGCGGTCCCGTTTCTCGCTGATGCGAAGTATGCAGCGCGACGGCGGGGCTTCTTCTTGCCGGCTATTGGTACCGGCGCGAACGTAAAATCTCGTAAATTCAGCACTGCTAAACGGCTGAACTGCTTCCATTATTTCATTTACACGTTACATTTCTGAATGCCCTGCCGGCGGCATTGAGGACAGCCGGCGCAGGATTGGAAATGCCTATGCGTGTCGCAATAGCCGATGATGATCCCGAATTGCTGGAGCAGCTCGCTGCGGCTTTGGACGGGTCATCCCACAATTTTGATCGCTACAGGAACGGGGCCGAGATGCTTACCGGTCTCAAGCGCGAAACCTATGATGTTGTGCTGATCGACTGGAACATGCCGGGCAAGACCGGGTTGGAGATCGTTAACTGGGCGACGGCAAATCTATCGCCGCCGCCGGCGATGATCCTGATTACCAGCCGGGCGGACAAGCAGGACGTGGTCAAGGGCCTCGAAGCCGGCGCGATCGACTATATCGTCAAGCCGGAAAGCAATGAAGTGATCCTGGCACGGATCGAAGCAGCCGTGCGCAAGGTTCGCAGTAGCCAGAAGCCACGCTTCGAAGAGTTCGGGCAGTATCGCATCGACCGGTTGCAGGAGACCATCGAGCGCGAGGGAAAGCCGGTCAAGCTGACGGCCAAGGAGTTCAAGGTTGCCGAACTGTTGTTCGACAATCTCAACCGACCGCTTTCGCGCAACTACATCTTCTCGCAGGTCTGGAACGGCTCGCCTGACATGGAGACCCGGACCCTCGACATGCACATTTCGCGGGTCCGCTCCAAGCTGGAATTGCGCCCGCAAAATGGATTTGCGATACAAACCGTGTTCGGTTTCGGCTATCGTATGGATGATTACGACGCCACCGCGGAGGAATAGTCCATGACCAAGCCTGACGGGCCGGCGGCCTGTATGGCGGTGCGACGGATCGCGCTGGCGTTGACGCCTGTAATGCTTGCGGCCTGTGCTGTGGCAACGCCTTTCGACATCAACTCCAGCGGAAAAGGTATCGCGGGTCCGACAAGCATTGCCTTGAGCGATGCCGGTGCCGACGGCGGTGACCGGGCAAGGCTTGAGCAAGCGCTGGGCCAGGCGTTCGCCAGGCATTCCGTCGCACTCTCCAGCGATGCACGCTACCTTGCAGATTATTCGATATCGATCGGGGACGCCGAAGGGGGTCTGACAACCTCTACCCAAGCCGCAGGCCAGGAGGCCATCGACTGGGAAGCGCGCCCACGCAAGTCGCGGCTTTTCGACGGCTGCGATGCCAAGCGGCTGCGAGCAACACTGGTCTTGCTGGATCGCCAGACCGGCTCGCGTGTCTATCGGGGCGAAGGAGAAGCGACGGCTTGCGGGTTCTCGGATGCGGAACTGTCAGCGTTTGCCGATCGCCTCGTCAGCGATGCGCTGGACCGCAGGCCGCGCTGAGAAATACCTTTATTCAGCTGGCAGCGTGACGACGAATCGCGTGCCCTGCCCGGCCTCCGACTTGACGTCGATCACCCCGCCATGCGTGTCGACCACGCGTTTTACGAATGCGAGGCCGAGCCCGGCGCTAGGGCCGGCATGCTGTTCATGCGCTCCGAACCGCGCAAATGGGTTGGCTTGCCGCTCTTCCGACAACCCCGGGCCCTCATCGGCAATGGTGAGAGCGACAGTGCCATCCGCAGGCTTGGCTACGGAGACATGAACCGAGGTCTCGGCTGGTGAGTACTTGAGCGCATTGCCAATCAGATTGTCGAGAAGCCTGGCAATCAACGAAGCATCGACGAGCGCATAGACAGGTTCTTCCGGCAGGTCTTGAGCGATGGTGATCTTTCTTGCCCTCGCCTGCGCAAAGAAGCGGTCGCAGGCTTCTTCACTGAGCGCCACCAGGTCCGTGTCCTCGCGGCTGATCTCCGCTTCTTCTAGCCGCGCCAGCTGGACGAAATCGTCGGCCAGCTTGAGCGTGCGTTCGGCCTGGTTGCGGATCCGCTTGAACAACTTGCCGGTATCCGGCTCGCCATTGGCACGGCTGGCGAGACCGATGATCGCAGCTTGCGGCGTGCGCATGTCATGCGAGAGGAACTCCAGCATCTGTTTGCGTTCCTCTTCGCGCCGGCGGATCTCCGTGACTTCACGCAGGGCGAGGATTTCGCCGCTCCTCGACGGCGCATCCGCGCTACCCAATTGTGCGCGGGCCAGAAGGAAAGTCTTGCCATCGGCAGTCTCAATCTCTCCGCGATCCTGACGCAGCCTTGCCTGCACTTCCAACAGCAGTTCCTGCAAGCTGGGGGCATCGCCTTCGCGCCATGCGGCGAAGAGGCTTTGCGCGCGGGCGTTCATCATTTGTGTATGACCTTCGGAGTCGAGCACGATGATGGCATCGGGCGCAGCTTCGATCACCTGCCGGAGGAAGGCGAGGGAATCCTGTACATTGTGCACCAGTCGCCGAACGCGGGAAACCTGCCGTGCGATGAAGTCGACCCCTTCTTCATCGCGGCCACCACGGTCGGCACTCACGAGCCGGCGCGCCTCGTTATCGAGATAGGTGCTGACAGCTGTCAGTCGCCGCCAGCTCCACAACGGATAAGCAAGCAGAATCACCAGCGCCAGCGCCCCGATCGGGAGCCACTGTCCGGTCAGCGGCACCATCGCGATCGTTCCAACCAGCAGCAGCGCTAGCAGGGCTACCGCTGAAACCAGGCCGTAGCGAGGTGGTAGGAACCAGAAGGCGAGGAACAGCAGGACCAGCGAGACGACCGACACCACAAGCTGAGCAGGCATTCCCATTGGCGTGACGACGCGCTGTGCCATCAGGGCATTGAGGAGGTTTGCCTGTGTCTCGACACCGGGCATCAATTCGACAGTACCGGCGGCGACAGAATATCGATCTCCCAGTCCCGCAGATGTTGCTCCGACCAAGACGATCTTTCCGGTGAGTGCGCCTTCAAGCAAGCGACCCTGGAGTACTTCGGCAGCGGAGATAGTTGGAAAGGCTCCAATGGGTTGGAAGGGGATGATCGGACGGTTGCCGGCATCTTCCGGCGCTCCGTGGTAGGGTGTTGGCAAGCCCAGCTCCTCCATCCCGACCGCCACGAAATGCGGAAAGACGGCCTCGCCGAGCGGCTGCTCAAGAGTGAAACGGCGAAGTAGCCCGTCATTGTCCAGTTCGGCACCGACATGACCGATGCCGGCTGCCGCAGCTCCGAGCGATGGAAGGGGCATGACTGGCTGAAACGCGTCAGCTGTGTTGGGAGTCAGCCCGAAGGTATGCGGGAGAACGACATGGCCTGCCTGCGCTATCGCATCGGCAAGCGCCGTGTCATCTTCAGTTGTGGTTGGTTCGACAAACAGCACATCGAACAGCACCAGCTTTGCTCCGGCAGCATCCAGCGCTTCGACGAGCCGGGCATGCGTCGATCGCGGCCACGGCCAGGCACCAATTTCGGCCAAGGCCGGGTCATCGATCGCCACGATAACAATGTCGGGATCAACGCTGGGCCGCGCCAGGCTCGTCGCGATGTCCAGTGCGCGATTGTCGATCCTGTAGGCCGCTTCGCTCCACTGTCCCCAAATGGCGACCGCCAGCGCCACTGCCAGCAGCAGCAACCATTCCAGCCTGAGCCGCAGGGGATTCATGGCTGCGGTCCTAACCTCATGAAACCTATTCGGAAACCACCAGCTTCTGTGTCGGGCCCCAGACTTTTAGAAGGCCTTCTTCAACCGCCTGCATCGCTGCCACGCGCCATTGGTAGGTACCGGGCTCGAGGTCGGTCAGGATGAGCCCGGTTTCCTGCATGCCGGTTTCATCCACCAGCATCCGACCAGGAGCCCCGTCCCGCCACATCTGGAAAGCGAAGAAGGTCTCGCCTTCACCTTCCGGCAGCCATTTGAACAGGAAACCATCGGCCAACGGGGATTCCTCGACTGCAGCAGAGACGTCGAGCCGTTTGCGGCGGAAACTGAAAGTCTCCGACAAGCCTTCAAGGCCGCTCGCGGAGATCGCGCGGGCGCGAACGAAATAGCGACCATTGTCGATACTGGCGAATTCTGTCGGGCCGTTGGCAACCACCTGCTCACCGACCATTTCAAGAAAACCAGCATCGCGGGCTATCTGCGTGCGGTAAGCCGAGGCCCTGTCGAGCGGTGCTACGTTGAAGACCAGCATCTCGCCCGTCTGTACTGCGCCGGGATCCTCGATCGCAGGAGCAGGCAACAGCGCTTCGAGCGTACCCACGCCGCTGGCGGTGCTGGCGACGCCGAAGCCAGCCCCGGTCGGGGTGCTTTCACTGCCGACAGCCACCGCAACCTCGCCTTCGACGACTTCGGTCAGGCTGCGCTCGGCGGCTTCATCATGGGCAACCCGGAATTCAGTGCCACGCACAGACGTCACTGCAGTGGGGGTGCGCATGCGCATCCGGCCCTGTGCCTTGAGCTTGGGAGATACAGCTTCGCCTCGGCCGCTGAGAATGGCAAAATCGACATCGAGGATGTCGCCAAGCAGGTAACGCCGCGCGCGCATCAGGCGGGCCCTGGTATTCGATGGCAATGAAACCTGCGCTCCGTTGGTGGCGCGAAAGCTGACGAAGCCGGCTCGCCCAGTCGCCACGGTCTGGCCTTCGCCCAGTACCCGGTTCAGCGCCGGGGCTTCGCCATTGACTTCGACCGGGCCGGAGAAGCCGGCGACCCGCAGTTGCACATCTTCGAAGCGCAGCAGGTCGCGCGGGATCTTGAGTTCTCGCGCCACCGGCAGCAGCCGGGGATTGGCGACCCGGTTGATCCGGCGCACTTGCTCGGCAGCTGCGTCTCCGCGCAGGTATTCCTGCCCCAGGCCATAGAGCGTGTCGCCTTTCTTCACCTGGTAGGTGATGAAGTCGTCATCTTGCGCATGCGCCGGGGCTGCCCCAAACAAGCAGGCGCAGCAGGCCGCCAGGAGAATCTGCAGAGTGGCGAATTTGTACATTGCTAGTCCCTCTTGTTCCTCTCCATGCCATGCCTGCACGCGTTAGGCCACGAGAAGACGGGTCGATTTTACATGAGCTTACGCTTTTGCGCAAAGCGACGGAGAGTTTGAAATAAGCATGACCGACTGGATTTCCCTGAGCCGCGATGCCTGCGGTGCAGCCAAGACCTATGGCGAAGCTGCCCGGCTGGCGACCGCCGCCCTTGCTGCGCCCCAGGGCACGCCAGACCCTTTGCTGGTCGAGCAGCATCAGCGACAGGTGCATGGCTTTGCCTGGATCGGCACCACGGTGGCGGCCCTTGAAAGCTGCGCCGATTGGGCGGCGCGGGCCGGGACTGCGGGGCGGTTTGGCGAAGTCGAGATGCTGGTCCTGCAAATCGGGTTCGGTGAGTATCTGCACCAGCTCGCCAGCGGGGTGGCGATGAGCCAGAACGAATATGTCCGACCTGGCGAACTGGGAATCGCCGAGGCCGCCTCTGCGCTGGCGCAAGATCCGGCTGCGGCGCGCTTCATGGCCGAAGGGAATACCGCCGCGAACCGTGCGCGGCTAGCGGCGCTGCTGGCCGAAGGCGCGGTGCCGGACGAGACTTTCGGTGACGAGACGCTCGATCTCATCCGCCAGCAGTTCCGCGCCTTCACCGCCGACCGGATCGCGCCGCATGCGCATGAGTGGCACCTGGCCGACGCGCTGATCCCGATCGAAGTCGTGCAGGAAATGGCCGAGCTCGGCGTGTTCGGAGTCTGCATCGGCGAAGAGTATGGCGGGCTGGGGCTGGGCAAGACTGCCATGTGCCTTGTCTCCGAAGAGCTGTCGCGCGGCTGGATCTGTGCTGGATCGCTGGGGACCCGGTCCGAGATTGCGGGCGAGCTGATCGGCGAGAACGGCACGCCGGAACAGAAAACCAAATGGCTGCCGAAGCTGGCTGACGGCTCAATCCTGCCGACCGCGGTCTTTACCGAGCCCGATACCGGCTCCGACCTCGCGTCGGTCCGAACGCGCGGGATGCGGCAGGCTGACGGCAGCTGGCGCATCACCGGGGCCAAGACCTGGATTACCCACGCCGCGCGGGCGGACATGATGACGGTGCTGTGCCGCACCGATCCCGATACGCCCGGCTATGGCGGGCTTTCCATGCTGCTGGCGGAAAAGACCCGCGGCAGTGACGCCGATCCGTTCCCTGACGATGGCATCGACGGCAGCGAGATCGAAGTGCTCGGCTATCGCGGTATGAAGGAATATGCGCTCGGCTTCGATGGTTTTGCTGTGGCCGAAGACGGTCTCCTGGGCGGGGCCGAGGGGCAGGGCTTCAAGCAGTTGATGCGGACCTTCGAAGGGGCGCGCATCCAGACCGCCGCCCGCGCCATCGGGGTCGGCTGGAATGCCTTCGACCTGGGGCTCAAATATGCGCTCGAGCGCAAGCAGTTCGGCAAACCCCTGCTGGCCTTCCCGCGCGTGGCCGACAAGCTGGCGCTGATGGTGGCCGAGCTGGTGATGGCGCGCGAGCTGACCTATTCTGCCGCCCGCCACAAGGACAAGGGCGAGCGCTGCGACATCGAGGCCGGCATGGCCAAGCTGCTGGCGGCACGGGTGGCCTGGGCCAATGCCGACAACGCGCTGCAGATCCACGGCGGCAATGGTTATGCGCTGGAATACGAGATCAGCCGCGTGCTGTGCGACGCGCGCATCCTCAACATCTTCGAAGGGGCGGGCGAAATCCAGGCCCAGGTGATCGGGCGAGGGACGCTCAAGGCACAGCCTGGCGGCTAGGCCTCTGACAGCAGATGCGCGATAGTCGGCGGTCGATACTTGCCGGCCTTCCAGCGTACCATGGCCTCATCCGAAAGCGCCGAGCGGTCTTCGGGGCCGGTCCGGTCATGCATCGGGCGCAGCGCGCCGAAGACGCCGCCGTCGCCGTCGAATTCTGTGAGCGGGTTGGGGCGGGTGTAGTCTTCGATTAGCTCGGCATCGAAGGTCAGCCCCGCTTCGCCGGCTTCGCCAACCATCCATTTGAGCGCGCCGTCAGCCAGCCCGCGTTCGGAACGGGTGCCGCCGCCGACGCTGCCGTGGGTGCCGGGGAACCAGATCTCTTTCAGGCTGTGGTCGGGCAAGGGCTTGCCCGGTGGTTGCATCCGCGTGACGTCGAAATCCTTGCGCCGCTCGTCGATGGCGACGGCGTGGCGGGCATGGCGGATGTAGGAATTGAGCTGGGTATCGTGGAAGGCGTGCGCGTCGTTGAATACTTTCTCGATCGGGAAGGCGGGGATGATGGTGGGGATGCCCAGCGAGCCGACCGTGTCGAAACAGCCTAGGAAATGGATCACTGGGGGGGCATCGTCATCGGCGATCGAATTGGATTTGCGAAAGACGATGCATTCATCGTGATCGGGCCCGATTTCACGGTCGCGATATAGCGCCATGGCGCGAGGGATGGCGCGCAGCCGGTCCCGCCTGACAATGCCGCAGGACCGGATCAGCCCGGCCAGCGAACGGACGGTGTAAGCCCCGCGGCTGAAGCCGAACAGGAAGATCTCGTCGCCGACCTCCCAGTTCATGCTGAGGAAGCTGTAGGCCTGCTCGATCTCGCCATCGAGGCCAAGCCCGAACCCGCCCCCGGCCACCCGGTCGAAGGCATTCTTCAGCCCGACGCCGGGATCGTAATAGAGCGTTTGCGTTACCCCGTCCGGAGCGGTCGGCAGCACGAATTGCGCAATGCGCTGGATGTTGGTCGGCCAGTCGTCGTCGAGGCTTTGCCAGGTGCCGTCGCAACAGATGATCAAGCGTTTCATCGGTCTCATCCCTTCATCGAGGGGGGTGGTGCGATCGAGACCCGGTCTGTTTTTCTTTTTGGCGTAACAGAAGGAGCGCAAACGAAAAAGGCCCGGAAGGTAACCATCCTTCCGGGCCGATAAGGTTTTGCTGTTGCGCGGCGATCAGTCGATGAAATCATCCACGCGTTCGACGATGATTGCCGGAGCCATACCGCCTGCCGCACACATGGTGACGAGGCCGGTCTTCTTCTCCTGCCGCTCAAGTTCGTCAACGATGGTACCGATCAGCATTGATCCGGTCGCGCCGATCGGATGGCCGAGTGCGATCGCACCGCCGTTGACGTTGACCTTGTCCCAATCGAGCCCGAGGTCGCGTACGAACTTGGCGGCGACGACTGCGAAGGCTTCGTTGATCTCGAACAGGTCGATATCGTCGAGCGTCATGCCCGCTTTCTCCAGCACTCGCTTGGCGGCTGGTACCGGTGCGTTGAGCATCAGTGTCGGATCGTCACCCATATTGGCGGTCGCGATGATCCGCGCGCGGGGCTTGAGCCCGTGCTTTTCGCAATACTCCTTGCTTGCCACCAGCACGCCGGCCGCGCCATCGACCACGCCCGAGCTGTTGCCCGCATGGTGGAAGTGCTTGATCTCGAGATCCGGGTACTTCTGGTTGATGAGCTTGCGGAAGGTCGTACCTTCCTTGTCCAGCGGGATGTCTGCCAGCTTGGGGAAGGCCGGTTCAAGCTGCGCCAGCGTTTCCATGGTGGTCTGTGGCCGGGGGAATTCCTCCCGGTCGAGGATTACATTGCCGTCATCGTCGACCACAGGGACCACCGACTTGTCGAAGCGGCCTTCTTCGATCGCCTTGGCGGCGCGCTGCTGGCTGAGATAGCCGACATGGTCGAGCTCTTCGCGGGTGAAGCCTTCCATGCTGGCAATGGCATCGCCGCACACGCCCTGGTGGCTTTGCGGGTGGACCTTTTGCAGCCGCGTATTGCCGCTACCCATCCGCGGCGGGTCGATGCCCGCCTGCATTTTGGCCTTCGCCATCTCGGCGGTGAGGCTCATCATCTCGGTGCCGCCGGCGACCACGCAGTCGGCCATGCCGGACATGACCTGAGCGGCAGCTAGGTTCACCGAGGTAATCCCGCCGCCGCAGAAACGGTCGAGCGTCATGCCGCTGCTGGTGATATCGTAGCCTGCGTCGAGCGCGGCCATGCGGCCCATGTCGCCGGCCTGCTTGCCATCCTGCGTGCTGACCGACCAGATCACGTCGTCGACGGTGGCGGTATCGAGGTTGTTTCGCTCCTTGAGCGCTTTGAGCACGGTTGCGGCAAGATGCTGCGGATGCTCGCCCGCGAGCGCTCCCTTGCCGACCTTGCCGATACCGCGCGGAGTGCGGCAGGCGTCAACGATATAGGCTACTGGCATGCTATCCTCTCCAAAGAATCATTGTTCCGGTGCTTTGTCCGGGTTGACGTTTTCGTAAACCTTGGCCAGTCCCGGCACAAGAAAAGTTTCAATTTGCCATGGAGAGGCGACCGATATGAGCGACACCGACACACAGCCAGGTGCGGGCGAAGTGCTGACCGAAGAGCGCGACGGCATCCTGATCATCACCATCAACCGCCCCGAAGCCAAGAACGCCATGACCAAGGCGGCGTCGGAAGGTATTGCGGCGGCGCTCGACCGGCTCGACGGCGAAGATCACCTGCGGGTCGGCATCCTGACCGGTGCGGGCGGGACATTCTGTTCGGGCATGGACCTCAAGGGCTTCCTGCGCGGCGAAACGCCCAGCGTTCCGGGGCGCGGTTTCGGCGGGCTGACCGAGCAGAAGCCGGCCAAGCCACTGATCGCGGCGGTCGACGGCTATGCGCTGGCGGGCGGGCTTGAGCTGATGATCGCCTGCGACCTTGTGGTCGCCAACAGCGGTGCCAAGTTCGGTATCCCTGAGGCCAAGCGCGGCCTGGTTGCTGCGGCAGGTGGCTTGATGGTGCTGCCCGATCTGATCCCGCACAAGGTGGCTATGGAGCTGGCGCTGACCGGCGATTTCATCGACGCGGGCCGGGCCTATGAGCTCGGCCTTGTCAACCGCGTTACCGATGGATCGGCGCTCGATGGCGCGCTGGAGCTGGCCGAGGCGATCAACGCCAACGGCCCGCTAGCGGTCAAGGTTTCCAAGCAGATCATCGAGGAATCGCGCAGCTGGCCGCGCGCCGATCGCTACAAGGAGCAAGGCAAGCTGATGCCGCAGATCTTCATGAGCGAGGACGCGCGTGAAGGGGCAGCGGCATTCGCCGAGAAGCGCAAGCCCAACTGGAAGGGCAAGTAATGGCTGGTCCGCTAGACGGCATCCGCATCGTCGAATTCGCCGGGATTGGGCCGGGCCCCTTCTGCGGGATGATGCTGGCCGACCATGGAGCGGAAGTGATCCGCGTCGATCGCGCCACCGGCGGGCGCGGCGGCTCGCAGCCTATCACTACCAAGGACGTGCTTGCGCGCGGGCGCAAGTCGATCGCAGTCAACCTCAAGAGTGAGGAGGGGGTTGCGCTCGCACGCAAGCTGGCCACCAGCGCCGATGGCATCATCGAGGGTTTCCGCCCCGGGGTGATGGAGCGGCTCGGGCTTGGTCCTGACGAGTTGCTCAAGGACAATCCCAAGCTGGTCTATGGCCGGATGACGGGCTGGGGCCAGACCGGCCCCTATGCGCCCTGGGCCGGGCATGACATCAATTATATCGCTCTCGCCGGGGCGCTCGCCCATTTCGGCCGCGCAGGGGGCAAGCCGACCCCGCCGATCAACATGGTCGGCGACTTCGGCGGCGGCGGGATGATGCTCGCCTATGGCATGGTTTCTGCCTTGCTCAACGTCGCCCGTGGCGGCGAGGGACAGGTGATCGACTGCGCCATGACTGACGGCACCGCAGTGCTGATGGCCATGATGCATGGTATGAAGAACACCGGCGTGTGGTCGGAGGAGCTGGGCGTGAACCTGCTCGATACCGGGGCACATTTCTACGACACCTACGAGACCGCCGATGGCAAGTTCATCTCCATCGGCAGCATCGAACCGCAGTTCTATGCCGAGCTTCGGCGGCTGGCAGGCCTTGAAGACGACGCTCAGTTCGACGCCCAGCATGACAAGCGCCAGTGGGGTGAGCTGAAGGACAAGCTCGCCTCGCTGTTCAAGAGCAAGACCCAGGGCGAATGGAACGCGCTGATGGAGCATACCGATGTCTGCTATGCGCCGGTACTCACCATGAGTGAGGCGGCGGCGCATCCGCACAATGTCGCGCGGGAGACCTTTATCGAGGTCGGCGGCGACACCCAGCCGGCCCCTGCGCCGCGCTATTCCGGCACCGCCAACGCTGCACCCAACCCGGCACCGATGCCGGGTGACCAAACCGACGAAATCCTCGCTTCGCTGGGGATTGACGCCAATGAAGCCGCTGCCCTGCGCGATGCAGGGACGGTCGGCTGATCCGACACTCCTTGAGGACCAAGACAGATGCTCGATACATCCAACCGCTTTGCCTACAATGAAGACCACGAGGCCTTTCGCGACACTGTGCGCAAGGTCTTTGCCCAGCATCTCGAACCGCATCTCGATGAGCACGAGGAAAAGGGCATCGTCCCGCGCGAGGTATGGAAAGCGGTTGGTGAAGCGGGCCTGCTGTGCCCCACGGTAAAGGAAGAGAACGGCGGACTGGGGCTCGACTTCGGCTTCAACTGCGTGCTGTGCGAAGAGCTGAGCTATCTCGGCTCCTCCGCCGGCTTCACGCTGCAGAGCGACATCACTGCCAATTACTTCGAGCGGCTCGGCAGCGAGGAGCAGCGCGCCAAGTACCTCCCGGGCATGGTCAGCGGCGACATCATCACTGCCATCGCCATGACCGAGCCGGGCGCAGGCTCCGACTTGCAAGGCATCCGCACCACCGCGATCGAGGATGGCAACCATCTGGTGATCAACGGGTCCAAGACCTACATCACCAACGGCCAGAACGCCGACTGCGTGATCGTGGTGGCGAAGACCGATCCGTCGCAGGGCGCCAAGGGGACCTCGCTGGTGCTGGTCGATGCCGACACGCCGGGCTTCGAGCGCGGGCGCAATCTCGACAAGATCGGCCAGCATTCGGCCGATACCAGCGAGCTGTTCTTCAACGACTGCCGCGTGCCCAAGACCAATATCCTCGGGCAGGAAGGGCGCGGTTTCATCCACCTGATGGAAGAGCTGCCGCAGGAACGGCTGGGCATTGCCGTAGGCGGACAGGCCGCCGCCCAGCGGGCCTTCGACGAGGCTGTGAAATTCACCAAGGACCGCAAGGCCTTCGGGCGGACCGTGTTCGAATTCCAGAACACCAAGTTCACCCTCGCCGACTTGAAGGCCAAGCTGCAGGTCGGCTGGGCGCATCTGGACTGGGCGATCAAGCGGCACCTTGAAGGCAAGCTCACCACCGATGAGGCCAGCGCCGCCAAGTTGTGGCACACCGACCTGCAATGGGAATGCTGCGACGCTGCACTCCAGCTCCATGGCGGGGCGGGCTACATGAACGAATACACCATCGCCCGCCTGTGGCGCGACGCCCGCGTGACCCGTATCTTCGGCGGCACCAACGAGATCATGAAGGAAGTAATTTCCCGCTCGATCTGATCGGCAACTGGTAGCAACGGCCGACATAAGACCTCGCTTCCCGCAGCGGGAAGCAGGCTTGGTGGGTCTCCATTCTTGCTCTGATCCCTATTATTTGGAGGCTCAAGAATCGGTGTTCAGAAAATATCTCGCTCATCTGCGACAATATTTCTTCGTCACTTGACTATTGACTTAGCGAAGCCCACCGTCGCGACGACTGTAACGGTTTGACAAGCCCATGGTCTGGGGTCGCTCCTATTGTTTTTTCGAAGGGAGTGAAGATGGGCAAGAGCAATCATGGGCCGACATTTCAACAGTGGGTCGGCACATACGATACAGTCGCGCAATGGGAAGCGACGAGCTTTTCTCCACTTGAGCTCAGGTCTGACGGGACCCTCCTCATTGCTGGTACCGAGGTGGACTATACCTTTGATGCTGGCAGGAACGCCATTTCGATCGCCCCCTTCACGCTGGTCGAAGCACAGCGGACGCTGACTGTTTCGCGCACCGAGATCGGTTTCTCGTACAAGGATGCCCAGGCCACGTTCGGCGGCAGTATCTGGCCCAACCCGGCCAGTGGCGGTCAGGATTTCTCCGGCCATCAGAAGCCGCGAGAGATGGTGATCCCGGAGTTCTTCTCCGACGTAAAAATGTCGACTGCGCTTTATAACGATCACTTGCATGTGGTCGGCGCAGCAAGGGTCGACATCTACCGAACTCACCTCGTCATCCACCGCCAGTTCCCGCTCAAGCGCCTGATCCCGACAGAAGGCGACGAGGCGAACTGGAACGGGGCCGCACTGGCTGATCCCAGCCACTGGAGCAAGGAACTGTGGCAGCCCGCCTATTGGGAAAAGTTGGGGGTGAACGATTTCAAGGCGAGCTTTCCGGAGGCGTTCAAGAATGCCTGGAGGGAACCGGAGGATAAATGGGCATCCAGCCCGCGCGATGAGAAGGGCGACGTAACCGACGCCGATATCACTTCGCTCGTCTCCATCGGGGGAGCGCTCTACTGCTTCTACACCTATTCCGACTCGTCCTACATGTCGCTTCGCGCGCGGCAGTTCACGGCCAAGGCAGGGGACAAGGGCGGGCAGTGGGGTCAGGAGATGATCCTGTTCGAACCACAGGACGATACGGCTGAGGACCACGTCCTCTACCACACCGGAGCCGTCTCGGCGGTCGCGTTCGGCGATACGCAGATCCTTGTGGCAGCATGTGGGACAGGAGATACCAGGACAGGCGACAATTACGGCCCCGGCTACGGCAAGCTGATGTTCTACCTGTTCGACATATCGGACACCAACAATGCCGCTGATGGCAAGGGTTGGGCCGCGCTTTCGGGCCGCCAGGTCGATGTGAATGCCGAGGTCGATTTCTACCTTAAGGACCAGCCCTGGAAACTCGAAAACCGCACCGGAGTCGGCTTCACCATAGATGCCGACTGGATCATCAGGACAGTCCCGGATCCCAAACCGGGGGCCGGCAAGGATGCCCGTGTGCCGCAATACTTTCTGGCGATTTCCTACGGGGTCACCTCGTCAGACCCGGCGCAGAACCAGCACACCAACTTCACTTGGCAAAGCCATGTCCCGCTGGAGTTCGACGACAGTACGTCCGACGAAGCCGGCAGCGGCAAGCTCAAAGCCAATCCATGGGGCACCGGGCGGCTGACAGCGTTCAGCAACCAGACCGGCAAGATGTCGTCGCTGAAGCGCGACGCGTCAGGCCGGCTGCAAAGTTTTGGCGACTATCACGAGAAAGCGTTTGCCCCCTTCTACACCCGGACCGACAAGGCCCCCGAGCCTGCCAATCAGTGGTGTCTCCAGGGGCCGACCGACAAGATCGATTACTATGGGACGGATGACCATACCAGGCCATCCAATCTCTTCTACACCTATCCGTCGGGCCAGCGGAAAACCGAAACCACCGGGGTCAACCTGGAAGGGCAACCGACCACGTTCGAGGCCGATGAGTATCCGATCCTCGAGTTCATCTGCTACGGCAAGGACAAGATCCAGCTGCACGATTACGGCAGCATCCGGACAGTGTCCGACAAGCACGATATCAAGCAGAAGGATCGCAACCGGCCGGTCTACCAGATCGGCGGCTACTTCGACGGGCCGGCACCGTTCCCGCTGCAGAACTTCAAGGGCATCGACAAACTGACTGGAGACACCGCCAAGGCGGCGGCTTTCGAATATGGCAAGGGTGAGGAAACCGGCAAGGCAACCTCCACCGAGTCGACCTGGAACGTAGGCATGGAAGCCGAAGGCAAGGTCACCAAGGGTGTCGGCCTCGGCTTCAAGGTTGGCTACGAATATGAAGACATCACCAAGGATGAGAAGGAGATTGCGTCTGCGCGCGAAACGGCCCTGGCAGTTGATGCGAAGGTCATCAACACAGCGCCCTATGACGAGCCGGAAGCCGAGGGTGCCGGGTCCGCGCGGACCCTCTCGGCGCAGTTTCACGTCACCGGCTTCCAGTTTGCCAACCGTTGGGGGGCGCTTGTTTCCGATGGCCTGAGCAAGGATCCCGCGCAGAGCCCGAAGCTGGGCCGGGTGCTGGCGCGCATGCAATCGGCGCCTGCCACCAACCAGGCCGCCTTCCACCCGTCGCTTGTCACGGCCGGGGACCTCGAATCCTATACCGCCGAGGCGATCGACGCCAAGATGGGCGAGAACTATGTCAGGGATACCATTTGCCGCAATGCCTACGTCTTCGAAGGCGGGCAGCCGTTCCTGATGTATTCGTGGAACAACGGCAACATGATCGTCGAAACTGCCGAAAGCATGACCAAGTCCTTCACATCGCACGAATGGTCGCACGGTGGCGAGGCCTATGCCGGTGTCAGCGGCGGGGTCGGTGCCAACATCTTCGGCTTCGGTGAAGAATACGAGTTCTCGGTCATGGCCGGGGGCGGTTACAAGCGCGAATGGTCCGAAGAAAGCCTGACGGAGTCGGGGTGGACCATCGGTGCCAAGCCGAGCGATTTCGACATCCCCATGCCGCGCGCGGTCGAGGATGGCGGCGACCCCGATGGCGTAGTCGAATTTGCCTTCCGGGCCTATTTCCTGCCGGTGCCGTCAGCGCCTTCCAAGCTGCCGCCTAACCAATGGGCCAAGGAATTGCACGACATGCTGCCGGAAGAGGCGCATGGCGATTACGACTTCACGAAAGACCAGGTCGATACCGGTTTCGGCTGTTGGCGCATCTTCTTCCTCGTCACCAAGATCCGGTATCGCAGCGAGTCTTCGAAACCGAACTACACCCTCCCGGCGGACCTGGACGATGTCACCAGCGTCTATGCCGATGACGGATAGCTGACGGCAGCCTGAGCGCTATTGCATCAGGCGCTGCCGAGCTTCTGTCCGAGATGTTCGGCCAGCCTGATCGAGAAGGCGATGATGGAGAAGGTCGGGTTCGAGATGCCCGCCGATGCCCATACCGAGGAGCCCGCGATGTAGAGGTTGTCGACGCCGTGCATCTTGAGATCGGCATCGACCACGCCTTCGGTGGGATCGGCCGACATGCGGGTGGTACCGATATGGTGGCCGTTGAACACCATGGTGGGCGGCAGGTTGGCCCAGTCCGTTACCGAGACCTGCTGGCCCGGCACCTTGGCCTGGACAGCGGCGGTAAACATCTTGGCGAGCGTCTCGTAGTTGTTCTGTTCGTTCGCATTCAGGTTCCACTCGACCCTTGTCTGCTTCTGGCCGAACACCGGATCCACGCTGTCCGCCAGCATGACCCGGCTGGTATATTCGGGCAACAGCTCGTGGTAGTAGTTGCCGGTACCGTCATTGTTGAACCAGACCCGGCCGACCCCGTTGGCCGTGGCCGCTTCGGCAGACGGTGTAAGCACGCCCTTGAGGGCGTTGATGCCATATTGCCCATACAGGCTGGTCCAGCCGACGAGCTTCTGTTCCTGCGGGGTAAGCCAGCTGGAAGACGTGCTGACAGCCGACCCATAATTGGCGAGCGGATGCCCCATCAGGTAGCGACCGATGAGATCGTTGTCCTCGCCGAAGCCGGACAGCAGCAGTTGCCGGGCATTGGCCACCGCACCGCAGGCAAGGACGACGATGTCCGCTTCCACCGTGAACGTCCCGGCCTGCTTGGCGGGTGTCCGGTTGTTGTCGCTCGAAGTGTTGTTGGTCATCACCCCGACGGTAAGCGCGGACACCGTGCCGCCCTGCCGTTCGATATCGAGCAAGCTGGCGTTGAGCACCACCTGGACATTGCTGTCGCCAATGGTCTTGCCATTGTCGAAGGTGCGGCTCTGGAATTGCAGCATGTTCGACTGAGGGAACTGATAGATGTCGACATCGAAGCCTTCGACGCTGGCGGCTGCATAATCCGGCCCCAGCGTATCGGCCCAGAACTCCGCGCTGAAGTTGTAGCCTGCGGTCCCGTCAGGCGCGTAGTAGGGTCCGTAGAGGCCCATCACCTTGCACGCTTCCTCGTAATAGGGATCGAGCTCTGCGCGCGTGACCGGCCAGCCGGGAAAGCCGGGCCGCTTCTCGAAGGTGATCGCATCGAGCGGGCGCGACTGCCCGCCCCAGTGGGTCGAAGTCCCGCCATAGACCCGGTCGCGTTCCGATGCGTTATCACCGGCAGCAGGCGTGCTGATCTGGTTGGAAGGCAGGATCAGGAAATGCTGTTCCGATGTCGCCAGCAGGCCCGCTGCTTCGCCGGTGTAAAGCTGGTTGTTCTCATTGTAGTCGGACGAAGGCCCGATCCCGCTGTTGGGGTCGCGCCCGAAGGTTCGGCTGCCTTCCAGCAGGATCACCGAAACACCCTTTTTCGCGAGGTAATAGGCGAGCGTTACCCCGGCCGGGCCGGTCCCGACAATGCAGACCTGCGCCTTGAGCGGGGCACCCCCGATGTGATTTTCGCCGTAGGTAATCATGACCGCATCTCCCCCACCGCTGTCACGCGGAGACTTGTATGAGTGCGATCGAATTCAGGTGCGTATATTGTGACTGTATAAGAGTCCAGCCCATGGGCGGATAATAGAAAAGCCAGAATTATTTGCTGAAAGAAGCCAAATGGGGCGACGACTTCTCTTCCATGGATCGGTGCTTGACACATGCTTGACGAAGTTGACACCGTGTCAATTTCGCGCGTGGTTCTCATGTCATTGAAATACTGCCATTATTCTGCATCTTCGCAGCTTGGCATCGCCGAGGGAGGCCCCGCCCCCTCCTCGGTCTCCCAGCCATAGCGCGCGTCATATTCGTCGTCGCAGCTTTCGCGCCATTCCTCAGGTCCGTCTGCGACCCGTTCGATCAGCGCGCCCAGCTCGTCTGCCTTGAACGCGGCGGCGGGCTCGCTGTCATAGGGTCGCTGTGGCACGAAGCTACGCCGCGTCGCCAGCAGAGCGAGCGTCAGCCGCTCGTCATACTTGCGCGAGGTGCCGACCAGCTCGCCATTATAGAAATGCGGCACCTCGACCCCGTTGAGCGCCCGGTCGAGCGCCGTTTCGGCCAACACATCGAACCGCGTCAGGAACGCCGCCTCCCACGCCTTGGCAAAGGGCTTGCCCTGCATCCGCGTGCGCAGCTGGTAGGCCGACTGGCGCGACATGCCGACGACGCGGGCCGCAGCGGCGACATTGTGGGTGGCGGATAGCTCGTGCAGGAACGCGGCCTGGCGGGCCGGGGTCCAGCCGTCGTGGCGGGTGGTGGCAGGAGAGGTCGTCGCTGCCGGCGCAGCACCGACAAACGAGCGGGGGTCGGGATGATCGGTCATCCGCGAGTGTAAGGCAGATTCTTGCGATGTAGGAAAATGATTTCGTTCGATACCTACCGTCATTGCGAGGAGCGGAGCGACGTGGGAATCCAGAGTTATGCGCAATCCGCTCTGGATTGCCACGGCGACTGGGTCGCCTCGCAATGACGGTAGGTATGTTAGGACTTGTGTGTCGGCACCCCGGCTGACACTCACACAAACATGCCCCGCGACATCCAGCCCGCCGTCTACATGATGGCCAACAAGCGCAACGGCACGATCTACGTCGGCGTAACGTCCAACCTCCCGCAACGTGCGTGGCAGCATCGAGAGGGTGTCGCTGACGGGTTCACCAAGCGCTACGGGTGCAAACTTCTTGTGTGGTACGAGCTATGCGGGACGATGGAGCAGGCGATCCTGCGCGAGAAACAAATCAAGGCCGGTTCACGCGTGAAGAAACTGGCGCTGATCGAGGCAGACAACCCGCAATGGCGCGACCTGTACGACGAAATCAGCGCGCCCTGATCGAACACCGTCATTGCGAGCGGCGAAGCCGCGCGGCAATCTAGAGTGAACCGCGCCACGCTCTGGATTGCTTCGCTACGCTCGCAATGACGGAGAGAGGATGGCGTGTGATGTGTGATCGGTCTATCGAATGCCTATGAAGCGTTCGCTCGCCGTATTGCCATCGTTGTTGCTGCTCTTCGGCTGCAAAGAGATGCAGCCTGCGCTTGCAGAATTTGGCTACACGCACAGTCTCGGGAAATTCGAAGTCGAACGTGTCTCAATTGTTCCGACCATGCCGACTCCTGGTGATGGATACGATGGCGGAGGCTGGCTGAAGGTTGAATTGTCTTCGCCCCGTCAGTTGCGAAAGGAATATCCGACGTACTGGGTTGGAGCAGCATCGGATTACTGTCCGCTTGAGGACGACCATGAGTTGATAGCGCTTGGTGTCTTCGACAAGCAGGTCGGCTTTTGGGACATCGAGGTTGATCCTATCGAGCAATCACCAGACGGACTGTATCGCTACCAGATTTATGTCGTCCGCGCTTATCCGCCACCCGGCAAAACACATGATGATTACGGAACACCTCGTACCGGCCCTTATGCGCAGCGCGAATATGATCTCTACGAAGACGGAAATGACGTTTGTTTGCAGGTCTTTGGTGGAGATCACTACCATGTCTTCGCCAGATCATCAGTGATTACGGTGCCATACGAAACAATCATGGCTGCCAAAGCGCAATCTGAAGCAAAGGCTACACCTTAGCGGCGTCGCTTGCGCATCCGTCGATTTGATTGGGTTTAAACTTCCCAATAAACCCCTTCACCTCGCTCACAAAATCCTCGAACCGGTCGTGGTGTACCCAGTGCCCGGCGCGGTCGTATTCGGTCACGCTGACATTTTCGCCGAAGTACTGCATCCGCCCGTCTTTTTCCGGGTTGCTGGCCCAGCTGTCGGCGCCGTAGACCATCAGGGCGGGGCAGGTGATGCGGCCCCATAGTTCTTCCAGCTGCTCCATGGTGATGTCGTCGGGCGGCCAGGCGTGCAGGTGCGGGTCGAACTTCCAGCTCCAGGTGCCGTCCTCGTTGCGGATCGCACCGTGGCGGGTGAGGTGCTCGGCCTGCGCGCGGCTCAGGTAGCTGTTGGCTTCGTGCATGCGGTCGAGCGCTTCGGCGAAGCTCGCGTATTTGCGTACCTGCCGGGCCGAGGCTTCGCGCTTCTTGTCGATCCACTGCTTGCGGTGCTCGTACCATGGGGTCTCGGCCATCTTGGCCTGCACCTTGGGACTGGGGCCGAGACCTTCGATGGCGACAATCCGCCGCACATTCTCCGGATACATCCCGGTATAGCGCAGGCAGACATTGCCGCCGAGCGAGTGGGCGACGATCGTCACCGGGGCGAGCTCCAGCTGGTGGATCAGCTGGGCGAGGTCATAGACATAGGAGCTGACGTTATAGACGCCGGTGTTGGTCCATTCGCTGTCGCCATGCCCGCGCAGGTCGGGGCAGATGACGTGCCAGTCGTGCCGCAGTTCCTCCGCCACCCAGTCCCAGCTGCGGCAATGGTCGCGCCCGCCGTGTTGCAGGATCAGCGGCGGCGCGCCTTCATTGCCCCAGTCGGCATAATGCAGCCGCGTGCGCTGGCTGATGAAGGTCTGCGAAGTAGGGCCGATAAGGTCGGACATGGTTTCCCTTCACGTAAGCGGAAAATTGCGTTGCGGATCGCTACCGATAGGATAGGCTGCAAGGCAATAGCCAAAGTGAGAGAGGAATCACACCATGCCCGCCATCAACGTGCCCCAGCCCGAATTCATGGAAGACGAAGAGATCGCCATCTTCGCCGATGCCGTGGGCAAGTTCTACCAGCAGCACGCCCCGCAAAAGCGCATCCTGAAGTGGCGCGAGGATGGCCAGGTCGAGCGTGAATTCTGGCGCGAGGCGGGCGAGGCCGGGCTGCTCGGGGTATCGATTCCGGAGGAATACGGCGGCCACGGCGGCGATTTCCGGCATGACATGGTGGTGATCGACCAGCAGGCGAAGCACGGCGTCGAAGGCTTCGCTGCTTCGCTCCACAACACCGTGATTCTGCCCTATCTCGTCCGCCACGGGACCGAGGAGCAGAAGAAGAAATATCTGCCCAAGCTCGTCACCGGCGAGCTCGTTAGCGCCATCGCCATGACCGAGCCGGGCGTCGGCTCGGACCTGCAGAGCGTCACCACCACTGCGCTCAAGGACGGCAATGGCTACCGCATCAACGGGGCCAAGACCTATATCTCCAACGGCCAGACCGCCGATTTCATCATCGTCGTCGCCAAGACCGATCCCAACGAGCGGGCCAAGGGCATCTCGCTGATGCTGCTGGAGACCGAAGGCGCCGAAGGCTTCCAGCGCGGCAAGAAGCTCGACAAGGTCGGGCTCGATGCTTCGGACACTTCGGAGCTGTTCTTCGACGATGTCTTCGTGCCGGCGGAAAACGTGCTCGGCGGGGTCGAAGGCAAGGGCTTCTACCAGCTGATGGGCGAACTGCCGCAGGAGCGCCTGATCATCGCCATGGGCGCGATGACGGGGATCGAGAAAGCGCTCGAGACCACGCTCGAATACACCAAGAGCCGCAAGGCCTTCGGGCAGACCATCTGGGATTTTCAGAACACGCAATTCGTGATGGCCGACCTTGCCGCGCGCGCCACGGCGGCGCGGGTGTTCGTCAACGATTGCATCGCCCGCCACCTCAAGGGCGAGCTCGATGTCGCTACCGCCTGCATGGCCAAATACTGGGTGACCGAATTGCAGGGCGAAGTCGTCGACAAGTGCCTGCAGTTCCACGGCGGGGCCGGCTTCATCAACGACTACCCGATCGCGCGGATGTTCCGCGACAGCCGCATCACGCGCATCTTCGGCGGTTCGAACGAAGTGATGAAAATGGTGATCGCGCGCTCGCTTTAGCGCGCGAGCTCAAACTTGACGCGGCGAGGGTGCAGGCGCACTCTCGCTCTATAACGTAACGCATGAGGGGGAGAGGACCATGCGAAAGAGGACACTCATTGCCGGGGTTGCGGCGCTGGCAATGGCCGGGGGCGCTGCCTGGTATTTCGACATCTTCGCACCGCGCGCCAGTGCCGAGCAGGCGAGCAATGGTGAAGGCACGATCGAGCTCGCCGAATTTCCCGACCGACCCTATTGGGGCGACACGCACCTGCACACCGACAACTCGGTAGACGCCTTTGGCTTCGGCGTGCGGCTCGGCCCGGAAGATGCGCTGAAGTTTGCGCGCGGGGACCTGGTGAAATCGACCGGCGGGCTCGACGCCCAGCTTGACCGGCCACTCGATTTCCTCGTTATCGCTGACCATTCCGACGGCCTTGGCGCGACCAAGCGGCTGCGCGACGCCCCGACCGCGTTGATCCAGGACCCGACGCTGAAGCGCTGGTCCGAAATGCTCAAGAAGGATGGCGAGGAATCGCAGCGGGCGGTGGCGGAACTCATCACCGCGGCCGCCAATGGCGACTTGCCGCCGGGGATGACTGACCCGGAGGCGAACCGCAAGACCACCACGACCATCTGGCAAGCACATCTCAGGACCGTCGATCTCTATAACGAGCCAGGCAAGTTCACGGCCTTTGCGGGTTTCGAATGGACGCTGATGCCGGGCGGCAACAACTTGCACCGCGTGGTAATGTTCCGCGACGGCGCGCCGACCATTGGCGAGACTCTCCCCTTCCCGGGGATCAACAGCGATGTGACGGATCTGTGGGACTATCTCGCCGCCTATGAGGAAGGTACCGGCGGCCAGGCGCTGGCCATCCCCCACAATTCCAACCTCTCCAATGGCATCATGTTCGAACTGACCGGCCCTGACGGCGCGCCGATGGCGGCTGACTATGCCACTCGCCGGGCCCGGTGGGAGCCGGTGGTCGAAGCGACTCAGATCAAGGGGGACAGCGAGAGCCATAGCTTCCTGTCGCCCAATGACGAATTCGCCGGCTATGGCGACTGGGGCTGGGATCTCGGCAATCTGCCGCTGACGCATGAGTCGACCCCCGACATGTATGCCGGCAGCTACATTCGCGAAGCCTTGAAGCGCGGGTTGTCGATCGAACAGCGGCTGGGCGTCAATCCCTATCGCTTCGGCCTGATCGGCTCGACCGATTCGCACACTGCACTGGCAACGGCCGATGAGGACAATTTCTTCGGCAAGCACTCCGGCACCGAACCCAATCCCAAGCGAGCGACCGAGGCGCAGAACCTCGGCACCAGGCTGGGCCGGTTCGGCTGGCAATATCTCGCCAGCGGTTATGCCGCAGCCTGGGCACGCGGCAACACGCGGGCGGAAATTTTCGACGCCTTCAAGCGGCGTGAAGTATATGCCACCACCGGCTCGCGCATGAGCGTGCGGGTGTTCGGTGGGTTCGGTTTCGACGAAGGCAGCTTCGGCGCTGACTGGGTCAGGACCGGCTACACCGAAGGCGTGCCGATGGGCGGCGTGCTCGACGACAGCGGCGCAGCCCCGGTGTTCATGATCGAAGCGCTGAAGGATCCCGAAGGTGCCAATCTCGATCGCGTGCAAGTGGTAAAGGGCTGGATCGACGCCAATGGCGAAACGCAGGAAAAGATCTTCGACGTCGCCTGGGCCGATGCCGAGAACCGCCCTGTCACCAATGGCAAGGTCCCCGCGATCGGCAACACAGTCGATGAAGCCAAGGCCAGCTACACCAACACCATCGGCGCACCGCAACTGCGCACGCTGTGGAGCGATCCCGAATACCGGGAAGGGCAGCGGGCGTTCTATTATGTCCGCGTGATCGAGATCCCGACCCCGCGCTGGGTGCTGTTCGATGCGCTCAAGTTTGGCTTCACCCTGCCCGAAGATGCGGTGAAGACCGTGCAGGAGCGCGCCTATACCTCGCCGATCTGGTTGCTGCCCAAGAGCACTTCATGAACCCAAGAGCCATCGCGCAGCAGGCCCTGCGCGAACCGCTGGTCCATTTCCTGCTGGGCGGGCTGCTGATCTTTGCGTTCTTTGCGTGGAAAGGGGAGCCCGCCGATCCGGCCAGCCGCGTGATCGATGTCGACCGCGCGACGCAGGCGCAGATCGCGCTGACCTTCGAACGCACCATGCAGCGCCCGCCTACCGACCAGGAGCTCGATGGGCTGATCGGGCAATATGTGCGCGAAGAAGTGCTCTATCGCGAAGCCTTGCGGCTGGGTCTCGATACCGACGATCCGGTGGTCAGGCGTAGGCTGGCGAAAAAGATGGATTTCCTCGCCGCCTCATCGGCGGAGGCGGTCGAGCCAGGAGAAGCCGTACTGGCGGACTGGTATCGCGCCAATGCCGCCCGCTATGCCGGGGACACCAGGCTCAGTTTCGACCAGGTCTACTTCGCCTCGCGACCGGAAGCACGAATTGTCCTGCCGAAACTCCGCGACGATTGGCGCGCGGCGGGAGAGCCTGCCTCGCTTCCTGCCAGCATGGAGGGACGCGAGCTGCGCGCGGTGGCGGCGCAATTCGGCGATGCGTTTGCCCGCGAGCTGGCCGCGATGGCCGCCGATGGCGAATGGCGCGGGCCAGTCGCCTCGGGTGTGGGCTGGCATTTCGTCCGCTTGCGCACACTAACGCCCGGCACCATACCGCCGCTGGAGCAAGTGCGCAGCCGCGTGGTCGAAGACTGGCGAGAGGAAACCGCCAAGGCCCGCGAGGAGGAAGCCTTCGGGCTGCTGCGCGATGCCTACACGGTCAAGATCGCCAGATGAGGCGCTGGTGGCTGGCCCTGCTGCTACTGTTCCTTGCTGCACCTGCTGCTGCGGATGAACTGCGCCCCGGCTATCTCGAATTCACGCAGACCGGTGAGAGCAGCTGGCAGCTGGCTTGGAAGCAGCCCTTGCTCAGCCCCGGTCCCGCACCGCTCGCGATCCCGGTCCTGCCCAAGGGGTGCTCGCTGGTTGGCGACCCGGTCCAGCGTGCAGCTCCGCTGGCGCTGATAGGATCGGCGCAGGTGACCTGTTCCGGTCCCGTTGCGGAGGGACAGGTCGGGTTCGAAGCCATTTTCGGTGGAGGCGATGTCATGCTGCGTGTCGCCCCGCTCGGCCGCCCGGTGCAAAGCTTCCGCCTGACCGAGGCAAAGCCACTTGCGACCATCGCAGCCAGGCCTTCGCGCTGGCAGGTCTGGCGCAGCTATTTCGGGCTTGGCGTCACGCATATCCTCGAAGGGTGGGATCACTTGCTGTTCGTCATCGCGCTGGTGCTGCTGGTGCGGCGCGGCTGGGCGGTGGCGAAGGCGGTGACGGCCTTCACTGTGGCGCATTCGCTGACGCTGGCGGGTGTGTCGCTGGGGTTTCTCGGCTTGCCGGGAAGACCGGTGGAGGCGGTCATTGCGCTCAGTATCGTGCTGCTGGCGGTCGAAATCGCGCATGGCGAAAGAGAGACCTGGACCCGGCGCTGGCCCTGGCTGGTCGCGTTCCTGTTCGGGCTCGTCCACGGCTTCGGCTTTGCCGGGGCCCTGCGCGAAATCGGCCTGCCCGAAGGCGAAGTCCCGGCGGCGCTGATCTCGTTCAACCTCGGGGTCGAAGCTGGGCAACTGGCAGTGGTGCTGGGCGTGCTGCTGGCCGTCGAGGCGATCCGCCGGGCACGAACCGAGGCGGTTACGCCGGCTATCCGCGTAGCCAGCTATGCCATCGGTATCACCGGCTCGTTCTGGCTGATCGAGCGGCTGGTCGGCTAGTCTTCCGCAGCGTTGCCGCCCAGCGCCTGCCACAGGATCACCCGCGCCCGTTCGGCCTGCCCGCGCGCAATGGCGACCCGTTCGCCGCTGGCATCGGCGGCGCGGCGCGCCTCGAGCACGGTGAGGAAGTCCGACAGGCCGGCGCGATAGCGGGTATCGGCGAGTCTTGCCGAGCGGTTGGCGCTGGCGAACTCGCGTTCTGCTGCCGCAAGCTGGCTGTCGCTTGCCGCTACCAGCCCATAGCCCGCCTCGGCATCGCCCAGCGCGGTGAACACGGCGCTCCGATAATTGGCAAAGGCGAGCCGCTTGCCAGCGGCCGAAGCATCGATCTCGGCCTGGATGCGCCCGAAATCGAGCAGCGGGGCGAGCAGGCCTCCCCCGACTGAACCAACCACCGAGTCCCCGTCGAACAGGCTACCAAGGTCGAACGCCAACAGCCCCAGTGCGCCTGACAATGTCAGCTGCGGGAAGCGTCTGGCAGCGCTGGCCGCGAGGTCGGCATCGGCGGCGGCGAGATTGGCGGCGGCGGCGAGCACGTCGGGCCGGTTGGCGAGCAGCTGGCTGGGGAGCGAGGCCGGTGCGGCAGGCTGGGCGGGCAAGGGTGCGGGCTGGTCGAGCAGCTGGAGCACATCCTGCCCGCTCTGGCCGGTGAGGGTTACAAGCCGGCCAAGCAGCCGCGCCCGTTCGCTGGCCAGGGCAGCTATGCGGCTACGGCTGGCCTCGGCAGCGCTTTCTGCGCGGACCCGGTCGAACCCCGGCGCGATCCCGGCCCGCTCGCGCGATCCGGCCAGGCGCGCGAGTTCCTCTGCGGCATTGAGGTCGGCCTCCAGTGCCGTCTGCCGTGCTTCGAGTGTTCGCCAGTCGATCACGGAGCCGGCGATTTCGGCGAGCAGGGCATTGCGAACGGCGGTCGCTTCGACGGTCGCAGCATCGAGCCGTGCCAGCGCCGCGCGTTCCTGTGCGCGCAGCCTGCCGAACAGGTCGAGGTCCCAGCTCGCGCGCAAGTTTGCGCCGTACGAAACTCGCTCGGTGTCGAACGCAATCCCGGCAGGGAGGTTCGATCCGAACTGGTTGGGATTGGTGCGAGTGCCGGTTACCGACGCATCGGCACCGATCGCTGGCAGGCGGTTGGCCCCGGCGCTGTCGGCTCGTGCCCGCGCCTGCTCGATCCGCGCAGTGGCCTGTGCCAGTGTCGGTGCTTCGAACAGAGCCATGGCGGCGAGGTCCTGGAACGCCGGGTCGGAGATCGGCATCAGCGAAGCGACGGAGGCCTTTGTTCCGGCTTCGGGCGCAAAGGCGAATTCACTGGGTAGCGGCGGCGGGGCCGTTTCGATCACCGGCGGCGGCCCGGCGACACAGGCGCTCAGCACCACTGTTGCGACGAGAGGAAGGGTGCGGCGCATCATTCGCTGTCCCGGGCGGCTTGCTTGGCCGGGATGAAGGCATCAACCTGCAACCCGACCCGGAACAGCCCGTCATCGCGCTGGGGCAGCTCGTAGATGACTTGCAGGACGCGCACATCGACCCGCTCCTGCGCGCTGTTGGTGAGCGAACGCTTGGGCACCACCTGCGGTTCGGCGCGGACGAACTTTGCTTCGACCTGCTTGCCGGCCTCGCCGCGCGGCGAGACGAAGGCGTTGGCACCCATTTGCATCCGCGCGATCTCGGATTCGTCGATATCGATGCGGACATGAAGCGGGCGGGTCTGCCCCATCTCGATGAAGGGAGTCGAACCGCCGCCCCCCATGGTCGAGAGGTACTCGCCCGGGCGGATGTTCACGCTGAGGATCTCGCCCGCCATCGGCGCGCGGACGGTGGCGCGGCCGATCTCGGTTTGCGCGCTGTTGGCGGCGGCCTGCGCTGCCTCCAGTCGGGCGCGGGCCAGTTGCAAACGTGTCCCGGCGGCCTTGGCTTCGCCTTCGGCGCGGATCACTTCGGCTCGGCTCACGGCTGCGGGATCGTCGACATTGCGATAGAGCGCCAGCTGCTGGCTGGCGGTCGCCTGTGCCGCCTGCGCTTCGGCGATGGCGGCGCGGGCTTCGGCGATCTGCGCGCCGGCCTGTTGCAGCTGGGCGCGAATGGCGCGGGTGTCGACCGTGAACAGCGGCTGGCCCTGCTCGACATAGTCGCCCGGCTGGACGTTGAGCGTGGTCACCAGCCCTGACAGCGCAGTGCCGATCTGGATCACTTCGCTCGAGGGCTCGACCACGCCTGCACCCGCCACGCGCGGGGCATTGGCGAGCTTGCCGGTGGCGCGCGGCGGCTCCTGCGTGGGCTCGCTCAGGCTCCGGTCGGGTTGCGAGCGCCAGATCGCGACGGCGGCGACGACCAGTGCGACCAGCGCCAGCACAGGCAGGACCTGGCGCGAGAAGCTGAAGTTGCGGAGAGAGAGGGCCATGGCAGGAACTTTCTTTGAGTGTCAGGCGTCTAGTGACCGTCCGGCATCTCAGTGCCGTCATGGGTGATGCGCCCGTCTTCCAGCACGATGATGCGGTCGGCGAGGTCGAAGATGCGGTTGTCGTGGGTGACGATGATGCAGGCGCGGTCGGGCGACACCGCCACGTCGCGCAGCAAGTCCATCACCCGGCGGCCGGAATTGGCATCGAGCGCGGCGGTGGGCTCGTCGCAGACGACGAGGCGCGGCTCGTGCACCAGCGCGCGGGCAATGGCGACGCGTTGCTGCTGCCCGCCGGACAGCTGGTTGGGTAGCTTGTCGGCCTGGTCGGCAATGTTGAGCTTGTCCATCATCGCCTTGGCCCGCTCACGCGCTTCGTGCACCGGCATGCCGCGCGCGATCAGCGGCACGGCGGCATTGGCGGCGGCATCGATCGAAGGGATGAGGTTGTACTGCTGGAAAATGAAACCGATGTTGTCGAGCCGGAAGTTGACCAGCTCGGTATCGCTCAGGGCATAGATATCGGTGCCGAACACCCGCACATCGCCTTCGGTCGGCCACAGGATCCCGCACATGATCGAGATCAGCGTGGTCTTGCCCGAGCCGCTTTCGCCGACGATATAGGTCATCTCGCCCGAGCGGATATCGGTGTCGATCCCGTGCAGCACGCGGATGGTCTGTTGCCCGCTCTCGAAATCGCGCGAGACGCCGCGCGCGCAGATCGCCCAGCTGGGATCGCAGCCACCGATGGCGGAGGTGTCCATCATCGTCGTCATCAGCGGAACACCGCCGCCGGTTCGGTCGACAGCACGCTGCGCAAGGCGAAGAAGCCGGTGATGGCAAGGATCAGCATCACGGCCACGAGTGAGAACAACGGGATCCAGCCGGGCACGTAGAACCCTTTAAAGAACGGGTTGCTCCACTCGAAATAGGCGATGAACGCGGCGGTCCCGGCGACCCCCAGCGCATAACCGATCACCCCGACCATGCCCGCTTGGGCTCCGACCATGCGCACGATGGTGCCATTGGTGACCCCGATCGCCTTGAGCGCGCCGAACTGCCGGATGTTATCGCGGATGAACAGGCTGAAGGTCAGTCCGACGATCGCCACCCCGACAATGAAGCCGAGCGCCACGGTAATCCCGAAGTTGAACGGGATGCCGGTGTTCTCGATCACGAAATCGACGCCGTCCTGGGCAAAGTCATCGCGGGTTTCGGCCTTTAGCCCGGTCTGCCGAGTGATACGGGCCGCGAGCTCTCGCGGCGTCACGCCGTCAGCGGCACCGACCAGCACGAAGCTGAGCCGATTGCGGGTGCCGGGAACATAGCGCAGCGCCTGCGAATAACGGGTGTAGAGCACCACCGTGCTGGTGAAGCCGGGAATGGCGTCGGCAACGCCGCGAATGACAGCGCGCTGGTCGTTGAGTTCGAGCACTTCGCCGATCGGCGAGGCCTGGTCGGGGAACATGCGGGTGGTGCCGACATCGTCGATCAGCACGCTGTCGGGCCGGTGCAGCACATCGACCGAACCTTCCTTCAGGCGCGCGGGCAGGCCGATCAGCGTGGCATCGTCGACCCCGATAATGCCGACCTGCTCGAGATCGCCGTCAGCGGTGCGAACGGCAGCGGTTGCGCGCAGGTAGGGCGTCGCCCATTCGACACCGGGCACGCCGCGCACCCGATCGAGCGCAGTCGACGGCATGGCGTAGGAAACATCGGCGGTGCGACTGACCGGGTCCATCACCCACACTTCCGCCTCGCTGACATTATAGACGTTGGAGGCCCCGCGTTCGATCAGGTTCATGAAGATCGTCAGCTGCTGGGTGATCAGCAGGGTCGAAAAGGCAATCCCGAACAGCAGCCCGAAGAACTTCTGCTTGTCTCCGGTCAGCATGCGGATGGCGATCCAGAGCATGGGGCGGGGGAACCTTTGCGAGCCTGCGGGGGTTGCCTTGTCGGATGGCAGCCGCCATTATTGAACGGTAGCGTTTAAATGAACGGAGCCGTTCAGTTTGTCAACACAGACCGAAGATCGTGCCGAGGCCGAAGACCGTCCCGAAGCCCGCATCGGGCGTCCGGCCGACCAGGCCAAGCGCGATGCAATCGTGCGGGCGGCGGCGGATAGCTTTTTTGCTGTGGGTTATGCCGCGACCTCGATCGAGCAAGTGGCGGCGAGCGCGGGCGTGTCCAAGGTCACCATCTACAACCACTTCAAGGACAAGGGTGGCTTGTTCGCGTCAGCTGTCGAACATGAATGCGGAAAACTGCGTGGTACGTTCAGCCTCGACGGGCTTGCCGCCGGCTCATTGCGCGAGCGGCTGACTGCCATCGGCGAAGCCATGGTGGCTTTCCTCTCGCGCCCGGAAATGGTCCAGTTCGAACGCCGTATCGCGGCCGAGACCGAGAATGAGCCCGCCATCGGCGAGGCCTTCCTTGCCGCCGGGCCGCACCGGATGAAAGCGGCCTTCACCATGCTGCTGACAGCGATGGATACCGCTGGCGAGATCGCTGTCCCCGATCCCGAGCTGGCCGCCGAGCAGTTTGCTTCGATGTGCAAGGGGATAGGCGACCTCGAGCGGCGCTTCGGCCGCGCGAAGGACGACGAACGCGATCGACAGCGGATCGATGGCGCGGTCGACGTCTTCCTGAAAGCCTACGCGCCCTGACGCCTAGCCGAGCAGGCCGATCGCCACCCCGTAAAGCGTGAACTGAAAGGTCGCGTACCCGCCGTCGATCAGCCACAGGCCCAACGGGCGCTGCGCGAACAAATAGTTGATGCCGAAAGTCGCCGCGACCCAGCATAGTCCCGCAGCAAATCCCGCCGCTGCGGCGAACTCCAGCCCCGGCTTTGGGCCGAGGAACATCGCGAAGACGAAAGCCGCGATCAGCGACAGCACGAAGGCCCCGCCGAACACCTTGGCCATATTGGCGGACTTGGCCTGTTCCTCGGTGATGCCGTTATAGGCCATCCACTTTTGGCCGAAGAGTGGGCCGTACCAGATCCCGCCCAGCACGAAGGCCGAAATGGCGGCCACGATCACGGCTATCCAGCTTATTTCCATCATTCCCTCCCGTTGAAGATGACTTACTGCCCTGCGGCCTTTATGTTCTGTTCCAACATCTGCATCGAATAGGTGTTGCCGCCCTTGAAGAACTCCAACAGCTGGCTCGAATCCGGGTCGGACTTGTAGCCGATGCCGATGACGCGCAGCCGAGTCTGGCTATCCCCGACAGGCTCGAGCTCGTAGACGCTCCACATCCCGTCGAGCAGCCCTTCCTTGAACGCGCCCTCGGGCACTTTTGCGACCTGCAGCGCGATCATCTGTTCGGGGACATAGGCAAGAATGCGGTGGCGGATGTTCTGCGCATCGCCCGGCTTGGCCCCGGCGTTGTAGGAGGTCTCGATCGACCCACCCAGGCGGAAATCGAGCCAGGCTTCCTTCGGCCCCCACAGCTTCCAACCCTCGGGCGTCGCCAGCGCTGCCCACACCGCCGGCACCGGCGCATCGATCACGCCTTCGTGGACCAGCGTGCGGGTGCCATCGTTCTGCTCGATCACTTCGACAGAGACACCATCGGTTTCCGCTCCGGCCGGAGTAGTCACGGCGGCGAGCGCCAGCGCGAATGAAAGCGTGAGAGTGCGCAGGATCATGACGGCTCCTTGGCTTTTTCCATCAGCAGGTCGAGGTGCGAGCGCAGCACCGCGATGTTGCGGTCGAACACACCGATATCCTGCGCTGTGCGGGCCTGCATGATCGCGCCTTCCATGGTGGTGAGAATGAACTCGGCCAGCGCGTGGCGGTCGGTATCCGCCGGGAGCATCGCTCCAGCATCGTCGAGGCACCCCTCGACCGCGTCGATCCAGCCCTTGAAGTTGCGGTCGAGCAGGCCCCGGATCTTGGGATCGGGCTCGGAGATCTCCAGCGCCAGGTTGCCGATCGGGCAGCCATGTTCGAAATCGCTCACCATCAGCCCGGTGCGATAACCATTGAGCAGCGCGAAGATGCGTTCGATCGGGTCTTCCACCCCGTCCCAGGCCGGGGCCAGCAGCATGTCGCCGATGCCGTCGCGATAGAGCTCCAGCACCGCCACCAGCAGGTCCTGCTTGCCGGGGAAGAAGTGATAGAGGCTGCCCGAATTGGCCTGGCTGCGACTGAGGATGTCGCTGATCGACGTCGAGTTGAAGCCCTTCACATAGAACAGCTCCAGCGCGGTCATCACGATCCGCTGGCGGGTGGCGGAATTCATCCGAATCACTCCTTGATTGAACGATCAATCAAGCATGAGTTGAACGTTCAATCAAGTGGCGCGCAGCGAAAAGTTTCGAGTGCGGCGATTTCAGTGATGCAAAAATGCGCATCTCCCAGCCCTTGGGCTAACTTGCCATTCACCCGCGCGCGCCTACATTGTCTGTCAAGGAAAGGACGCCACGCGCCATGAATGACGACAACAATCCGCAGGGACCCGAACAGGGCGGCCCCAACCCGTGGATCAAGAGCCTGATGATGTGGGGTGGGATTTTCCTCGCCCTGCTCCTGCTCGTGTCGATGTTCGGCGGGTCCAGCCAGCCGGCCGGTGACGAGATCAGCTATTCCGAATTCCGCAACAAGGTCGCTGAAAAGTCGATCAAGTCGGTGGAAGTCGGGCCTGAAATCATCACCGGCGTCACCAATGATGGCGAACGCTTCAGCACGGTCCGCGTTGAAGGTGACAGCGGGCTGACCAAGCTGCTCGATGAAAATGGCGTCGAATATTCTGGCGAACCGGCCGAACAGCCCAATGTGCTGCTTTACATCCTGCTGCAATCGCTGCCGTTCATCCTGATCCTAGGCATTGCCTTTTTCGCGCTGCGCCAGGTGCAGAAGGGCGGCGGGGCCGGCGGGGCGATGGGCTTCGGCAAGTCCAAGGCCAAGATGCTGACCGAAAAGCAGGGCAAGGTGACATTCGAAGATGTCGCCGGGATCGATGAAGCGCGCGAGGAGCTGGAAGAGATCGTCGAGTTCCTCAAGGACCCGCAGCGCTTCTCCAAGCTCGGCGGACAAATTCCCAAGGGCGCGCTGCTGGTTGGCTCGCCCGGTACCGGCAAGACCCTGTTAGCTCGCGCCATAGCGGGTGAGGCAGGCGTGCCGTTCTTCACCATCTCAGGCTCGGACTTCGTCGAGATGTTCGTCGGCGTGGGTGCATCGCGCGTCCGTGACATGTTCGAACAGGCCAAGAAGAACGCCCCCTGCATCGTCTTCATCGACGAAATCGACGCGGTCGGCCGCAGCCGTGGCCATGGCCTCGGCAATTCCAACGACGAACGCGAGCAGACATTGAACCAGCTGCTGGTCGAGATGGACGGCTTCGAAGCCAACGAAGGCATCATCATCATCGCCGCCACCAACCGCCCCGACGTGCTCGATCCGGCGCTGCTGCGCCCGGGCCGCTTCGACCGCCAGGTGGTGGTCCCTGTCCCCGATATCGACGGGCGCGAGAAGATCCTTGCGGTGCACATGAAGAAGGTCCCGCTGGCGCCCGACGTCAACCCGCGCACCATCGCGCGTGGCACGCCGGGCTTCTCCGGTGCCGATCTTGCCAACCTCGTCAACGAAGCCGCGCTGCTGGCTGCGCGCCGCAACAAGCGGCTGGTGGCGATGCAGGAATTCGAGGACGCCAAGGACAAGGTCATGATGGGTGCCGAACGCCGCAGCATGGTCATGACCGAGGACGAGAAGAAGATGACCGCCTATCACGAGGCCGGCCACGCGCTGGTCTCGCTGAACGAGCCGGCATCGGACCCGATCCACAAGGCCACGATCATCCCGCGCGGCCGTGCGCTGGGCATGGTGATGCGCCTGCCCGAGCGCGACAATTACTCGTACCATCGCGACAAGATGCACGCGAACCTTGCCGTCGCCATGGGCGGCCGCGTGGCGGAAGAGATTATCTTCGGCCACGACAAGGTCTCGAGTGGGGCCTCGGGCGACATCCAGTATGCCACCGACCTCGCTCGCAACATGGTCACCAAATGGGGCATGAGCGACAAGCTCGGCCCGCTGCAGTACGAACAGCAGCAGGAAGGCTATCTCGGCATGGGCCAGTCGGCCCGCACCATGGGTGGGGCGGAAACCAACAAGCTGATCGATGCGGAGATCAAGTCGCTGGTCGAAGGCGGGCTCAAGCGGGCTACCGAAGTGCTGACCGAACAGGAGGACAAGCTCCACCTGCTGGCGCAGGCGCTGCTCGAATACGAGACGCTGACCGGTGACGAGATCGACCAGCTGCTGAAGGACGGCAAGCTCGATCGGCCCGACCATCCGCGCGGCCCCACCATCGCTGCACCTGCCGCCGGGGCGACAGTACCCAAGGCCGGCAAGAAGTTCGGCGGCGGGACGGCACCGCAGGGAGCCTGATCCGACATTGCAAGACGGGCGCTGCCCAGCCTCGACGGGGCTTCGGGCAGCGCTCGGCTGATCCTGTCATCCGTTGGTCGATCTCCCGGGTGGTGATGACTTGCCGACATCTCTTCCGGGCAATAGCAGCGACCCATTCCCCCATTTCGGATCCCCCTTCCGATGTTACCACGCTTTGCCCTCAACCCCGGCCACGATATCGCGTCGCTCAAGGGTGAATTCGCACGCTTCGGTATGCTTTCGATCGCCGATATCCTGAGTGTCGAGACCGCCGATTGGCTGTATGCCCTGTTGCGAGGGCGCGAGGACTGGAAGCAATCGATCGCCTCGGGCAATTCGCTGGTTGAGCTCGATCGCCCGACCCGCGCAGCCCTGAACGCGCAGCAAAGGGCCGAACTCGATAATGCTGTCTACGGCTCGGCGCGGCAGCAATTCCAGTTCCGCTACGAAACTCTCCGCGTGCCTGATGACGATGCCGGGCGCGCGAACAGCAGCGATCCGCTCGCAGCCTTTGCCCGCTGGTGGTCGCACGGCGAACCGCGCGATTTCCTGCGCGAGGTCATGAGCCTGCCCGGGATCGACTTTGCCGACTTGCAAGCCACTGCCTATTCCCCGGGGGACTTCCTCACCGGCCATACCGACGATGTCGACGGCAAGGGGCGGCTGGCAGCCTATGTCCTGGGCCTGACGCCGAAATGGGCGGTCGAATGGGGCGGGATGCTGGCTTTCCACGATGAAGTGGCCAATCGCGTGCTGGCGCTGCCACCGGCGTTCAACCGGCTCAACCTGTTCAAGGTCCCGCGCCTGCACAGCGTCACTGAAGTGACCCGCATCGCCCCCTATCGCCGCTATGCGCTGACGGGGTGGTTGCGGACAGGCACGCCCGGCATGGCGGCCTAGAATGCCCCCAGCAGCAACAGCAGCTGGAGGAACAGCAGGATCACGATCCAGATGAACAGCGACAGCGCGAACAGGCGCCACAGCGCGGAGAAGCGCGACAGGTCGTAAGTGTAGCGCAAGTGCTTGTACATGTGCACCGGTGGGATCACCGCAAGCCCCGCGAAGGCCCAATAGCCCAGGATCCCGCTCATCCCGAGGATCGACAGTGTTATGAACAGCAATGACATGAAAGCCAGCGAATAGGTCACGAAGATGGCGTGGTCATAGGCCTTGAACCGCCGCCGCCACAGGAACAGCAGCCACACGAAGGGAACCGACAGCGGGATCAGCAGCCAGCTGAACTTGTAGCTGTTGTTTTGCAGCTTGTAGAGCATCAGCTCGGGGTGCTCGCGCCACTTCTTGACCAGCCCGTCGTCGATCGATTCGATGCCGGTGAGTTTGAAAGTCATGCCGCCATTGTCGCTCTCGTTGAAGGCTTCGACCTGGCCCAGCCTTTCGAGATCCTGCTCGAGAGTCTCCAGTCGGGCGACGGCGCTCGCATATTGCGGGCTGTCGGGAGACATCTCGGCGACTCTCTGGCGTTGCTCGACAGTGCGCTTTTCGAGCTCTTCCTGCCCCTTTTCGAGGCTGGCTTGCAGGCTGGCAGCGTTGCCCAGGTCAGTCGGGGTGGTGATCCCCAGCGCCTGGAACACAGCAAACATCAGGAAGATGGAGAACAGGAACATCGCCATCGGGCTGACGAAGCGGGCGCGCTTGCCTTCGATATAGTCGCGGGTGAGCTTGCCCGGCTTGAACATCAGCAGCGGCAGCGTGCGCCACAGCTTGCCGTCGAGATGCAACACGCCATGGATGAGGTCATGCAGGATCGCGGAGATAGTCCGGTGGATATGCGCTTTCTGGCCGCATTCATGGCAGAAATTGCCGGTCAGCTCAGCGCCGCAATTGAGGCAGTTGCCGGACGCTTCATCCATTTCGGCGGGCACTCGGTTTCCGCCCCACTTGCGCCCGACCACCCGCGCGAACAGCCCACCTTCGCTGGCCGTGCCCAATGCTTCGCCGATCTCGCTCATTGGTCCTCCCTGCCTTGCACGCCAGTATAGGTTGCAGGGCGGAGCACGCAACGCGTCACACCTTGTAATCCTGCGATTCTGGGCCAAGGTAGAGGGGCAATGGACATTTTCGGCATCGATGCAGCGTTGCTCAGCTTCGTAATCATCGCAGCAGCATTCCTGCTGTTTGCAGGGCTGGAGCTTCTCGTGCCGTTTCGCCGGCTCTCGCAACCCAAACTGCAGCGCTGGCTGACCAACCTTGGCCTGTTCGCCATCGATACGCTGGCGGTGCGGCTGCTGGTGCCGGGGGCGATGATCGGCATGGCCGTGCTCGCCGGCGAGCGCGGCTGGGGACTGTTCAACCTAGTCGCGCTGCCTGCGTGGCTGGCGATCCTGCTCACGGTGCTGCTGCTCGACCTCGCGCTCTTCCTGCAGCACTGGGCAACCCATTTCGTGCCGGTGCTGTGGCGGATGCACCGGGTGCACCATGTCGACCGCGATTTCGACGTCACGACGGCGGCTCGGTTCCATCCGTTCGAGATCGTGCTGTCGATGCTCTATAAGGTTGCGGTGGTTGCAGCCTTGGGCGCACCGGTATGGGGCGTGTTCCTGTTCGAAGTGCTGTTCACTTGCGCCACACTGTTCAACCATTCGAACACGCACCTGCCCCGCTGGCTGGAGCGGCCGGTGCGCGCGGCGATCGTGACGCCCGACATGCACCGCATCCATCACTCGGTTCGCATGCCTGAGACCAACAGCAATTACGGCACGCTGCTGTCGCTGTGGGATCGGCTGTTCGGGACCTATGTCCCGCAGGCGCAGGACCAGCAGGATACCATGACCATCGGTCTCAATCAGTGGCAGGACGACAACCCGCGAAGGCTTGGCTGGAGCCTCTCGCTACCGTTCCTGCCCAACCGACCGGGCTAGGCGTTACTTCTTTTTCTTCTCAGCGAGCTTGCGCTCGATCGCGGTCCAGACTTTCTTGAAGGCCGTGGCTGCCGGGGCATTGGGGGCAAAGGCCCCGACCGGCATCTGCCGCACCGCGCATTGCTCGACCGCGCTCGATTGCGGGATCGCCGGCCAGCGCGGATTGGTCTCGCGCGCGGCGCGGTGCAAGGTACGCCGCATGTCGAGCATGGACAGCACCGGCAGGATCGGCGGATGCACCTTGGTATGCGCTTCGACCTCGGCGACGACCTGGTCGAAGGCGCGGGCCGAGAGCGGCGAGGGCGGCACCGGCACGATGATCAGGTCCGCCGCGCGCATCACTTGCGCACTGAGCTCGTTGATGACCGGCGAGCAGTCGAAGATGATGCGGTCGTAATCCTTCGCCAGCGCGGCGGTGAGTTTCGCCAGCCGCTTCTTCTTGCCGATGCTGGCCAGCTGGCTGTCGAGCGCGCGGATCGTCTCGTCGGCGGGCAGCAGGTCGAGCCGGTCGATCGCGGTCTTGCGGATCAGCTTGCACGGATCACGGCTGAGCGAGAACACGCTGTCGGCAGGCTTCTTCTTGCGGGCATCGATGCCGAGGAGGAACCCGGCCCCGCCCGAGGCATCGAGGTCCCACAGCAGCGTGCGGCGTTTGGAAATGCTGGCCGAGCACCACGCAAGGTTGGCCGACATGGTGGTTTTGCCGACCCCTCCCTTAACGCTGTATACTGCGACTACGGCCATGCTGCCTGTCCTGCCTGCTCCTCGAGACGGAATATTGCCGATATGTGGGGAATATTACACCGCCGGGTCAGCTAACCGGCACGCCCGGGGCGCACCAGAGCACAAAAAAAGCCGCCCCGAAGCGGGACGGCCCTTCCTGTTTCGTATTGCGCGACCGGATCAGTCGGCGAAATCGCTGCCGATCGAGGTCGAGCGGGTCGGTGCCGAGGCCGTAATGCGCAGCGCTTCGGCCGACTGGCTGAGCGAGCCGACTTCATCGAACTCGTCATCATCGTCGGGCAGGATCTTCTGCAGATTGGTCACGACCGCTTCCTGCAGGTCCTTGGGCTTGATCGTCTGTTCGGCGATCTCGCGCAGGGCGACGACCGGGTTCTTGTCCCGATCGCGATCGATGGTGAGTTCGGCACCGCCGGAAATCTCGCGGGCGCGCTCGGCAGCCAGCAGGACGAGATCGAAACGGTTAGGGACCTTGTCGACGCAATCTTCGACAGTAACGCGCGCCATAGGGGCACTCCGGAATAAAGTTGGATTTCGGGATTGGCCGCGAAATAGGCATGTGCCCCGTTTGAGTCAAGAATTTGCGCGTTGCCTGCGCCGGCACTAAGCATCGCTGCGATGCAGGATCATGCGCAGGCCAGCACAACGGTTGAAGGGGCACAGCCCTATTCCGATCCCCCGGCGTTCGAGATCGATGCTGCCGGGCACCATTTCTGTTTCTATCCGCACGGCGCGGACCGGATGGAAGCGCTGCTGGCGCATATCGCCGCTGCCGAGAACACGCTGCATGTGTTCTACTACATGTTCCAGCCCGACTATGCCGGTACCCGGGTCCGCGATGCCTTGACCCGGGCTGCCCGCCGCGGGGTCGAGGTCCACCTGATTGTCGATGCGTTCGGGACCGATGCGAGGCAGGCCTTCTTCGGACCGCTGGAGCGAGCGGGCGGGCGATTCGACCTGTTCAGCCCGACCTTCGGCAAGCGCTACCTCATCCGCAACCACCAGAAGATGGTGATCGCTGATGGGGAGCGAGTGATGACCGGCGGTTTCAATGTTTCGGATCACTACTTTGCCCCGCCGGAAGAGAACGGATGGTGCGACCTGGGCGCGATGATCGAAGGCCCCGTGGTGGCGCAGTTCGAAGCCTGGTTCGCCGAACTTCAGGCCTGGGTCGGCAGCGGCGATTCCGGCTTCCGCACGATCCGCCGCATGGTCGGCGAATGGGATCCGGGCGAAGGCAAGGTCCAGTTGGTGCTGGGCGGCCCGACCAATATCACCAGTGCATGGGCCCGGTCGATCAAGGCCGATCTCGCCTATGGCAGTCGGCTCGACCTGGTGATGGCCTATTTCTCGCCCCCGCGCAGCATGCGGCGGTTGATCCGGCGGCTGGCTGAACGCGGCAGCGCGCGGATCATCATGGCGGGGAAATCCGACAATACGACCACCATCGCCGCTTCGCGGGCGCTCTATGCCGCGATGCTGCGGGCGGGCGTTGCAATTGCCGAGTTCACCGCCTGCAAGCTGCACATGAAGCTCGTGGTGGTCGACGACGTCAGCTATTTCGGCAGCGGCAATTTCGACATGCGCTCGATCCGCTTGAACCTCGAGCTGATGGTGCGGGTCGAATCGCCGCGGCTGGCCGCGCGCCTGCGCGACATGATCGACCACCTCGAATCCGGCAGCACTGAGATCACCCGCGAAGTGCACCGGCGCCGCACCAACCCCTGGCGCTGGCTGCGCCGCCGGATGGGCTGGTTCATGGTCTCGGTGCTGGATTACACCGTCACGCGGCGGCTCAACCTGAGCGACTAGGTGCTTACCTAATCCCCCATGCCCCAGTCGGAATAATCCTTCATGTTGGGCGAAGTGAACTTGGTAATCTCGCTCTGGAAATGAAGCGGGACATTGCCCGTCGAGCCGTGGCGCTGCTTGGCGATGATCAGCGTCGCCTTGTTCTTGAGCTCGAGATAGCGATCCTCCCACGCGCGGTATTTTTCGGCATCGGCTTCGCTGGAATTGGCGCTGGGTGGATCTGGCCGGATCGCTTCGTGGTAATAGTCGCCGCGATAAATGAACCAGACCATGTCGGCGTCCTGCTCGATCGAGCCCGATTCGCGCAGGTCCGACAACATCGGCCGCTTGTCTTCGCGCTGTTCGACAGCACGGCTGAGCTGCGACAGCGCGATCACCGGCAGTTCCAGCTCTTTCGCCAGCGTCTTGAGGCCGCGGCTGATCTCGGAGATCTCGTTGACGCGGTTGTCATTGGCGCGGCCCGAGCCCTGCAGCAGCTGGAGGTAGTCGACCACGATCAGTCCGATCCCGTGCCGCCGCTTCAGCCGCCGGGCGCGGGCGCGCAGGCCAGCGATGGTCAGCGCCGGGGTATCGTCAATAAAGAGCGGCAGCTCTGCCAGCCGCTGGCTCGCCATCGCCAGCTGCTGGAAATCGTCGCGGCTCATCTTGCCGCTGCGCAGGCTTTCCGAAGAAATCTCAGCCTGTTCGGCAAGGATACGCGTGGCCAGCTGGTCGGCGCTCATTTCCAGGCTGAAGAAAGCCACCGGCGCGCCATAGTTGAATTCGCCGCCGTCGCGCTGCCAATTGAGGTGCTCTTCGGCGCAGTTGAAGGCGATGTTGGTGGCAAGCGAGGTTTTGCCCATGCCGGGGCGCCCGGCGAGGATGATGAGGTCGGAATCGTGCAGGCCCGAGGTCTTCTGGTCGATCACTTCGAGGCCGGAGGTCTTGCCCGAGAGGCCGCCGCCCGAATTCATCGCCGCTTCGACCATCTTGATCGCGGTCATCGCCGCGCCCTTGAAGTCCTTGGCCTCGTTGCCGCTGCTGGCCCCTTCGGCGACCTTGTAGAGCGCGCCTTCGGCCTGCTCGATCTGGCGCATCGGCTCGACTTCCTCGCTGGTGTCGAGCGCGCCTTCCACCAGCGTGCGGCCGACCGTCACCAGCTCGCGCAGCAAGGCGAGGTCATAGATCTGCTGCGCAAGGTCGCGCGCAGCGAGCAGGCCTTGCCCGTCGGCGGTGAGCTTGGCGAGATAAGTCGATCCGCCCAGCTCCTTGAGCTCGTCGTCACCGTCGAAATAGGGTTTGAGCGTGACCGGGCTGGCGGTTGCACTGCGATCGAGCAGAGTCAGGATGCGGTCGAAAATCCGCTGGTGGATCGACGCGAAAAAATGCTCCGGGCGCAGGGTTACAGGCAGGTCTTCGATCACCCGGTTGTCGATCAGCACCGCGCCCAGAAACGCTGCTTCGGCCTCGACATTGGCCGGCAAACTGCGGGCTTGCGGGCCCGCTTCGGCAGAATCGGCAGCGCTGCGGATAAGGAGGTCTTCGTCGGCCATCCGGGCTGTTTGTGCGTCATGGGCCGCGTGCGCAAGTGCCGCTTTGCATCGGTGGGGTGTGGATAGTGGGGAAGAGTGCGGAACCGCTTGCTTGCGTGCGTCCAAATCTGCGATGGACCGGCTTCCGATGGCCCAGCACCGCATCTCCCATATCGAGCTCGACGAGGACACGATCCTGTGGCGCAATGCCGATGTCGAGCAGGAACGGCGGGTCGCGATCTACGATCTCATCGAGGAAAACAGCTTCAAGCCGCTGCGTGCGGTCGAGGCGGGGCACAATGGCCCCTACCGGCTCAAGCTCTCCGTCCAGGACGGGCGGCTGGCGATGGATATCCGTAACGATGCGGACGAACCGCTCGAGCTGATCGTGCTGGGGCTGGCCCGCTTCCGCCGCCCGATCCGCGAATATTTCGCCATTTGCGACAGCTATTACCAGGCCATCCGCAAGGCAACGCCGGGCGAGATCGAGACCATCGACATGGCCCGGCGCGGGGTCCACAACCACGCGGCCGAACTGCTGGTCGAGCGGCTCGAAGGGAAGGTCGAAACCGATTTTCCCACCGCACGGCGGCTGTTCACGCTGATCTGCGTGCTTCACATCAAGGGGTAGCGCGAAAGTGGGGCGCAAGGGCAAATCCGGATCGCGCTGGCTGTGGCGGGTACTCGGCGTGCTCGCCCTCTTGCTAGCAGCGGGCGGCGCGTGGCTGTGGTGGGACGTTCAACACTGGCGCCCCTCGGAAGAGGCTTATCCCGACCAGGGTGTGTTGGTGGCACAGCACCACGGCACAGTGAATTTCCGCACCGTGGCCGCGATCGGCGGGCGCTTTGCCTATCTCGAAGCGAGCATCGGGGCCGAGGGCAAGGACGCAATGTTCGCGCAGAACCTCGCCCGCGCACGCGCTGCTGGCCTGCAGGTTGGCGCGGTGCATCTGTTCGACCCCTGCGTGCGGGCAGACGGGCAATCGGCCAATTTCGTCACCATGGTCCCGCGCACCCAGAACATGTTGCCGCCGGTAATCGCGCTGGGCCGTACAGCGGACGCCTGCGAGGAACGTGTCAGCGAAGCGGCGGTCGAAAGCGAGCTGATGACCTTCATCAACCAGGTCGAGAAACACACCGGCAAGCCAGCGATTCTCAAGGTAAAGCCACAGTTCGAGGTTGCCTATGGCGTCTCGTCCAAGCTGGAGCGGCAGCTGTGGGTCAACCGCACGCGGTTCGCGCCGACCTATACCGCGCGGCCATGGCTGCTATGGAGTGCCAATGAGGGCCTGCAGACGGAGGCTGCCGATGAACCGCTGGAATGGGTAGTGGTGCAACCATGAGCAATGACGAGCTGATTGCCGCCGCCCGCGCGGCTGCCGCACAATCCTATTCGCCCTATTCGGACTATGCCGTGGGCGCTGCGTTGCGCTTTGCCGATGGCAGCGTGGTGACCGGGACCAATATCGAGAACGCCAGCTATGGCCTGGCGCTGTGCGCGGAGACGGTCGCGGTGGCCAAGGCGATGGCAGATGGTGTGCGAGGCGGGCTGGTGGCGGTCGCGGTGGTCGGGCCGCAGGACAAAGGCAATGGCGCGCCGATCACGCCGTGCGGCAGGTGTCGGCAGGTGCTCAACGAACTGGCGCAGTTGGGCGGGACCGACCCGGAGATCCTGTGCGTCGGCAGTGAAGTGCGGGTGGTGCAGCTGAGCGCGCTCCTTCCGCATGCCTTTGGGCCAGAGGCTCTGGATTAGGGCAGCTCCCAGACAACGTCCTGGGCGATGGTCGCTTCGATCGCCTGGTCCTGCTCGTCACGGGCCGGGTAGAACCGGGCCCGCCGTTCGATGGCGCGGCAGGTTGCAGCATCGAGATGGACGTTACCTGCCGAAGCGATGATCAGGCAGTGAGTAACGTAGCCAAAGCGGTCAATCGTCGCCTGGTAGCGGGTGGTGCCCTGCGCCCCTTCGCGCAAGGCACGCGAGGGATAATCATTGGTACTGATCCACCGACCCGGGCTGGTGCGCGGGACGGGCCCGCGCGCGCCGCTGCCGGGCGCTTCGCCTTCGGGGCGTGCAGCCATCAGCAGTTCACCCGCGCGGGCGTAGCAATCGTCGAAGGTGATGCTCTGGGAAGGCGGCCCTTCGATGTTCCAGGTCAGGGTCGCCGCACCGGGCTGTTCAAGCGTCAAGATCCTCTCGGCCGACCAGCCACCCGCCAGCTGCGCCTGCGCCCCGCCGGTCAGGGTGATGAGAGCCTTTGCGGTGCCGTCGTCCAGATTGCGGGCATTGCCCGATCCAATGGGTTCCGGCTCGCCTTCCATCGACAGCGTGAGGTTCCAGACCTGCTCGCGTCCGACAAGTGCCGGCAATTCGAACTCCAGGCTCAGCGACGGCGTGCTGCCACCGCGATAGGTCCGCGTCTTGACCAGCGTTGCAGGGTGCTCGCCATCGATCCGAAAGCGGGCGCTGCACCCGCCGGTAAACTCGCGAATGGTCCAGCCGTCCGGCCCGGGTGCGTCCTCCTGTGCGAGGGCAGGAGCGGCAGCTCCGATCGTCAGCGCGAGCCCGGCAAGTGCAGCGCGCAGGGTGATCACTCTTCGAGCCACTCCAGCAATGCGCCCATGCAGTCCTTGCCCAGCTGCTTGCAGCGTTCGGGCGACCATTCCTGCTCCGGCTCGGGGCAGAACTTGTTGTCCTTGTACGGCATCTCCAGCGTCATCGCGGTGCAGCCAAAGCGCTGCGCCAGCTGGGTGGTGCACATGGTCATGTTGCCCTTGCCCGGGGCGGCCTTGGGATAGCCGAGTTCGGTCTGGAAATCGGGCGTGCGGCGGTCGAGGATCGCTTCGTAGCGGTTGAAGCGGCCGATATGCTCGTCGGTCAGTCCGGGGATACCTTCGTAGCCGGCGAGGAAAACGGCGGGAATCGCTTCGTCGCCATGGACGTCCATGGCGAAGTGGATGCCGGTTTGATCCATCTTGCCCCGGATCGCGAGGACTTCAGGCGATTTCTCGGCGCTGGGGCTTTCCCATTCGCGGTTGAGGTTGGAGCCGACGGCATTGGTGCGCAAATGTCCGCGGCGCGATCCGTCGGGGTTGCAGTTGGGCACGACGTGGAAAGTGCATTTCTGGCGCAGCGCACGGGCGACCGAATCCGATGGGTCGGTCATCATCTCCAGCATGCCTTCCATCCACCATTCGGCCTGGGTTTCGCCCGGGTGCTGGCGACCGGTCAGCCAGATCACTTTCTCGCCTTCGCCAAAAGTCAGGTAATCGATCGGTTGCCCGTCGAGTGTGGTGCCGAGCTTTTCGTAACGTACGCCTTCGCTGGCGGCAGCTTCGGCGATCAGGTCGTGATGGCGCTCCATTGAATAGGGCGCGAAATAGGCGAACCACGCAATGTCGCTGGCCGGGGTATAGCGGATCGTCAGCGTACCATTGTCTTCGAGCTGTTCGAAAGCGCTTGCCGCGCGGGTCCAGTACTCGCGGTCTTCCGACACGCAGGCGTTATAACCCGGCCAGCCGGCGGGATAGGCGCTGTCGTTGAGCCCGGTAATCTTGAGCACCAGCTCGCGGCCCGCCGCACCGGTGACCCGGAAATGGAACCACTGCGCAAATTCGGACATATGGTCGGCGTTGATGGCCAACGTGGCGCTGGCACCATCGATGCCAAGGACCTTGATGTTGCCGCTGTCGAATTCGGTATCGATGGTAATGTCGCTCATTCACTCACTCTTTTGAACTGCAGTCTGGACAGGGACCTCGACGGTCTCTCCATTGTTTCCGGGAAATGCTCGAAACAGTGCCTCGGCCATCACATTGGCGTTCTGCGCGCTATCTGCGAGGATCGACTGGGACGCAACATCGAACAGCGCGCGCCCTTCCCACAGGCTCTTGCCGGTTTGCGCATCGCGGATCATGACTTCAAGCCCGGTCGACAGCTGCTCGCTCGAGCCGCCTCCGCCGAGGTTGATGCCGATCCCAAGTCCTACGCCCGAGCCATAGCTGCCGGTCGACCCGCCGACGCCCACGCTCACCGGTCCGCGCTTTTGTGCTGCACCGATGACGTCTTGCGACATCCGCACATGCGCCACCTGGCCCGCCTCGGCGCGCGATGTTTCGCGATAGCCGAGCGCAACCAACTCACGCGCTACTGCTGCCTTGTAGGGAGCCAGCGCCCGCGCTTCAGTTTCGCTGCCGGGTGCGGTTTCGACAAAGATCGTTCCTGTGCCCAGCCGATCCTGCATGCTGGCTTCGACAAAGCGGGTAACTTGCACCGGCCCGGTCTGGACTGCGCATCCCGCCAGGCCGAGCGCGCAAGCGAAGGCAAAAGCGATATGTCGCATGAACTCTCTCCTCTTTCGCCCTTGAATGCTAGCGGGAACGGCCCGGAACGACCAGCGCGAGCTGCGCTCTAAGGTGGTGATAGTGTCGAAGTTGTTAACCACTCACGCGGGAGGTGCTGCTATGGGCGCGGACATGACTGATCCCAACCAAATACCTGTCCTCGTCACCGGCGGTGCCGGCTATATCGGAAGCCATGCTGTGCTCGCGTTGAAGGACGCCGGGCGCAAGGTGGCAGTGATCGACAACCTTTCGACCGGGTTCCGCTTTGCTGTTCCGGACGATGTCCCGCTCTACCAAGGCGATATCGCAGACCAGGACCTGCTGGCGCGGATCTTTGCCGAGCAGGGCATTGGCGCGATCATGCATTTCGCCGGGTCCATCATCGTGCCGGAATCGGTTGAACAGCCGCTGGCATATTATCACAACAACACGGTGAAGAGCCGCGCCTTGCTGGAGGCTGCGGTCGAAGGCGGGGTCAAGCATTTCATCTTCAGTTCGACTGCGGCGACATATGGCGTGCCCGAGGTTTCGCCGGTCACAGAGGACACACCCAAACAGCCGATCAACCCCTATGGCTGGTCCAAGCTGATGACCGAGCAGATGCTGGCAGACACCAGCTCTGCCTATCCGGTCAACCATTGCGCGCTGCGCTATTTCAACGTTGCCGGGGCGGATCCGCAGGGGCGCACCGGGCAATCGACCGCAGGCGCCACGCATCTCATCAAGGTCGCGGTCGAGGCTGCACTAGGCAAGCGCGAGAGCGTGGCGGTGTTCGGGACCGATTTCGACACGCCCGACGGGACCGGGGTGCGCGATTATATCCATGTCAGCGATCTCGCCGCCGCGCATGTGCTGGCGCTCGATGCGCTGATCGAGCAGCCCAAGCGCTCGCTGACGATGAACTGCGGCTATGGCCGCGGCTTCTCCGTGCTCGAAGTGCTCGATGCGGTCGACCGGGTGACCAACCAGAAGATCGAGCGCGTGATGTCGCCGCGCCGCGCGGGTGACCCGGCCTCGCTGATCTCCGACCCCTCGCGCATTCGCGCTACCTTGCCGTGGCAGCCGCAACATGCCGATCTCGACACCATCATTGCGCACGCGCTGCAATGGGAGCGCAAGCTGACCGAGCTGCGCGGCGAGGGTTGACGATACGGTTGACGAATCCCGATTCTGCCCGTAAGCGCGCCCCCTGTATTCCGGCATCGGGGGCGAACTCCGGTGCTTTTTATTTTCAGGACGTAACCCATGAAGATTCGCAACAGCCTCAAGTCGCTGAAGGGCCGCCACCGCGATTGCCGCGTTATTCGCCGCCGTGGCCGCACCTATGTGATCAACAAGACCAACCGCCGCTTCAAGGCGCGCCAGGGCTAATTCGATCGCTAAACGGGATTGACGATGTCGGTCCCGCAGCACCATCATCGGCCCGCTCTCCTTCACGGGAGGGCGGGCCGGAGCCGTTTCTGGAGGGGGCAGGTGAGCGAACCGACCAGCGTTGAAGAGCAAGAGGGCGAAGCGCCAGCGGTGAAAGCTGTCGTGTTCGATGTCGGGCGCGTGATCGTCCAGTGGCAGCTGCGCCATCTCGTCGCCAAGGTGGTCGAGACCGAGGACGAGGTCGACTGGGTCTGCAGCCATGTCATCACCGAGCACTGGCATTTCCAGCACGATGCGGGGCGCCCGCTCAGCGAAATGATCCCCGAGCGCAAGGCGCTGTTCCCATCCTATGCCGAGGTGATCGATCACTATGCGGCGAACTTCACCGATTCGATTCCCGGCCCGGTGCCCGGCACCGGCACACTGATCGAGCGGCTGGCGGCAAAGGATGTGCCGCTGTTCGCGATCACCAATTTCGGGGCCGATTTCTGGCAGCAGTTCCTGCCCACCGAGCCGCTGCTCGCCCATATGCGCGATATCGTGGTGTCAGGGGTGGAGCGAGTGGCCAAGCCCGATCCGCGCATCTTCCGGCTGGCGGAAAAGCGCTTCGGCTTCGCGCCCGAATCGATGCTGTTCATCGACGACAACGCCGCCAATGTCGCGGGGGCGCAGGCGCTGGGGTGGCGCACGCACCACTTCACCGCAGCAGAGGCGCTCGAAGCCGAACTGGCTGCGCACGGTCTGATCTAAGCGCAAAAAAAGGCCTCCAGCGGGGGAGCTGGAGGCCTGGGGAAGTTCCGACCGGACGGAGTATTCGGTCGGGGGAGTGTTGCGTGATGCGAGAGCTCAGTCGTCGCCCTGGCACTTGGCCAGCTTGTCTTCAGCGAGGTCTTCGCCTTCGACGGTGAAACTGGTCACGTCGCCGAATTCACCGGCGGCGCGCTGGCACACGATGACCGGGCGCGAGTTCGACTTGGGCGCGACGCAGACATTGCCGGCGCAGGTCCACGGCGTGCCGCGGACGATTTCAGTACCCGCTTCGACCGGCTGAGCGAACTCGGCGCGGTAATACGGGCCTTCACCGGCGAGTGCCGGGGCGGGGGTGACAGCAGCGCCGAAGGTCAGCGCGGTGTAGAAGACTGCGAGGGCACCAACGGTGGCGTTGCGAGTGTTCTTGGCAAGAGAAGTCATGGAGAGGGTCCTTCTTCGAGGGGGGTCTTTATCTGTCCAACCGAGCGCCGAAACGATCAGTTGCGAATCACCACCTAATGGATTAGGTATCAAGTTGCAACCTAAAACTGATATTAAATTTGAGGCTGCGGAATTTGGCGCTAGATAGGTTGCACAGAAAGGACTGATCTATGGGCGGGGAAGTAAGAGAGCCATTGCGCGAGCTGCAGGAATGCGGCCTGCCGGAAGCGCTGGAAGTGATGGGCGAACGCTGGAGCTTCATGATCCTGCGCGCCAGCTTCAACGGGCTGCATCACTTTGAGGAATTCCTCACCGAACTCGGCATCGCCCGCAATATCCTCTCCAACCGCCTCAGCCGGCTGGTCGAACACGGCATCCTCGATCGCGAACCGCATCCGGAGGATCGCCGCCGCATCGAATATCGCCTTACCTCCAAGGGTTTCGACCTGCTGCCCGCCATGCTCGCCCTGCGCCAGTGGGGCCAGAAATACGGTGAGGATTTCGTGACGACCGACCCCGTCCTGGTCGACGAACGCGACCGCCTGCCGATCGGCCCGGTCGCCATCCTTTCGCACGACGGCCGCCTGCTCGGCCCCAAGGACCTCAACCTGATCGCCCGCAAGGACATGCCCGAAGACAAACGCGACTGGCAGGAAGGCATCCTGCGCAGCAATGGCGATGCATGGGTGGACGATGAGGGCGGCGCTGCGGTGGCGGCGGAGTAGGTCGGTCGGGTTCAATCCGCTTCGATCAGCGTCCGGGTTAGCTCCTCCCGCGACGTAGAAGTCCCGACTTCGCCGTCCTCTTTCATGGTTTTGACGTCGGTGGTGACGACCCGCTTCCAGACATGCCCATCACCATCGATACTCAGCCTAATCTGCAGTGTCCCTTCGATCTGCTCTTTTGTCCGGTCTTTTGCGGTTCTCCGCGCGGCTTCCTCGCCAACAATCTGCGCCACAATCTTGTCGGTCTCGATGCGGGATTGCCTGACTGCTTCGGGATCGAGGTTGTAGGTCGCACAAAAGGTGATCTGTCCAGAATCCTCGGTACAGTCGCGGAGCGTGGCCGCACCCAGTGTGTCCGGATATGGTAGTTCGAGACCCTCCTCCAATGGGCCGAAACGGAGGTTATATCTATCCACTATGGCCAGCACGGATTGAGGATCACACTCGATCTTGAAGGCGTTCCAGGTGAAATAGTACGAACCGCAGGCGCTCTCCTCGATGCCGGCCAATTCGCGCCACGCGGCGTTCCGTTCAGCGAGATCGTCAGCATTCAGGAGCCTGGCCTCGCCTTTGGCGTCAATCAGGAAGCGTGCAGGAAACTGCCAATTTAGAGGCTTCCGTTCTTCGCCGGGTTCCAGTGGCAGATCGTATTCCACGATCCGGCCATCATCGGTAATCTCGATGATCTTTTCGACCAGGTCATCGCGTCCGCGTGTCGAGCCGCCACTACCTTTGGAATCCCGGCTCTCCTCCTCATGCGAGAGCTTCAGAAAATACGTCTCGCCAGCCTCTTCGGCACCAGCAGCTGTGCACGTGAAACCAATCAAATGGCAGAGAAGTCCAATTCTCAGATACATAGTCTTCTGCCTTTCAAGCCCTCGGTGCCTGCCGCCGATAGCTCAGCGCTTCGGCAACATGTATCCGCCCAACCTGCTCCACTCCCGCCATATCCGCAATCGTGCGCGCGACCCGCAGCATGCGTGTGTAGGCGCGGGCGGAGAGGCGCATCGCTTCGGCGGCTTGCATCAGGAGTTTGCGGCCCGCCTCGTCGGGAGTGGCGAAGCGCTCTAATCCATCACCATCCAGCTCGGCATTGGTGCGCGCGCCGGTCTCGGCAAAGCGCGCGGTCTGGCGGGCGCGGGCTTGGGCTACTCTCGCAGCGACTTGCGCGGAGCCTTCGGCGGGCGGGGGAAGGGCGAGGTCAGCGGCGCTTACCGGATCGACTTCGACATGCAGGTCGATGCGGTCGAGCATCGGTCCGCTGATCTTCGCCTGGTAGTCGATGGCGCACTTCGGCGCGCGGCTGCAGGCGAGCGACGCATCGCCCAGGTGCCCGCAGCGGCAGGGGTTCATCGCCGCCACCAGCTGCACCCTTGCCGGGAAGGTCACATGGGCGTTGGCGCGGGCGACATCGACCTGGCCGGTCTCGATCGGCTGGCGCAGGCTGTCGAGCACCGCGCGCTGGAATTCGGGCAATTCGTCGAGGAACAGCACGCCAAGATGCGCGAGGGAGACTTCGCCGGGCTTCACCTTGAGCCCGCCGCCGGTCAGCGCCGCCATGCTGGCCGAATGATGCGGCGCGCGGAACGGGCGCTGGCGGCTGATCCGCCCGCCCTCGAGCGTCCCCGCCACCGATTGCACCATGCTCACCTCCAGCGCTTCGCTGGCCGAGAGCGGCGGCAATATCCCCGGCAGGCACGAGGCGAGCAGCGACTTGCCCGCACCGGGCGGCCCGTTCATCAGCAAATTGTGCCCACCCGCCGCGGCGATCTCCAGCGCGCGCTTGGCGGTTTCCTGACCCTTGACCTGTTTCAGGTCCGGCCCGTGGTCGGGCTCGTCGACTTCGCCCTTGGGCGGGTCGGGCAGGCGGCTGGTGCCTTTCAGATGGTTGAGCAGGCCGATGAGGTCGGGCGCGGCCACCACCGGCACTTCGCTCGCCCATTTCGCTTCGCTCCCCTGCGCGGCGGGGCAGATCAGCCCGCATTCCTGCTCGCTGGCATGCAGTGCCGCCAGCAGCACGCCCGGCGAGGGCACCACCCGGCCATCCAGCGCCAGCTCGCCCACCGCGATGAAGTCTGCCAGCTGCTCGGCATCGGTCACGCCCATCGCCGCCAGCAGCGCCAGCGCCACGGGCAAGTCGTAATGGCTGCCTTCCTTGGGCAGGTCAGCGGGCGAAAGGTTGATGGTGATCCGCTTGGGCGGCAGCGCGAGGCCCATCGAGCTGAGCGAGGCGCGCACCCGCTCCTTGCTCTCGCCCACCGCCTTGTCCGCGAGGCCCACGATATTGAAGTTTGGCAGTCCCGGCGCGATCGAGCACTGCACCTCCACCGCGCGCGCTTCCAGGCCCAGATATGCCACGGTGCGAACCAGAGCGACCACACACTTCCCCCATAGTATGTGTCCTCTTGTCCCTGTGTGGCGGCTCGCGCGCGCAAAGTCGATAACCTTCTGGAAACCTTCTCCCTTGCCGAATGTGTAATCCCGCGCGCGCAGACAGGTGAGCATGCGCGGTCTGTTCGCCCTCATCCTCTGTTGTGCAGCCATGCTCGGCGCCCCCGTCTCGGCGCAGGGTTATGTGGTGCAATACACGGTGACCGAGGAATGGGTCGAGGTTCCGCCAGCCCCGGAATCCGCAGACCGCGCTATTGCCTTTCGCCGGGCTCGCACGCCCACCTCCATCGCCGCCTATGGCCCGTTCCGCGTCCTCGACGCCAGGCGGGCCGTCCTGGTGGGAGTGACGGGCCCGGCGACTCCTTCGGAGTTCAAGGCAATGCTGCGCGATTATCCCCAAATCGCGCAGCTCGACTTCCTCGAGGCACCCGGCACCGATGATGACCGGGCCAACCTCGCCACCGGCCGGCTGATTCGCGCCGCCGGGATCGCCACCCATGTCCCTGCCGATGGTTCGGTCCGCTCCGGCGCGGTCGAACTGTTCCTGGCCGGGGCGAAGCGCACCATCGACGACGGGGCGGAGTTCGCGGTCCACAGCTGGCTCGACGACAGCGGGCGGCAGGCCGATGACTACGCGGCCGATTCGCCCGAGCATGCCTATTACCTGCGCTATTACCGCGAGATGGGAATGAGCGCGGAAGCTGCGCGCGCCTTTTATGACATGACCAATTCCGTCCCGCACGAGACCGCGCTGTGGCTCGGCGCGCAGGACATGCGCCAATGGTTGGGCGACTCGCCGGTGGACGGCGTCGTGACATCCAAACCCAAGTCCGCCCCTGAAAGCCAGCCGCGCATCAGCTATCTTGACTTGGGGACGACAAACTTCTAGTCGCGCGCTCGATATGGCGGTCGCCTGTGACGGGCGGCCCTTTTTATTCGCGCATTGGGCGCACACACTTTTAGACCAAGGACGATCCGATGAAGCGGACTTTCCAGCCCTCGAACCTGGTGCGCAAGCGTCGCCACGGTTTCTTCGCCCGCAAAGCTACCGTCGGTGGCCGCAAGGTCTTGCGCGCCCGCCGTGCGCGTGGCCGCAAGAAACTTTCTGCGTAATTTGTTTTAGCCTCAAGCGCCGGCGCTCGCGTCCGCTCGCTTAGGCTATCCTCCGCGCAAAGCGCTCCGGGCGGGCAGTCGCCCTCTGTGGGCTCCCTGATCGGGAGCCCATTTGCATTCCTGCCCGCCATCCCTGCTACAAGGCTTGGTCGCGGAGCACGGTCGGCGACCAGCCGACCGCAAGGCCGACTGGCCGCCCGCAGCGATTGGGCCGCCAGGCCCCTTGAGCGAGGAAATCGCGCGCCCGGACGGGCGTGCGGAAAACAAAAAGACTCTCTCTCCGCTTGGCGCTAAGCCCCCTACCGTGACCGATAAACCCGCCGTCATCCGCAAACGGGCCGATTTCCTCGCCGCGAATCGCGGGCTGCGCGTTGCGCGCCCCGGCTTCGTGCTGCTCGCCCACCCCAATGGCGGCAAGGGCATGCGTTATGGCATCACCGTGACCAAGAAGATCGGCAACGCCGTGGCCCGCAACCGCATGAAGCGGCGCTTTCGCGAATTGCTTTGGGAAGCGCTGCCGCTTGCCGGCCTTCCCGACCATGACCATATCCTGATCGGCCGCGAAGGCGGGATCGAGCGCGATTTTGCGCTGCTGCGGGAAGAACTCGCAATTGCCCTGCAGCGCGCGGCCGAAGGCAAGGGCGATCCGCGCCGCAGGCCCAGTCGCGGCCCGAAGGGAGCAGGGCGTTGAAGACTATCCTCATCTGGATCGCCCGCGGCTGGCAGCTCGGCCCTTCGCGCGTGTTGCCGCCGACCTGCCGCTACCAGCCCAGCTGCTCGCAATATGCCATCGAAGCAGTGGGCAAATACGGGGCAATCAAGGGTGGATGGATGGCGCTGAAACGTATAGGGCGCTGCCATCCTTGGGGCGGGCATGGCTTTGATCCTGTGCCGTAGTACCTATATAATACACCTGACTGACGAAATTCGGGATCTTCTACCTTGGAAAACCAGCGCAATCTGATCCTCGCCGTGGTGCTGTGCGGCCTGCTGATCATCGGTTACGACTTCGCCATGAACCGCTTCTACCCGCAGCCGGAAGAACCGGTCGCAGCGGCTACGGCGGATCCGGTAGCAACCGCCGGCGGGACCACGGCCGAGCCTGCGAAGCATACCCGCACCGGCGGGCTGGTTGATCCGGCCGAACTGGCGCAGGAGAAGGCCGATCTCAAGGTTGCGCTCAAGTCGCCTGACCGGGTGAAGATCGATTCCCCGCGCGTGTCGGGCTCGATCAACCTCGTCGGCGCGCAGGTCGATGACCTCGTGCTCAAGGATTACCGCGAAACGGTCGACAAGGATTCGGGCCCTGTCCGGCTGTTCTCGCCCGCCGGCACCCCGGCGCAGCATTTCGCCGAATTCGGCTTTATCGCCAACGGCCAGCGCCTGCCCGCCAACGCCAAGTGGACCGCCGATGGCGAGGTGCTGAGCCCGGGCCAGCCGGTGACGCTGAGCTATGCCGGCGCCGGTGGCATCACCTATACCGTGAAGCTGTCGATCGACGACCAGTACATGATCACCGCCGAACAGAGCGCCACCAATGCCGGCACGGGTGCCGCCGTGGTCCAGCCCTATTCGCTGATCAACCGGACCAGCCGCACCGCCAGTCTCGACCAGTGGATCGCGCATTCTGGGCCGATGGGCGTCTTCGGCGAAGCAGCCGATTACGACACCGATTATGAAGACGTCGCTGAAGCGGGCAAGGTGACGCCCGAGGGCAAGGCGGCCTGGACCGGTTTCACCGACATCTACTGGCTGAGCGCGCTGGTGCCGCAGAAGGATGTCGCCACCAGCACCGATTTCCGCTCGCTCGGCAACGAGCTGTTCCGGGCTGACATGATCTACGATCCGGTCACGCTCGGCACCGACCAGTCGGAAACCCGCACCACGCAGCTTTTCGCCGGTGCCAAGGAGAGCGTCGTGCTCGACCAGTACGAGGAAGCAGGGATCGAGAAGTTCGGCCTGTCGATCGACTGGGGCTGGTTTCGCTGGTTCGAAAAGCCGATGCTGTGGCTGCTGCGCGAGCTGTTCAACCTTGTCGGCAATTTCGGTGTCGCCATCATCTGCCTCACCATCATCATCCGCGGGCTGATGTTCCCGATCGCGCAGAAACAGTTCGCCAGCATGGCCCAGATGAAGGCCGTGCAGCCGAAAATGAAAGCGATCCAGGAGAAGTACAAGGACGACAAGCAGACCCAGCAGCAGAAAATCATGGAGCTGTACAAGGAGGAGAAGGTCAACCCGCTGGCCGGCTGCCTGCCCTTGCTGATCCAGATCCCGATCTTCTTCGCGCTCTACAAGGTGCTCGTGCTGGCGATCGAGATGCGCCACCAGCCTTTCTACGGCTGGCTCAAGGACCTCTCCGCGCCCGACCCGGCGCATATCTTCAACCTGTTCGGCCTGCTGCCGTTCGACGTGCCGACGATGATCGCCATCGGTCCGCTGGCGGTTGGTCTCGGCATCACCATGTGGCTGACCTTCAAGCTCAATCCCAGCGCGATGGACCCGGTCCAGCAGCAGATCTTCAACATCATGCCGTGGGTGCTGATGTTCATCATGGCGCCGTTTGCGGCCGGCCTGCTGCTTTACTGGAACACTTCGAACATCCTCACCCTGGCGCAGCAGAAATATCTCTATTCCAAGCACCCGCAATTGCGCGCGGCGGCGGAAGCGGAGAAGGCCGAGAAGGCCAAGGCGCAAGGGTAGCCAGCCAGTGATCGGGACGCCCGAAACGCAGGAAGAGAAAGACGCGGCGCGGCTGTTTTCAGGCCGCGTCGAGTTCTTGCTGTCTGCCCCCCAGCTCAAGTTCCTGCCTGAACCGACAGTGCCGGAGATCGCCTTTTGCGGACGCAGCAATGTCGGCAAGAGCTCGCTGCTGAATGCCCTGACCGGGCGTAAGGCGATCGCCCGTGCGTCGGTAACGCCGGGGCGCACGCAGGAACTCAATTTCTTCGAAGTCGGCGACCCCACCCGGTTCCGGCTGGTCGACATGCCGGGCTACGGCTTTGCCAAGGCCCCGGTCAAAGTGGTCGAGAAGTGGAAGCAGTTGGTGCGGACCTATCTCAAGGGCCGCCAGGTGCTGGCCCGCACGCTGGTGCTGGTCGATAGCCGCCACGGACTGAAAGACGTCGATCGCGAGATGATGAAGATGCTCGACGAGACCGCCGTCAGCTACCGGGTCGTGCTGACGAAGGCCGACAAGATCAAGGCCAGCGAACTGGAAGCGACCGCTACCAAAGTGGCGGAGGAAGCGCGCAAGCATCCCGCCGCATTCCCCGAACTCCACATCACCAGCGCCGAAAAAGGCCTGGGTATTGCCGCCCTGCGTGCCGCCGTGGTGTCAGACGCGGGCGGCTGATTCACCCTAGTTAGTACCTTCGCCCCAGCCGTCGTCGTCGGAACCATAGCCGCCGTTGTCGATATCGGCTTCCATCTGTTCGAACTGGCGCTGGGTTTCGAGCGCCTGCTGCTGCATCTTGGGCATGTTCTTCAGCACCGCACCTGCATTGGCGGCCTTGACCATGTCTTCGTTGAACGCCCGCCCTTCGAGCGTCGAAGCGACGAATTCGCGGAATGCAATTTCGGTCAGCTCGAGCGTGGTTCCGGCGATGGCGTTGCTGGTCTGGGAGGCGCCGCAAGAGGATTCGGCATAGACTTGGCCTTCACCCGCTTCCTCGAACACCACCACACAGCGGTGGCCGGCGTGCGAGCTCTGGCTTTCAAACACCAGCGTGCGCTCGTCGGTTTTGCGGGTCGCGACATCCATCGAGTAGAATGGAGCCTTGCCATAGCGACGGTCGGCAGCACCGACCTTGGCGATCGCCTGCTGGGCAGTCATGGCATAGACCTTGTGTCCGGCACCAGGTGAGAGATAGACTGCCCCACCAACTCCGGCGACCATTGCTGCACCGAACAAGATCTCACGCATTTTACAAGCCCCTCTTTAGATATCAACGAAGGGGCGTAATGTACTAAACTCATTTATATTTAGTTGAACTCCAAAGAAGTATTCAATTGGTGTCAGCCAATATTGATGAAATGCCCCTGCGCCTACGCAGGCGTAACGCGCAGGGGGCACCCCCACCAAGCGCCTAGCGCGTCCGGACGATCTTGATCGACTGGATAGTGGACGGGAAAATCCGATCGAGCCAATCGGCGAAGCCGCGCCCGCCAAACCCGATGCGTCCGGGACGGGGCGGCTTGGGTGGGATGATCTTGCCGCCGCTGCGGATGGTCATGCTGGTGCCGGTGAAATTCTTGCCGGTGTAGAGGATCGCGCTGTAGCCTTTGCTGAGCTCGAGATATTTGAACCAGCCCTTGGCATCGAACTGCGGTAGCGAAACGTCAGGATACTCGCCGCCCGGGAAGCAACGGGCGTAGCTGCGGCGATAGAGATCGTACCAGCCTTTTTCCTTGTAGAGGCAGGCCTTGGCTTCCGAATTGATGCGCCCGGTCGCGGCGGTGAAGACGCTGACCTTGGCGAGGTCCCTCCGGCCCGCGTTGAGCTGGAAGGTGCCCTTGCGCATGACATGGTCGAGCTTGCCGTGGCCCCCGGTCCGGAAGCTGAGCACGACGAAGTGACCGGGCGCAACGGTGACATATTCGGCGTAGCGGCTCTCCATACTGTTATAGAAGGCGTGGTGGGTGTCTTCGTGGACGCCCACAGTGAAGCAGGTGCCACGGTTCATGTCCCTCTGCTCGGCGGCGAGCTTGCTTTCGAACACGCAGACCGGTGCATTAGCGGACGCGCGGTCCCTGCTCTCCGGTGCACTGGCCTGGGCCGGAGCGGCGAGAGCTGCGATACCCACCATGGCAGTAGCAAGGGTGCGAAGCGTCGTGGCGGAGTGTATCATGGGTCATTCCCTGTTCGTTATCTGATGTCGCCATCCTACCGATCGGCTGGCTCCCCGCACTGGGGTGGATCCCCCATCCGTTCAGCCTCGACAGCGGCAGGATGAACGCCTAGGGCTTGCCGCAAAGGCCAGGTGGAGCCCGCTATGAAACTGATTATCGGCAACAAGAACTATTCGAGCTGGTCGCTGCGCGGCTGGCTGGCGGCCAAGCAATCGGGGCTGCATTTCGAAGAGATCATGGTGCCGATGTTCGGCGAGGAATGGCAGCAGAAGAAGCTCGACGGCGAAGGCGGGCTGATGCCGTCCAGCGGCAAGGTGCCGATCCTGTGGGATGGCGAGACCGTGGTGTGGGACAGCCTCGCGATCATGGAGTACCTCGCCGACAAGGTCGGGCGCGACCGCTTCTGGCCCAAGGACGAGACCGCGCGGGGCATGGCGCGCAGCATGGTGGCGGAAATGCACAGCTCCTATGCCTCGCTGCGGCAGGAATGCCCGATGAATGTGCGCCAGCGCTTCAGCGGTGCCAAGATCAGCGATGCCACACGGCAAGACGTGGTCCGAATCCTCGGCCTGTGGGCAGAAGCGCGGGCACGCTTTGGCGGGGGCGGACCGTTCCTGTTCGGAACCTTTGGCGCGGCCGATATCTATTATGCCCCGGTGGTGTCACGATTCCTGACCTATGGTTTCGGCGTGCCGGGCTTTGCCGAAGCCTATATGCAGGCGATGTGGGAACATGAATGGTTGCAGGCATGGGTCGCCGCAGCAGAGGACGAAGAATGGGTACTCGAACAATACGAAGGCGCAGCCACGGCCTGATCGCGGCACTGCTGGCCTTTCTCGCCCTGCTCGCCCCCACGGGCGCGCAGGCATGGGGCTTTTATGCGCATGGCGTGACTGCCGAGATCGCGCTCGCCAATATCCGCCCCGAAACGCGGGCGAAGATGCACCGGCTGTTCAAGGCCGAGAGACTGCTCGGGGTGCCCGACTGCAAGTTGAAGAGCCTGGTCGACGCATCGACCTGGCCCGATTGCCTGCGCAAGGACTACTGGCGCTGGGGCTACACTTTCGCCTGGCACTATCGCACCGCGCCGATCGACGAGGCGTACAACCCGCGCAGCAATTGCAGCGGTGGCAACTGCATCCTGGCCCAGATCGAGCGCAACCAGCGCATCCTTGCCGATGAGAGCCTGCCCGACAATGTGCGGCTCGAAGCACTCGCCTTCATGGTCCATTTCGCCGGCGACGTGCACATGCCGCTGCATTCAGGCGATCATGACGATCGCGGCGGCAACGACCGGGTGACCGCTTATGGCATCGTCCCGGGGCTCAACCTGCACTGGATCTGGGACGGGCCGCTGGCCGAACGTGCGATTACCTCGGCCAATCCCTCGTTGGTGCGCCGTTATAGCGCGGCAGAGAAGGCCGAGCTGGCCGGTGGCACGCCGGCTGACTGGGGCCGCGAGAGCTGGGTGACCAGCCGCGATTTTGTCTATCCCGAGGCCTTCGATTGCACGGACTGCTCGGGCGAGCTGCCCGGCGAAACCGCGCTGACGCAGGAGGATATCGAGCGCGCTATCCCCATCAGCCAGCGCCGGGTGACGCAGGCGGGCCTCAGGATCGCGCGACTGCTCGACGAGGCCTTTGCGCCGGGGCCACTGGTGGTGGACGAGGCGTCCTGACGGAATGAGCTCCAGCGAAGGCTGGGGCCTTCGTCCATCTGGCACCTCGCCGAGGGAGGTCCCAGCCTGCGCTCGGACTCGCGCTAATGCCTACGGAATCCGATCCGTCTCATACCGCGTCCCGTCCTTGCGGGCATAGCCATCGGGGTCGAACACCATGTCGATATCGGGGTACTCCCCGCCATCGGCGTCATAATCTCCCGCGCTGGCGACCACGAAGACGCAGTCGCTGTCGGAGCGGTTCTGCAGATGGTGGCCGTTCTCGACCCCCGCCGGCCACGCGATCACATCTCCCGGGCGGATCGCCTGCTCGCCGGCGTCATCGACCAGCACGGCCTCGCCGGAAACCATCACCAACAGCTCGTCGATCAACCTGTGCCAGTGCCGCTGGCTCGACCACGCGCCGGGCTTCAGCACAACATGGCTGGCGCGCAGGTGGGTCATCCCGGTGGCGGGCGCGAGACGGCGATACATCCGGCCTTGCACGGGTTCGTTATAGGGCGGCGGATAGCCGGTCAGGTTGGTCTGGGGGATGGCATCGAGATCGAGCTTGGGCATCGCGCGCACTCCTGTTAGCTGGGGCATCATGAGCCAGGCCCTTGCATACGCCAAGCAATTGATTGCCGCCCCCAGCGTCACCCCCGCCACCGGCGCGGTGTTCGATGCGATGCAGGCGATGCTGGAGCCGCTGGGTTTCAGCATCCACCGCTTCACTCGCGGCGAAGGCGAGGAAGGCAGCGACGAGGAAGCGGTCGAAAACCTCTTCGCCATCCGCCATGGGCCGGAAGGCAGCAAGCACTTCGCCTTTGCCGGGCACCTGGACGTCGTGCCGCCGGGAGAAGGCTGGACCAGCGCGCCGTTCGAACCCGAAGAGCGCGGAGAGCTGCTGCATGGGCGCGGTGCGGTCGACATGAAGGGCGCGATCGCCTGCATGGTCGATGCGGTAGCGAATGTCCCGGCGGATGCTGGCACCATCAGCTTCATCATCACTGGCGACGAGGAAGGCCCGGCGCTGCACGGCACGCGCGCGCTGATCGACTATATGCGCGGCGAGGGCATCCAGCCCGATCTGTGCCTCGTCGGCGAACCCACCAGCGTCAACCGGCTAGGCGACATGATGAAGATCGGGCGGCGCGGCTCGGTCAACATCTGGCTGGAAGTGCAGGGCACGCAGGGCCATGTCGCCTATCCGCACCTGGCGGACAATCCGCTGCCCGCGATGGTTGAAATCCTGCGCGAGCTCAACAATCTCCATCTCGACGAAGGCACCGACTGGTTCCAGCCGTCGAACCTCGAGATCACCGAGATCGACGTGCCCAACCGCGCGCACAATGTCATCCCGGCGACCGCCAAGGCGCGCATCTCGATCCGCTTCAACGATCGCCATTCGGGTGCTTCGCTGTCGAAGCAGGTCATTGAAATTGCCGAGAAGCATGGCGGCAGCGCGCGGCCGGTGATCTCGGGCGAACCGTTCCTGACCGAGCCGGGCGCATTCAGCGACATGATCGCCGCTGCGGTAAAGGCCGAGACCGGCATCGACCCCGAACCTTCGACCACCGGCGGCACGTCGGATGCCCGCTTCCTGCGCAGCGTTTGCCCGGTGATCGAATTCGGCCTCTGCAACGCCACCATGCACAAGCGCGATGAGGCGGTGGCCATGGCGGACCTGGATACGCTAAGCCGCATCTACACACGCATCGCCACGGCAGCGCTGAAGGCTTGACCAATCCATCCGTCATTGCGAGCGTAGCGAAGCAATCCAGAGCGGAGTGCGCGACAACTCTGGATTGCCGCGTCGCTTCGCTCCTCGCATTGACGATCGTATCTGGGGAGTAGAGACTTGCTGAGAACCTGGTTCGAAATTCCGCTGTGGCAGCGGGTTATCACCGCGCTGATCCTTGGCGTGCTGACCGGCTGGGCCTGGGGGCCGGAGGCGGAAAACATCAAGTGGATCGGCGACTTCTTCATCAAGTCGATCAAGATGCTGGTGGTGCCGCTGATCTTCTTCAGCCTTGTCGCGGGCGTTGCGGCCATCGGTGATCTGCGCAAGCTGGGTGCGGTCGGCGGGCGGGCGTTGCTGCTGTTCGTCGTGACCGGGCAGATCGCGGTCTGGCTCGGCCTGGCGCTGGGCACGCTGGCGACGAATTTACAGCTGTTCCCGACCAAGGAGACGCTCGGCACGCCCTCGGTCCCGACGCCCGAACCCAACCCCACCACTGCGGTCGACATGATCCTCTCGATCGTGCCGGAAAGCCCGGTGCAGGTGATGGCCGATGTCGCGGTGCTGCCGCTGATCGTCTTCTCGCTGCTGGTCGGCATCGGTATCTTGATGGCCAAGGAAGAGGGCGAGCCGGTCCAGAAGATCTTCGATAGCGGCGCGGTGGTGATGCAGAAGGTCACCATGATCGTGATGGAGATCACCCCCTTCGGCGTCTTCGCACTGATGGCCTGGGTGGCCGGAACCATGGGGATCGAAGCGCTGAAGGCGCTCGGCTGGCTGGTGTTCTTCAACTATGCCGGCTGCCTGCTGATCATCTTCGGCATGTACTCCGCCATGATCAAGCTGCTGGCGAAGCTGCCAGTGAAGGATTTCTTCCGCGGCATCATCGACGCCATGGCGGTGAGCTATTCCACGGCCAGCTCCAACGCGACGCTGCCCGTCACGCTGCGTTGCGCCGAGCGGAACCTCGGCGTGTCGAACTCGGTCGCGGCCTTCGTCATCTCGCTGGGCGCGACGGTCAATATGAACGGCACAGCGATGTACCTTGGCCTCGCGACGCTGTTCGGGGCGCAGATCTTCGGCGTCGACCTGACCATGGGCCAGTATTTCCTGATCTCGATCCTCGCGACGCTCGGCGCGGTCGGCGCGGCGGGCATTCCGGGCGCAGGCCTGATCATGATGGCGCTGGTGTTCGGCGCGGTCGGCGTGCCGCTCGAAACCATCGCCTTCGTCGCCGGGGTGGACCGGATCATGGACATGATGCGCACGACCACGAACGTCAGCGGCGATGCCGCAGTGGCGACCACGGTGGCGGTGATGACGGGCGAGATCGACCGGGCCGAGATGGTTTCAGCAGATGATGTATAGAGTGCGCGGCTAGAGCAGGCGGGACTTCCACAGGAAAGCGCCGACAACGGAGCCCATGCCCATGAGCAGGATACCGATGAACATCAGCCCGTAGTCCAGCCATTGGCCGGTCAGGGAAAACCCCACTGCGGCGATGACGCCTCCCAAAATGGCTGGGGCAAAGGCAGGCAGGAAATACGAGAAGCGGTCTCCGGCATGCATGTCCGGCCATGGCAAATTGGGGCCAAGGTGCTCCTGATCAAAGTCATTATTCGTGTCATCGGACGGTTTGAAGAGCCATCCAGCGAGAAACAGTCCGAATCCAATGAACCATTGTTCGCCAAGGAAATGGTAAGAAACGGCCAATCCGATGCCCAGCGACGTGGCGTAGTTGAGATACCGGATATAGCGCAGAGTGCCTTGCATAGGTCTCATGCTATTTGAGCAATCCATGTTCGGCAACCAAATTTGGACTTAACGCCCCTTGGGCTTTTCCAGCACCTTCTTCCGAAAGCTGCACAAATCGACCACCGGGCACCGCCAGCATTCCGGTGTCCGCGCCTTGCACACATATCGCCCATGCAGGATCAGCCAGTGATGCGCATGCAGGCGGAACGGCTGCGGCACGCGCTTCTCCAGCTTGGCTTCAACCTGCTCCGGCGTCTTGCCCTTGGCGAGGCCGGTGCGGTTGCCGACGCGCAGGATATGGGTATCGACCGCGAAGGTCTCCTGCTTGAACCAACAGTTCAAAACGACATTGGCGGTCTTGCGACCGACTCCGGGTAGCCGCACCAGGTCCTCGCGTGTGTCCGGCACCTCGCCGCCATATTCGTCGATCAGCAGCTGGCTCAGCGCGATCACGTTTTTGGCCTTGGAATTGAACAGGCCGATAGTCTTGATGTGCTCGATCAGCCCCTCAAGACCAAGATCGAGCATTTGCTGCGGCGTTTTCACCTTGGCAAACAGCGTCCTGGTGGCCTTGTTGACCCCCACATCGGTCGCCTGCGCCGAAAGCGCCACGGCCACCACCAGCTGATAGGCATTGCCATATTCCAGCTCGGTCTCCGGCTCGGGATTGTCCTCCGCCAGCCGCCGGAAGAATTCGAAGATCTGGTCCTTGGTCATAATCTTGCATCGTTCTCGCTGCGGAGCCACTTGGCCATGGCAGGGTAGGGTGTGAGGTCGATGTCGCGCCGGTGCGGCTCGGCTGTCATGCCCCACCAGGCCAGCATTGCGACACCGGGCGGCGAGGCTTTCTCGCAGGCAACGCGCAATGCGTCCGCTTCCCCCTTGTAACCCGCGTCGTGGAAGACAACCCCAAGATCGACCCCGCTCGCCCGCGCGGCGGCGGCCGACCATGCAATGGCGGCCATCTCCTCCCCCGGATCATCGCTGACTTCGGCGCAGTGCGCGCGCTCGCTGGGATCTTGCGCTGCGATATGCCCCGCCTCGTGCAGCACATCGCCGGGATAGAGCGCCGTGGCAGGATCGAGGCAGATGGTGCCCCGGCGCACGGTCATGCCCGGCAGCACGCTGTCGCTCACCGGCTCGATCCGCACGGGGATGCCGATGTTGCCGAGGAACTCCACGATCCGTTGGGCGGCAGCGAGCCCGCCTGGCTCAAGCCATTGGCACTGCTCAATGCCGGTCATGCGTTACAGCCCCAGCACATCCTGCATGCGATAGCGACCGGCCGGCTTCCCGATCAGCCATTCCGCCGCCTTCACTGCACCGCGAGCGAAGATCAGGCGGCTTTCGGCACTGTGCGAAAGGGTCAGCCGCTCTTGCTCGCCCGCCAGGATCACGCTGTGTTCGCCCGCCACGGTACCCCCGCGCAGGGCGGCAAAGCCGATCGCGCCCTCGGCCCTCGCGCCGGTGTGGCCATCGCGCCCACTCTCGGTATTGGCGGTGAGTTCGATCCCTCGTCCCTCGGCCGCCGCTTCGCCTAGCAACAGCGCCGTGCCGCTCGGCGCGTCGACCTTGTACCTGTGATGCATCTCGACAATCTCGATATCCCACTCAGGCCCTAGCTTGGAGGCGGCTTCCTTCACCAGATGCGCCAGCAGGGTGACGCCGAGCGAGGTGTTGCCGGTCTGCAGGATCGGCACGGCCCGGGCAGCGTTGTCGATCGCTGTGTGGTGTGCCTCGCTGAGCCCGGTGGTGCCAATCACCAGCGGGATTCCGGCCCCGATCGCGGCGTGGAGGTTGCCCTCGAGCGCCTTGGGGGCGGAAAAATCGACCAGCACTTCGCTGACTTCGGCGAGGTTGGCGACATTCTCCCCGGCATCGACGCCGCCCGCCAGCGTGTTAGCGCTGCCCTGGAGCACCTCGGCGATCGCCTGCCCCATGCGCCCTGCGCTGCCGATGATGCCGATCCGTGCCACTTTGATCCCCCAACTAGTCATGCTGAACTTGTTTCAGCATCCATCTCTCCTCTAGGCGAGACCTGAGCAAGTTCTGAGATGGACCCTGAAACAAGTTCAGGGTGACGACAAGGGAAAGCCATGTCCGATATCCGCAACATCGTCATCCTCACAGGTGCCGGGATTTCCGCAGAGAGCGGGATCGATACTTTCCGTTCGGCGGGTGGGCTGTGGGAGCAGCACAATGTCGAGGATGTCGCTACGCCCGAGGGTTTTGCCCGTGATCCGGCGCTTGTGCTCAATTTTTACGATATGCGGCGCGAGGCGCTATGCAAGGTCGCGCCCAACCCGGCGCATGATGCTTTGGCGCGGCTCGATGCGGAGTTCAGCGGAGAGCTGTTGATCGTCACCCAGAATGTCGACGATCTGCACGAACGGGCGGGCGCAAGCCGCGTGCTGCACATGCATGGCGAACTCAAGAGCGCGCTCTGCACCTCATGCGAAATGCGCAGCCCATGGAACGCGACGCTCAGTGACCGCCCTCCATGCCCGGTCTGCCAGGCCCCGACCCTGCGCCCCGATGTCGTGTGGTTCGGCGAAATGCCCTACCAGATGGAGCGCATCTATCGCGCTATCCGCGAGGCCGACCTGTTCGTCAGCATCGGCACCTCGGGCGCGGTCTATCCGGCAGCGGGTTTCGTGCGTGATGCGCGCGATCTGGGTGTGCAAACGCTGGAACTGAATTTGGAACGCAGCGAAGGCTCGCACTGGTTCCACGAGAGCCGGCAGGGCCGGGCGGGGGAGCTTGTGCCGGCTTGGGTGGAGGAATTGTTGAGATGAAGGTGCACAAGGGCTCGTGCCATTGCGGCGCGGTCAAGCTGGAACTGCGCGAGGACCCGCTAGACGTATCGGAGTGCAATTGCTCGATTTGTCGCCGGATTGCCGGGCTTTGGTATTACTGCCATCCCGAGGCCGCTACGATCACGGGCGAGGGCGTTGCCTATATCCACGGCGATCGCATGCTCACGACGTGGCACTGTGGCACCTGCGGCTGCACGACGCACTGGACTGCCATCGATCCTGCCTATGACAAGATGGGCCTCAACCTGCGGATGTTCGATCCCGAGCTTTGGCGAGACTTGCCGCGCAAGTTTGTCGACGGGGCCAGTTTCTAGCGACCACACCCCCTGCAATCCGCGTCCTTCGTAATCGCAATCGCTCGCATCCCCGGCTTGAGTCCGTCCATCAACTGCAGCTTGCCCCATTGCGGGTCGCCGAATGAGCTTACCCCATCGAGCAGCACGCGCACCGCCTGCATAGCGGCAAAGGTCCCGACCCAGCCGACCATCGCGCCGAGCACGCCGTCTTCGGCGCAAGTGTCGCAATCGTCGGTGTCGAAAGCATCGCCGACGAAGCAGCGGTAACAGGGTTGATCGGGCAGGTGCCCGGCAAAGGCCGCGACCTGGCCCTGGAACCGACCGACAGCGGCGGAGAGTAGCGGGACGCCTGCCGCGACACAGGCATCGGATACCGCCAGCCGCGTGGCGAAATTGTCGGTGCCATCAAGCACGAGTTCTGCGCTCGCCATCAGTTCGTGCGCATTCTCGGCAGTGATGCGCCGGTCGCTGATCGTCACCCGCAGCGAGCGGTCGAAATTCTGCACCCAGCGCCGCGCGGCAACGGCCTTGCCATGTCCGATATCACGCTCTGAAAACAGCGTCTGGCGCTGGAGGTTGCTGGCATCGACCGTGTCGCTGTCGACCAGCGTCAGCCGCCCGATCCCTGCGCCCGCAAGATATTGCAGGGCGGGCGAGCCGATCCCGCCCAGACCCACCAGCACGACATGGCTATCGGCCAACCGCACCTGCCCCGCGCCGCCGATCTCGGGCAGCACGATATGGCGCGCAAAACGGTCCAGGCGCTCTGGTGACAAGCTCATGGAAAAGCTGTTGGCAGCAAGTGCACAGCCTGTCGATTGTTTGTTTTGGCCTCAAGCGCCGGCGTTCGCGTCCGCTCACTTGGCTATCCTTCGGGGGCCCGACCCCTGCGGGGTCACCCCTCCGGGCGCGCGGTCGCGCTTGCGGGCTGCTAGTCGCAGCCCGAACCATTCCAGGCCGCGTGGCTTGGTCGCGGAGCACGGTCGCGCCAGCGACCGCGAGGCCGACTGGCCGCCCGCAGCGATTGGGCCGTCAGGCCCCTTGAGCGAGGATTTCGCGCGCCGGATGGCGTGCGGAAAACAAACCCTAACTCTCAAGCTGCCGCAAAAGGCTGCGCACATCGCCGTCCATATCGGCATCGCGCTGGCGCAGGTCCTCGATCAGCCGCACGGCGTGGATAACCGTCGAATGGTCGCGGCCGCCGAACTTGCGGCCGATTTCCGGGTAGCTGCGCGGCGTGAGCACCTTGGACAGGTACATCGCCACCTGACGCGGGCGCACGACGGCACGGGCGCGGCGCTTGGACGACATCTCGCTGCGGTCGATGCGATAGAACTGGCACACCGTGCGCTGGATCTCGTCGATCGTGATGCGGCGACGGTTGGCCGAGAGGATATCGGTCAGCTGTTCTTCGGCCAGCTGCAGCGAGACCACCTGTCCGGTCAGCTGGGCATAGGCGATCAGCTTGTTCAAACCGCCGACCAGCTCGCGCACATTGCGCGTGATTGTGCGGGCGAGGAACTCGATGACGTCCTCGGGCACGTCGAGCGGCGCGAAGCGGGTGAGCTTCGATTCGAGGATCTTCTTGCGGAGCTCGATATCGGCAGCGGTAATGTCCGCCACAAGGCCCATCGACAGGCGCGAGAGCAGGCGCGGTTCGACCCCGTCCAATGCTTGTGGTGCGCGGTCGGCCGCGAACACCAGGCGCTTGCCTTCGGCCAGCAGGTGATCGATCGTATAGAGCAGCTCCTCCTGCGCGCTGGCCTTGCCGATGATGAACTGGATATCGTCCACCAGCAGCAGGTCGAAACTGCGCAACCGCGCCTTGAACTCGATCATCTGTCCGGCTTTGAGCGCTTGCACGAATTCGATCATGAAGCGTTCGGCGCTGCAGTAGAAGATGCGCGCGCGCGGATGCGCCGACAGGTACTGGTGCCCGATGGCGTGCAGCAGGTGGGTCTTGCCCTGGCCCGTCGCCGCCTTGATGTAGAGCGGAGAGAACTGCGGCTGCTCGGTCGCTGCCATGCGCTGCGCGGCATTGCAGGCAAGGATATTGGTCTCGCCAGTCACGAAAGCGGCAAAGGTCAGCGAAGCATCAAGCCCGACCGAAGAGGTGAAACCCGCGTCGTTGATGATGCCGGCACCCGACACCATGATTCCCATATTGCCACCATCATTGGCCGGGCGACGCCCATCGCCAAGAGCGATGTCTGGCACCTTGCGGCGGCCCGGATGCACCTGGATGTTGACGTTGCGGATATTGCCGCGGGCGATCTTCCACGCCAGCGACAGCCTGTCGGCAAAGCGATCCTTCACCCAGTTGGCCGAGAATTCGGTCGGCAGGAAAAGATCGAGTGTCCCGGTCTCTTCGTCGAAGCCACCCAGCTGGATCGGCTTGATCCACTGGCTGTGCAACTGGTGCCCCAGATCCTTGCGCAGGCCCTGGCTAATGTCGGCCCAATCCGCGGCCAGGTTCACGGCTTCGATGTCTTCCATCAGATCTTCTTTTTTTCTGCGTTTTGCTGCGCCTGCGCGCGGCCCGTCCTGTCCCATGTATTCCCGCCCTGCTTGCCGGCCCCCAGTACCGGTCTTGCTTCCCCGTTCTTGACTCGACAAGGCTTCGCCGTTGCCCGGACTCCATGTGCCCGCAGCGCCCCCCAATCGGTTCAGTTTGTATGTGCTCGGCCTGTCCCGTGCCGCAGCAAGGCGAACACTAAAAGCGTGCCAGGCGATTCTGTTCAAGGGGCAGCAGCGAAATATTTTTGAAATATTTCGTTTGACAGGGCTGTAACCCGCAGGCTTGCGTTTAACCTGTTGTTTAGCTTGATGATCCGGCCCGGATAACGCGCGACTCGCGGGAATTCCTACACTTAGCGGTGGCCGCGTGCGTCAGTTTGCTGACACAGCAAAAACGGGGCGCCACAAAAAGTGACGCCCCGCTGCAATCAGGTTTGTAAAATCGCCTGTCGGCGCTGGCTTCAGAGAGCCGCGACTCGCTTGGTCAGGCGCGAGAACTTGCGCGAAGCGGTGTTCTTGTGCAGCACGCCACGAGCAACGCCGCGCGCCATTTCCGGCTGGGCTTCCTTCAGCGCAGCAGCGGCAGCTTCCTTGTCGCCTTCAGCACAAGCGGTCTCGACCTTCTTCACGAAAGAGCGGATGCGGCTCATGCGCGCACCATTGACTTCGGCACGGCGGTTGTTGCGACGGATGCGCTTCTTGGCTTGCGGCGTATTGGCCATGTTCGTCCTTGTTTCTCAGTCGCCCGATGCGACCGGATCCTTGTCTGTGTTTGATCTCGGAAACGGCGGGTATGCCGCCGGAAAGCGGCGCACATAGGTCCCAAGTCCCGAATCGTCAAGCGAAACCCTACCGCTGGCACCTCGGGCAATACCACGTGCTGCGCCCGCCCTGCGCAAAGCGGCGGATGATGCCTCCATCGTCGCGCAGGCAGGGTTGGTCTTCGCGTCCATAGACCTGGAAGCGGGTGGCGAAATAGCCCAGCTCGCCATCGGGCCTTGCGTAGTCGCGCAGCGAAGAACCACCGTCGAGGATGGACTGCTCCAACACCTGCTGGACCGCCGGGACCAGCCGCTCCAGTGCCTTGACCGACACGCGCCCACCAGCCTTGCGTGGATGGATACCGGCGATGTGGAGCGCCTCGCAAACATAGATATTGCCCAGCCCGGCAACGATCTGCTGGTCGAGCAGGCACAGCTTTATGGCCTGCTTGCGCCCAGCGAGCGCCGTGCGGAGGTGCTTCACAGTGAGGTCTGCGCCTAGCGGCTCGGGCCCCATCACCGCGAAGGCCGGCCATTGCTCTACGCGGTCAGTGTCGACCAGGTCCACCCAGCCGAACCGGCGCGGATCGTTGAGCGCGAAGCGGTGGCTGGCGGTCTCGATCACGAAATGATCGTGCTTGTCGTCGGCCTCAGGGTCGATCCGCCAGCGCCCGCTCATGCCGAGATGGAAGATCAGTGTCTGCGCGCGGTCGGTGTGGATCAGGCCATATTTCGCGCGCCGACCGAGGCCGGAAACAGTCGCGCCGGTCAGCGCCTGCCCCAGTCCGGCGGGGAAAGGGAAGCGCATGTCGGGCCGGTTGAGGATGGCGCGGGTGATCCGCTCGCCCTCGAGAAAGCGGGCAAGGCCGCGCACGGTCGTTTCGACTTCAGGAAGCTCGGGCATACTATATTTTCGATACGTCGAGACCAGCTTCAATCAAGCGTGGGGCAATCTTTCGCATCTTTACGAATTCTGTTCCCCAAGCTGGTTTGAGGCCCACACCCTCGCAAAATTCTCGACCTGAGACTCCATCAAGTTGGTGGGCATATTTTAGCACCTGTACGTGCAGTTCTGCGACATAGGCATTCCTTGGTGCCTTCTCGATGGCGCGAGAGATTCGCTCGAAGATTTCGCTTTGACGCATGGTCATTCTCCTTGACGGCACTCTCCGATAGCGTGATTTTTGCTAAATGCAATATGCATAAAGCATAATGCTGAAAATTCTTGTTTGTCCTGCTATTGTTGGTGGACTAGGGCCTCGGTCACAATGAACGACACAGTATCCTTCGGTTACGAGGACGTAGCCCCCGAGGAAAAGACCGAGCGCGTCGGCGCGGTCTTCTCCAGCGTTGCGGCCAAGTATGACATCATGAACGATGCCATGTCGGGCGGTATGCACCGCCTGTGGAAGGACCGCTTCGTGCGCCGGGTGAAGCCGCAACCGGGCGAAGCGATCCTCGACATGGCCGGCGGTACCGGAGACATCGCCTTCCGGATGGCTGGTCGCGGTGCTGAAGTAACAATTGCCGATATCAACCAGGATATGCTCGATGTCGGGGTCGAGCGTGCGATGGAGCGCGGTATCACCGGGCTCGTCTGGTCTTGCCAGAACGCCGAGCAACTCGACTATCTCGACCGCCAGTTCGATGCCTACACCATCGTCTTCGGAATCAGGAACGTCACCCATATCGACAAGGCCCTGCGCGAGGCGCACCGTGTGCTGAAGCATGGCGGGCGGTTTTATTGCATGGAGTTCAGCACCACCGAGTGGCCAGGCTTCAAGGAAATCTACGACCTCTATTCGCACGAGCTGATGCCCAGGATCGGCAAGGTCATCGCCAATGACGAGGACAGCTATCGCTACCTCGCCGAATCGATCCGCCGCTTTCCCAAGCCGACCGAGTTCGAAGCGATGATCCGCGCGGCGGGATTCGAAAACACCCGGGTCGAGAAGATCCTCGGCGGGGCGGTCAACATCCATTCGGGCTGGAAGATTTGATCCTGCACGCATGACCCGGCCTGCGACTCATATCTGGCGGCTCCTCAAGTGGGGTCGGACTGCTGCCCGCCATGGCGCGCTGCGTGGCATCGAGCGCGATCCCAACACGCCTGCTCCGGTCAAGCGGCTGGCGCGGCTGGCGCGGCTGGGTGCGCGCGTACCCAAGGTGCCTGACTATGCTGGAGCCTTTCGCGAGATCGGCCCGGCGGCGATCAAGCTGGGCCAGTCCTTGGCAACCCGGCCCGATCTAGTAGGCACCGACGCAGCGGAGAACCTGCTGACTCTGCAGGACAGCCTGCCGCCGGTCGATTTTGCCGAGATCGAGGCGTCGGTCGCGGCGACTTTCGAGCAGCCACTCGATGCGCTGTTCTCGCATATCGACCCCGAGCCGGTCGGTGCGGCTTCCATCGCCCAGGTGCACCAGGCGGTGACCAGCGACGGGCGCACGGTCGCCTTGAAGGTCCTGCGTCCGGGCATCCGCGAGAAGTTCGCCCGCGATATCGAGACCTATGAATGGGCCGCGGCGCATGTCGAAGCGATGGGCGGTGAAGCGGCGCGGCTGCGCCCGCGGCTGACCATCGCCAACTTCAAGCGCTGGACCAATACCGAGCTCGACCTCAGGCGCGAGGCAGCTTCGGCCAGCGAACTGGCCGACGCCTGTCGCGGCATTGAGGGCTATCGGATCCCTGCGATCGACTGGGACCGGACCAATGGGCGGGTCATGACGGTCGAATGGATCGACGGGATCAAGATATCCAAGCGCGAGGAACTGATTGCCGCCGGGCACGACTTGCCGGCGCTGGCCGAGCGGCTCGTGCTGGCGTTCCTGCACCAGGCCATCAGCGGCGGTTTCTTCCATGCCGACATGCACCAGGGAAACCTGTTCGTGGAGCCCGACGGGACGATCGTGGCGATCGACTTCGGGATCATGGGCAGGATCGACCGGCGCGCGCGGCAATGGCTGGCCGAGATTCTCTATGGTCTGACGACCGGCAATTACCAGCGCGTCGCTGAGATCCATTTCGAGGCGCAATATGTTCCGAGCCACCACTCGGTCGGCGAGTTTGCCACGGCCCTGCGTGCGGTGGGCGAGCCGATGCGCGGCAAGCCGGTGAAGGAACTGTCGGTTGGGCAGATGCTCGACGGACTGTTTGCCATCACCCGCGATTTCGACATGCAGACCCAGCCGCATCTGCTGCTGCTGCAGAAAACCATGGTAATGGTCGAGGGCATTGCCACGCAGCTCGATCCCGACATCAATATGTGGGACGTCTCAGCTCCCTATGTCCGCAACTGGATTCGCGACGAGCTGGGGCCGGAGGCAGCCCTGGCCGATGCAGTAAAGCAGAACATGGCAACGTTGCTGCGTTTGCCGGACCTCGTCCGCCGCGTGGAAGACAAGTTCCCGCCCAAGGGCGGTGCCCCGGTGCCGCCGCCACTCCCCGACATCGAATTGATGTGGGAGAAGCGCGAGCGACCGGGTCGGGATTGGTTGGGCTACGGTCTTAGCGCTGCCTTGGGTGCGGGCGCTGTCGTAGCGGCCATGGCGCTGGGCTGGATCGGTTAGTCCAGCTCTTCCGTCAGATCGTGGTGCGGCAACAGCTTCCACCCGGCCAGGCACAGCACCATTGTCAGGGCCTCCACGGTCATCGGCAGGAACCACCCTTCATAGGTGCCGTCCATCGCCAATGAGACACAGCGGCCGAAGAACACCGTGCCCATGATCGCCGCGGCGGCGATCAACGGGTCGCCATTGCGTTTCCATCCACCCCAGATCATGCATCCGCCAGCGACGAAGAACACGGCCGTGAGGTCGCCCCGGATACTGGAAAGGCCCTGCACGCCCTTCGCAGTAAGGCCGAAATCGCCGCCTGATACCGCAGGGTCCAGCAGGAAGCCCGCCCCCATGAACAGGAAAAACAGTCCGCCAACAAAAAGCAGCGCGGTAATGGCAAGTCTCATGTGTGTCTCCTCCCCCACAGATACCCTTAGCCTAATCACGGTAACCACGCTTCGCTAGGCAAATCGTAACCATTAGAGGCCCTAGGATTGTTGGGACTTTCGCCGAAATGCGCGTCGGTCTAGGCTGGCGGGCAAGGCAAGGGGCCAGAAGGGGAATCGTATGGCAGGCGGCAAGGGGCCGAAGATCCTGCTCATTATCGGCGGTGGTATCGCGGCATACAAGTCGTGCGAACTGGTGCGCCTGGTGCGCAAGCAGGGCGGTTCGGTCACATGCGTGCTGACCGATGGCGGGGCGAAGTTCGTGACCCCCATGGCACTGGCGGCGCTGAGCGAAAACCCGGTCCACACCACGCTATGGGACCTGCGCAACGAAGTCGAGATGGGGCATATCCAGCTCAGCCGCGAGGCTGATCTGGTGGTGGTGTGCCCGGCGACCGCCAACATGCTGGCGAAGATGGCTGCGGGCATCGCCGACGATCTGGCCACGACCCTGCTGCTGGCGACCGACAAGCCGGTGATGGTGGCCCCGGCCATGAACGTGAAGATGTGGGAACATGATGCGACCCAGATGAACGTGGCCCGCCTGCGTGAAGCTGGCGTGACGGTGATCGACCCCGATGAAGGGGCGATGGCTTGCGGTGAATACGGCCCGGGGCGACTGCGCGAGCCGGAAGAGATCTGGAACGCGATCGCCGATCTGCTGGGCGCGGAGCAGGTTGCCCCGCGCGAAGAAGTCGATCTCGTGCCCGCTCCTGCCATCGCCAAGACCGCCCCTGCTCCAGCTATCGAAGTCGAAGCGCTCGAGCCCGAACCCGAAGTCGAAAGCAAGGGCATGCTGGGTGGGCTGCTGGCTTCCATCATCCCGCGCAAGACGCCCCAGCGTTCGGTGGAGGAAATCGAAGCTCAATGGGATGTACCGGAAAGTGAAGAGCCGGATGAAGCTGACTGGGGCGACGAGGACGATACGATTGCCGACGGCGAAGAGGCGGAAGCACGGACGGCAACAGCGCCTGATGCCGGTCCGATCCTTGCCAGCAAGGGCAAGGCTATCTCGGCCCCGCCGACCGATGCCGATGCGATCAACCATACAGTCGCAACGGGCACTGGCGACCAGATGCCAGAGCCCATCGCAGGAGATTCGTCGACGGGCCTCGCGAGGGCACCGGTCGTGGAAGAGGAAATTGATAACAATCCGCTGATCGGCCAACCCGCTTTCGATACCGATCCGGAACATCGGCCGCTTTACGGCAAGCATGTGCTGATCACTGCCGGGCCAACCCACGAGCCAATCGATCCGGTGCGCTACATCGCCAACCGTTCAAGCGGGAAACAGGGCTTTGCGATTGCGGCTGCTGCTGCCGCTGCCGGGGCGCGTGTGACGCTTGTCGCCGGCCCGGTTCATCTGAAGACACCGCCGGGCGTGGACCGGATCGATGTCGAAAGCGCACAGGAAATGGCGGCTGAAGTCCGCAAGGCGCTGCCTGCGGACATTGCCGTGATGGTGGCCGCAGTTGCCGACTGGCGCACGCGCGATGTTGCCGGTGAAAAGATGAAAAAGCGCGGCTCGGCCCCGCCGGCTCTGATCCTGGAGGAAAACCCCGATATCCTCACCAATCTTTCAGTGGGTGACAAGCGCCCGCACCTGGTGATTGGATTTGCAGCCGAGACCAACGATGTGGTTGCCAATGCCAAGGCGAAGCGCAAGCGCAAGCAAGCCGACTGGATTGTTGCCAACGATGTGTCAGGCGATGTCATGGGCGGCAGCCACAACACCGTGCATATCGTGACCGGTAGCGGAGTCGAGCATCTCGAGGAGATGCCCAAGGAAGAGGTGGCGATGGCGCTGGTGGAGCGCATGGCAGAAGGCTTGAAGGACGTAGTGGATGGCTGATTCGGTAACTCAAGCAACCACGGTCGGCCATGCAAAGCCTCCCGTGCCGGTGAAACTGAAGCGGCTCAACAATGGCTACGGCCTGCCGTTGCCTGAATATGCAACCGATGGTGCAGCCGGTATGGATGTCGTCTCGGCAGAAGACGTGACGATCAAACCGGGCGAACGGCACGCGGTCGCGACGGGGCTGAGCATGGCGATCCCGCAGGGTTACGAGATCCAGGTCCGGCCGCGGAGCGGGCTTGCGCTAAAGCATGGCATCACTGTGCCCAACACGCCGGGCACGATCGACAGCGACTATCGCGGTGAGCTCAAGGCGATCCTCATCAATCACGGCGACGAGCCTTTTGTCATCCATCGCGGTGACCGGGTGGCACAGCTGGTGCTGGCCCCGGTAACAAGAGCGGTGTGGGAGGAAGCCGATCAGCTCGATGAAACGCAGCGCGGTGAAGGCGGCTTCGGCTCGACCGGAGGTCACGCCAAGCTGGTGTAGACCGCGTTAGTCGAACAGCCCCACCGCGAGCTCCGCCCACACCAGCAGGAACACTAGCACCGCGCCGAACATCAGCATCGTACGACCCAGTGTGGTCTTCGCTATCCGCGCCGCACCTTCGAGCATCACGCCAAGCCCGGCGAACAGGATGGCTGCGGCAACAACATCGCCGATGGTCCAGTCGACTTCGCCAGTGAAGTGCATCGCACCCCATACTGTCGCCAGCAGCAGTGCTGCAAAGATGGCATAGGTCCAACGCCAGCGGACAGCGCTCGCGCTTTGGGTGGGGGCTCGGTTACTTTCCATCGGGCGGCGGTGCGATCACCGTTCCATTGTCGATCGGAGTCGGAATCGACGATTGGGGGATCTGCCAGTTGATGCTTTGAGTCCAGCTGCCCTCAATGGGCTGCCCCTCGGTATCGGTCGGCGGATCGAACCGGGCGTGGCGGGTGAGGATGACGCACGTACGTTCGTCGAGGAGGTTGCTGCCGCTGGAACGGATGATCGTACATCCCGTCGCGCGCCCACTGGTACTGACCTCCATGCGCACCGTCACCACGCCTTCCAGTTCTTCGCGCAAGGCTCGGGCAGGGTAATCGTAAGTCTGAACCCAGCGTTCGGGCTGGATCGCGGCAATCGCACGGTTGGCGGGCAGCGGCGCGGCGAGGTCGGGCGCACGGGCGCGAAGGGGGGGCGGCGCGACCGGCGGGACGACGGGCCCCTTGTATATCGCGTCTTTACAGCTGGCGAATGCCGCATATGCCTTGGCACTTCCCGTCAGCGAAAAGCTCTCCAGCGTCTCCCCGTCCACACGAAATTCCAGCGCCTTCCCGCGTTTGAAAGCCTCAGCGAAGACCGGGGGAATATCGAGCGTAGAAAACGTATCGTAGGCAAAGCTCCACTGCCCTGCCACCGGCCTGCCATCGAACCACAGGTTGGCGGAAAAATCGGGGTGCGGCCTGGATGCGCCGCGTGGCCGTGCGACCGAAAGGGCTTCCACTTCGCCAATGGCCATCACGCCAAAGACATAGCCGTCTGAGGTTTCCTGGCTGACCAGCCCGCACTCATACTTGCTGGTGACGGCTTTCCAATTGCCGAAAGTCTCGAAAGTCCGTCCACTGCTGCCAGCTTCCTGCGCCAATGCGCTGGCGGGAACAGCTATGCCAGCAAGGGCGGTGGCGACGGCAGGAATTCTGAGAAGCGGACCCATGGCGCAAGACTAGCCTGCGCCTCAGCAAATGACGAGCCTTCTTGTCGAATCAGCGCAACCGCCCGGCGAGCCCCGTCAGCTTGAGCAGTTCATCGTGGATCCCGGCCAGTTCTTCCTCGTACCAGCGGTCTATCAGGAAGCCGAGTTCGCCGAGGAAGGTCGGGATCTCTTCCAGCACATAGAAGCTGGCAATCGCGGTCGAGCCGTTCTCGCCATTGCGGTTAGGCAAGTTGGCACGGATGCCGTAGCCGGAGACATAGGCCACCAGCTCGTCGATATTCTGCTGCATAGCTGCCATGCGGTGTTCGTTATTGGCCGAGCGGGCGTGGCCAAGCTCTTCCTTGGCGCGCGAGATGAGTTGCTGGAGATAGGCGTATTTCCGCTCCAGGTTTCCGCGCGGGAGCTCCGTGACTGCCATGATATATTCGCGCTGGATCCGGTGCCGTGCGGTATCGGGATGTTCGCTGGTGGCGAAATCCTGGCTCCACGGAACGGGGGTGCGACCGGCACCGGTTGTGTCGGCAGGCGTCGCGGCTTCAATCTTGCTCTGTTCGGTCATATGCGGAGCTGTCCCTTGGAAAGCTCCGCAATCGCAGACACCGGTAAATGAGCGATTAACCCGGATTGTTCACTGCGCTGTCCATCCAGACTGCCCCGTCGCTTTGCCCTAGCCTTCCGGCCGCACCGAAATCCGCACGGTCTCGCCGGAATTGCCGGGGAAGTCGGTAAACATCGCTTCGACGAGGTTCGGCACCAGGTATTGCAGCCGGTTGCTGGTCGACAGGGCTTCGGCCTTGCCTTCGAACAGGCGCTCGCCGGTTGCGGTGTCGTTGATCTTCAGGTCGATACCGCTGGTGTAGACAGTATAGCTGCGCACTGAAGGCTCGCCGAACCATGGGTCATAGAAACCGAATCCCCAAGCGCCGCGGAAACGGTTGCTGCGGTAGAACCGGCTGCGGCCATAATAGCCGAACCAAGGGTCGAAGAAGGGGTCGCGCAACCCATTCGAACGCACCCTTTCACGACCCTTGTCGACGCCATAGTCGAACCTGACCAGCAAGCTCGCCGTTTCGGGCGGGGCGGGAGTATACCCCAGCCGCGCCATTTCGGCGGAAACCAGCTCGGCGTATTGCGAGAATTCCAACCCGCCTTCGAGTGCAGGGTCGTCGGCAACGACAGCGAAGGATTGGCCCTGTGGTGCTGGAAGCTTGGACGAGAAGCGCGTCACGTCGGTCTTGAACCCGGGCGTAGCGCAAGCGCTTAGAGACAGCAGTGCGAAAGGCACGACGATAGCCCGGATCAGGCGGCGGGTGAGTGAAGTCGGTGTGGTCATAAGCGGCCCCTGCATGCACATTGCCGGTCACGCAAGCTACCCACTCCAGCTTGCGCCCCGAGTCTTATCATCACCATCGCACAATTGCCATGAACCCGGTTTGAATGCGCTGGATAGGCGATGTTACGTCAATGTCGCAGCAGGCCCAGGGCCTCATAGGTGCGGTGCAAGGTCGGCAGGCCACGTTCGCGGGCCTTTGCCGCGCCCTTGGCGAGCACCGCGTCGATCGCTTCGCGGTCTTCCAGCAGCTGGTTGAAGCGGGTCGAGATGGGGCTGAGCGTTTCCGCCAGGAGCTCGCCCAACGCGGGCTTGAACTTGCCGAACCCTTCGCCGCCGAAATCGCCCAAAACGGCGTCGACGCTCTTGTCCGTAAGCGCGGCGTAGATCGTCACGAGGTTGAGCGCCTCGGGTCGCCCTTCGAGCCCGGCTTCCTCGCTCGGCAGCGGTTCGGGATCGGTCTTGGCCTTCCTGACCTTCTTCATGATGGTATCGGCATCGTCGGTAAGGTTGATTCGGCTCATGTCCGATGGATCGGACTTCGACATCTTGGCCGAGCCGTCGCGCAGGCTCATGATCCGCGCGGCCTGCGGCGGGATGTAGGGATCGGGCAGGGTGAAGACGGGATCGTCTTCGCTGGCAAAGTCATTGTTGAACTTCTGCGCGATATCGCGCGCCAGCTCGAGATGCTGTTTCTGGTCCTCGCCCACGGGCACATGGGTGGCCTGGTACAACAGTACGTCGGCCGCCTGCAGCACCGGGTAGGTAAACAGCGCGACCGACTGGCCTTCACGGTTCTTGCCGGCCTTGTCTTTCCACTGCGTCATGCGGTTCAGCCAGCCCATCCGCGCAGTGCCGCCCAGCAGCCATTGCAGCTCGGCATGGGCGGGGACCTGGGCCTGGTTGAACAGGACGCTCTTGTCCGGGTCGATCCCGCAGGCGACCAGCGCTGCGGCCATTTCCAACGTGGCCTTCCTCAGCTCGACCGGATCATGCGGCATCGAGATCGCGTGAAGGTCGGCGAGGAAGAACAGGCATTCGCCCTTTTCTGCGCTACCGCCTGCCGCTGCTTGAGCGCTGGTATCGCTCTCCATCTCCTCCTGCATCCGCACCCAATTGCGGATCGCTCCCAGGTAATTGCCGAGGTGGAGATTGCCGGTGGGCTGGATGCCGGAAACGACGCGCATGATCTGTCCTGAAAGAATCGAAGAGGGAGAATTAGGCTTGGCGGCGCATTAGGCGCTGCACCGTTGCCTTGTCGAGCACGCCGAATACCACCGCCGCACCGCCATAGGCCAGTGCGCTGGTGCCGAGGATGGCAGCAATGCCCAGCGCCTTGTGGATCGCGCTGCCGGTGAACCACGGGTCGATTGCGCTCATCAGCCACCACAGCGCTGCGCCCATCACTGCCGATGCCACCGCCATGCGCAGCACGCGCGAGATTGTCAGGGCTGGCAGGCGGTAGTGCCCTTTGCGGGCCAGGATCGCCGTCAGCAGGATGACATTGGCCCAGGCCCCGACCGATCCCGCTACGGCTAGGCCCAGCACGCCGATCCGCGGCACGAGCACGATGTTGAGTCCGATAGTGACCACCAGCGAGACAGCGGCAGTGTAGACCGGGGTCCTGGTATCCTTGCGGGCGAAGTAGTTGGGGGTCAGCACCTTGACAAGCACATAGGCCGGCAGGCCGATGACGAGGCCGGAGACGACCGTGCCGGTCACCAGTGCATCCTCCACAGTGAAGGCCTGTCCGGCCATGAAGGCACGCACGAAAGCGCTGCCCGTAAAGAACAGCGCCACCGCGCAGGGCAGCGTCAGCAGCATCGCCAGCTCGATCGCATTTGATTGCAGCCGCGCGGCTTCCTCGCCTTCGTCGCGACCGAGGTAGCGCGAGAGCGCCGGCAGGATCGCCGTGCCCAGCGCAATCCCGATAATGCCCAGCGGCAGCTGGTTCCAGCGATCGGCCATGGCAAGGTAGGTGTAGCTGCCGACTTCCAGCGTGGAGAGGAAGAACAGGTCGACGAAGCGGCTGATCTGGTAGATCCCGGCGCCGAAAATGGCCGGGACAACGAGAATGCCCAATTCCTTGACTCCGCTCGTCACCCGCGGCGCGACGAGGCCGAGGCGGAATCCCGCGCGACGCATGAAGCCATAGAGCCACAGGACCTGGACCAACCCTGAAAGCGACAGGGCCCACGCCATCCATTGTGCCGTTTCACGCCGGGCTTCGAGCCCTTCGCCGAGCGTCAGGCCATAGGCGAGCGCCACAATGAGGCAGATGTTGAGCCAGATCGGGGCGGCGGCTGCAGCCGCGAAACGCGACAGCGAATTGAGCACAGCGGCGACCAGTGTCGCAAGGCTCATGAACAGCAGGTAGGGAAAGGTGACCCGTGCCATGAAGATGGCGATGTCCAGCGAGTCGCCGTTCTCCGCCAGACCTTCGGGCGCGAAATACTCCACCACCCACGGCATTACGATCAACGCCAGCGCGCCGAACACGATCAGGATCGGCAGCAGGATCGACAACACGCTCTCGGCGAATCTCCGCGCCTCGGAAATGTCGCCGTCTTCTTTCATCCGCCGATTGAACAGCGGCACGAAGGCGCTGGCGAAAGCGCCTTCGGCGAACAGCCTGCGGAAGATATTGGGCAGCATGAAGGCGAGCTGCCAGGCATCGCCCATGGCGGTTGCGCCCAGCACGCGCGCGATCAGAATGTCGCGCACGAAGCCGAACACGCGGCTGACGGCTGTCAGCCCGCCGATCGTTCCCACGTTCTTGAGCAGGCTCATCGTGCCTCGCCCGCTATCACGGAGTGCTTACGCGTCGCCTGCCGGGGCATCGCCGCCCTGTGCTGCCGCTTCTTCGGCGGCCTTCTGCTGCAGGCGCTGCATATAGAGGCCGTTGAAGTCGATCGGATCGAGCATCAGCGGCTGGAAGCCCAGGTCGCGGGTCGCATCGGCAATGACGCGGCGGGCGAAGGGGAACAGGATACGGGGCGCTTCGGCGTAGATGAACATGTGCGCCTGGTCTTCGGGCATGTTGCGGATACCGACGAGCCCGGCATAAACCAGCTCGATCAGGTACAGCGCGCCGCTGTCGGTCTTGGCCTCGACGTTGATCTTCAGCTCGACTTCGCTGACTTCTTCGTTGACCGCATTGGCCCCGATGTTGAACTGCAGATCGACCGCTGGCTGCTCGTTCCACTGGTACACGGCAGGGGCATTCGGGTTTTCGACCGACATGTCCTTGATGTATTGCGAGATGAAACCGGCGGTCGGGCGAGTGTCGGCGCCATTTGCCCCGGCAGCCGGGTCAAGATTGAGATCGGTGAGAACGTCGCCTTCGTCGGCCATGATGTTTACGTCTTTCGTCTAGCTTGTGAATAGGTGCCCGGATCTGCATCCGGTATCAGCGCGCGCGCCTAGCACTCGTGCGGCCTGCCCGCAACGCCGGTGACGCTCTGCGATAAAGCAGGGCTTGGCCTGACCGAGGCGGGGCGTTGTGGATTTGTAATGGGTCCCTATGTAGGGTTAGGGCGTTAAGCATGGGACTTGGGCAGCAAAGCATGCTAGGATCGCGACGCTGCAGATAGGTGAAACCACACGTGATTTTCGAGATTGTCATCCTCGCCATGATCGCCGCTTTCCTCGGCATGCGGCTCTATTCCGTTCTCGGCCAGCGCGCCGAGCATGAGGAAGAGGTGATTCCCAATCGGTTCGATTCCGGCGAACAAGCGCAACAGCAGGCGGAGGCACGTCCGCAGCCGACCGCGCAGGTGATTGACCTGCCGCGCAACCCGAACCTGCATCCTTCGGTCGAGCAGGGCGTGCGCGCGATTGCCGCAGCCGATCGCAGCTTCGACCTGCTGTCTTTCATCGAAGGGGCCAAGGGCGCCTATGCCATGGTGCTGGAAGCGTTTTGGAAAGGCGACAAGGAAACCCTGCGTGAACTGTGCGATCTCGACGTGTACCGGAGCTTCGCCGGTGCAATCGATGCCCGCGTGGAAGCCGGGCACACGCTCGACAACAAGTTGATCCGGATCGAGGATGCGACCGTTCGCGATGCCGAACTTGATGGCCGCACTGCGCGCGTCACCGTGCTGTTCGTATCTGACATCGCCGCCGTGACCCGCGATGCCGAGGGCAACCTCATTGCCGGTTCGCTCGACGACGCGATCGAAAGTCGCGACATCTGGACTTTCAGCCGCCAGGTCGATGCTGCAGGGCCCGACTGGATCCTCGACGAAACCGACGAAGGCTGAGCGGGGCCAGAGGGCCCAACGCTCAGCGCAAGGAGACAGCAATGCGCCGCTGTATCGTAGCCATAGCGGCGCTTGTGCTTCCTGCCTGCACCATCATTCCCGATACCAAGCCACCGAGCCCGCTTGAGCCGGTGCCGGAAGCGACCGTCGAAAGCGCTGCCTTCCTCGGGATTGAGCGTGGGCCGCGTATCGTTGACCTCAAGCTGCAGCCGCAGGATGCAAACCTGGCGCTCGCGGCATTTGTCGAGAGCTGCGACTGGCTGACGGTCAAGGATGACCGCAGCGGGCTGACCTTCCCTGCCGATTGGCAGGAGCCGTGCGACATTGCCCACGGCTGGCCCGCCACGCGCGGGGTCGATTTCTTCCTGCAAGTGTTCGAGACCGCCCGAATCGGCAGCGGCGAGGCTTTCGCCACTGGCTACTACGAGCCCGAAATTGCCGGCACCCGCGAGCAGCGCGCTGGCTACGCCGTCCCGGTGTATCGCGTGCCGGACGATCTGTTGCGCGGCTGGCCCGACGACGTCCCCGAAAGCGAGCGCACCGGGCGGGCACCGCTTGGCCGGATCGACGAAAACGGCAAGCACGTACCCTACTACTCGCGCGCCGAGATCGAGCGGGGGGCGCTGGCCGGGCGTGGGCTGGAGATCGCCTGGGCGGCGGACTACATCGACATGTTTTTCCTGCAGATCCAGGGCTCCGGCCTGCTGCGCCTGCCCGATGGGCAGGTGATGCGGATCGGCTACGCCGGGCAAAACGGGCGCGGCTATACCGGCATCGGCGGCGTCATGCGCGAACGCGGCCTGCTGGGCGATGGGCCGGGCCAGTATGCCGGGAGCATGCAGGGCATCGTCCGCTACCTGCGCGAGAATCCCGAGGATGGGGCCGACCTCATGCGCATGAACGAAAGCTGGATCTTCTTCCGTGAGCTGACGACCGATGGCCCGCTGGGATCGCTTGGCGTGCCGGTGCGGCGCGGCAGCAGCGTGGCGGTCGATCCGCGCTTCGTGCCTTATGGCGCGCCGGTCTGGCTCGATCTGGACCGCGACGTGGCTGACGGCCTTTGGATTGCACAGGATACCGGCGGCGCGATCAAGGGCGCCAACCGCTTCGACACCTTCTGGGGCAATGGCGGCGATGCGGCAGAGATTGCCGGCGGGATGAGCGGGCGCGGGCAGGCGCTGGTGCTGCTACCCATCGGAACGGTTGACCGCCTCTTGGCGGGCCGGCCGCAGCCATGACTCACCCTCGCGGCCTGAGCGAGGACGAAGCGGCGGCGTGGGAGAAACTCTCGGCGACGGTCGAGCCGCTGCACCATCGGCGGCCACCGATACGAAGCGTTGCTCCAACCCGCAGCCCGCCATCTGCGACACCGAAGCCAAGACACATGCCGACGCAGCCGCGCAACCCGGTTCAACCCTTACCGCCATCGGCTCGCAAGGTGGCTGCTCCCGGCAATCTCGATTCGCATTGGGATCGCCGCCTCAAGGCAGGCGATATCGCGCCGGACTTTTCGCTCGACCTGCACGACCATGGGACCGACGCCGCATATCAGCGCCTCATGAACGGGATGGAGCAGGCCCGAAGCGTCGGAGCACGCGTTGTGCTGGTGATCACAGGCCGATCGCGCCCGGTCGATCCGGCCGACCGGGCGACGCGGCGCGGTGTGATCCGGGCCAAGATCCTCGACTGGCTGGCAGCCAGCGAACATGGCGAAGCCATCGCTGCCATCCGCAAGGCGCACCGCCGCCACGGGGGTGAGGGCGCACTGTACATCGTGCTCAGGCGAAGCCGATAGGCCAGCCAAAGGTCCAGACATTCATCAGCCGGCCAGGCAAGAAGAATGCGAACAGGCCGGGGACCACCAGCGCCCCCAGGTACAGCCCGACGATCTCCTTGCGGTGTGTCGCCATGTCGCCGCGCCGGGCGGAAGCGACCACTTTCCACGAGGTCAACAACACCAGCGGCACGAACAGGTGAATCCAGCTGAAGCTGCCGCCGGGGCGGATGAACAGGGCGCACAGCGCTGTGATTGTCATCAGGCCGATCCAGATCCGACCGAGCAGCTTGTGCAGCGACGTGCCTTTGCGGGCGATCAGCAGGTAAGCACCCAGCGGAACGGTTGGCAGAACCGTCGCAACATGAATGGCAACGGCTAGGTGGCGGATATTGGGATGCGCGGGGGCGATGCCGGTTGCCCCTCGAATGGTTGCGTAACTGGCCAACAGGGTCATGCCGATCCCGGCGCACAGAATCACCATCCGCAGGACCGGTGGATATTCGACGGGGCCGGGCTTGGCCTTGGTGAAGGGCATGAGGAGGGCGAGGGTAGGCATGCTGGACAGGCTGGACATGGGTAAACTCCGTTTCTGTTCTATCGGGAGCCATGCTGGCGCTGTCCCATTCGCCGGCAAGTATGGTTGCGCGGGAGGGCACCAGGCTTCGTGAAAGGCGCGCAAACCTGCCTGCCTGACACTTTACGATGCGCGAACGGGCGCTAGTCTGACAGGCGATGGACACCGAGAAACCCAATCGACATCGGCCCGTGCTCCGCCGCATTGTGATCGACCTGGCGATCATGTCGGTCATCGGGATCGTGCTGGCGCTTATCGGGCCATTCGGCAGCTTCAACGATCCTTTGCCGATCCGGCTGATGGTGTGGCTGGGCTTCAGCTATTTGGGATATGCCCTTTACAGCCCGATGGGCTTCTTTGTGGACAAGCTGCACGCGTTGCTCGACCTCCCCCGCGCGGGGCTATGGGTCGCTGCGTGCATGGTTGCGACCATCCCAATGTCGCTGGCCGTATGGAGTCTCAACTTCGTCTTTCGCCCGTTCGAATGGCCAACGGCCGAGCAAGCGCTGGTCACTTACCTCTATGTGCTCGTAGTCGGCGGCGGCATCACTGTTCTGTTCCAGGTAATCGGGCATCACCAGGATCATCCGGGGCGGGGCGCAGCAGTTGCCGACAATGACGCACCGCGACAATCGCCCAGCCGGTTCCTTGATCGCCTGCCGCCCGCACTGGGGACCGACCTGCTCGCTCTTGAGATGGAAGATCACTATGTCCGCGTCCACACGGCGCTTGGATCGGATCTTGTCCTGCTGCGCCTGCGTGATGCGATTGCGGAGCTCGATGGGCTGGAGGGAATGCAGGTACATCGCAGCTGGTGGGTTGCCCGCCATGCGGTCGCCGATGTGAAGCGCGAAGGGCGCAATGTCCGGCTGATGCTGGAGGGCGGGCTGGAAGCGCCGGTCAGTCGCGCCAATGTCCAGCCGCTGAAAGACGCCGGCTGGTTCTAGCGGCCGCGCCAGATGGCCCTCTTGATGGCCACCAGCGTAGCTCCGAGCATACCGAAGAATGCCGCCAGCAGGGCATTGCTGATAAGGAAATTGACCCAGCCCATGCGCGGCAGGTCGAGGAAGAAGTAGGCGTAGAAGCCGGTGAATTCTCCGAGCAGGTACGCGAAAGCGCCATAGGCCAACGGCGGAACCATGATGGCTGGAACCATGGGCAGGATCGCCGGAGCTGGCTCAACGAAGCGGAACCACCAGACCAGCACTGCGACCGGCACAATGGTGTGAAAGACCTGGTTGGTATAGCGGTCCAGCCCGACCGGGTGATGGTCGGTTGCGAGCAGTGTCCAGTAGACCACTGCGACAACCGTCAGCGCCGTGACCAACGCAGCCAGTACGCCGCGCGGGATCGCCCGTCCGCTGGCTGCCAATGCCATCACGACAGCGGTTCCGATATTGCTCCAGATGGTGAAGAATCGCGCCAGGCCGGCGGCGTTTTCCGGCACGCTGCCATCGCCGAGCGTCGTCTGAACAGCGAGGGCGCCAAATGCGGTAAGCGCGACAATACCTGCCAACACACGCGGCTGCATCGGGTCTTGCGAAGGGGCGATGGTTATCATGCGCGCCCCTTGCCGCATTCAGCCGACGCTTGGCAAAGGAAAACCCCCGACATTGCTGCCGGGGGTTTCCTGCAACCAACAGGGCCAAGCGGCCCTGGTGCCCGAAGGACTTAGTGGTTGTACTTGGCGTAGCTGACGTCGAAGCGGTCGGCGTCCATGACCTTGGTCCAGGCCTTGACGAAGGTGTCGAGGAAGACCTGCTCGTTGCCGCTTTCCGCGAAGACTTCTGCCTGCGCGCGCAGCTGCGAGTTCGAACCGAAGATCAGGTCGGTGCGGGTACCGCGCCACTTCTCTTCACCGGTCTTGCGGTCGTGGCCGACATATTCTTCATCGCCGCTGCCATCGACCGGGGCCCACTTGGTGCCCATGTCGAGGAGGTTGGTGAAGAAGTCCGTGGTCAGTTGGCCCGGACGGTCGGTGAGCACGCCGTGGCCGGTGTTGCCGGTGACTGCGCCAAGGGCACGCATGCCGCCGACGAGGGCCGTCATTTCCGGCAGGCTCAGGCCCAGCAGGTGCGCCTTGTCGACCAGCATGTCTTCCGTCTTCACCGAAGCCTTGGTCTTCAGGTAGTTGCGGAAGCCATCGGCGAAGGGCTCAAGCGGTTCGAAGCTATCGACATCGGTCTGCTCTTCGGTCGCGTCGCCACGGCCGCCAGTGAAGGGCACGGTCACGTCGTAACCGGCATCCTTGGCGGCCTTCTCGATCGCTGCGACACCGCCCAGCACCACCATGTCGGCCATGGTGATGTTATGCCCGGTGCGGATGTCATCGAGCTTGGCCAGGACCTTGCCCAGCTCTTCCGGATCGTTGGCCGCCCAGTCCTTCTGCGGGGCGAGGCGGATGCGGCCGCCATTGGCGCCGCCGCGGTGGTCGGAGTTGCGGTAGGTAGAAGCCGAAGCCCAAGCCGCCTTGACCAGTTCGCTAACAGTCAGCCCGCTGTCGAGAATCGCTGCCTTCAGCTCACCCAGCTGGGCATCGCCAAGCGGCGGGAACTCGTTGGCGGCAACCGGATCCTGCCAGATCAGGTCTTCGCTCGGTACTTCCGGACCCTGGTAACGGACCTTCGGACCCATGTCGCGGTGGCACAGCTTGAACCATGCACGGGCGAATGCATCGTCGAGCTGTTCCGGGTTCTCCAGGAAGCGCTCCGAGATCTTGCGATATTCCGGATCCATCTTCAGCGCCATGTCGGCGGTGGTCATGATGGTCGGGACCTTCTTATTCGGGTCGCGTGCGTCCGGAGCCATGTCTTCCGGATCGGGGTTGACCGGGGTCCACATCTTGGCGCCGGCCGGGCTTTCCGTCAGTTCATAGTCGTATTTGAACAGCAGGCGGAAATAGTCGTGGCTCCACGAGGTCGGGTTGTTCGACCACGAACCTTCGATACCCGAAGTCGTGATGTTGCCCTTGGCAATTTCTTCCTCGTCATTGAGCCAGCCGAAACCCTGCAATTCCAGCACTTCGCCTTCCGGCGCGCTGCGGAATGTGTCCGACGGGGCAGCACCGTGCGCCTTGCCAAAGGCGTGGCCGCCAGCGGTGAGGGCGACGGTTTCCTCGTCGTTCATCGCCATCCGGTCGAAGGTTGTGCGCATGTCGCGAGCCGACTGCAGCGGGTCGGGGTTGCCGCCCGGGCCTTCAGGGTTGACGTAGATAAGGCCCATCTGGATTGCCGCGAGCGGGTTTTCCAGTGCCCATTCCTTGTCCGGCTGGATGCGGGTTTCCGCACCGGTGTCGACCCACAGTTCCTCAGTGCCCCAGTAGACGGTTTCCGGCTCGAAGACGTCGGCACGACCGCCGCCGAAGCCGAACACCGGGCCGCCCATCGATTCGATGGCGACATTACCGGCGAGGATGAACAAGTCGGCCCAGCTGATGTGCTTGCCGTACTTCTGCTTGATCGGCCACAGCAGGCGGCGAGCCTTGTCGAGATTGCCGTTATCCGGCCAGCTGTTGAGCGGGGCAAAGCGCTGCTGCCCGCTGCCTGCACCGCCGCGGCCGTCGCCAGTGCGATAGGTGCCGGCGGCGTGCCAGGCCATGCGGATGAAGAACGGACCGTAGTGGCCGTAGTCGGCCGGCCACCAGTCCTGGCTGTCGGTCATCAGCGCGGTGAGGTCAGCCTTCAGCGCATTGTAGTCGAGCGCGTTGAAGGCTTCGACATAGTCGAAGTCCTCGCCCATCGGGTCGGGGTTCTTGCCGCCCTGGACGAGCAGTTCGACGGCGGTCGTCTCCGGCCACCAGTCCCTGTTGGTCCGTCCGAACAGCGAACGGGTTGCGCCGTCGCCGTGGAACGGACAGCCGCTGATATCTCCAGTCTTAGCGTCCATGGTTGTCTCTCCTGCTAGTCAAAAAAGGAATCACTACGGGGGTAATGCACAAGTGCGATGGCGGTTTCTGGTTGATTAGTCCAATCGATTAATTGGCAGTGTTTGATCGGATTTGTGATAAAGCCAAAGCATCGACTGGCTCTGACCAATCGGGATAATTTTGTGCCATTTTATAGGGAGTTACCCGCACTGGCCTCGATGCAGGAGTTTGTGGTCAGCCAGCACTAGCGCCATCATTGCCTCGACCACCGGTGTCCCGCGAATGCCGACACAGGGATCGTGGCGACCCTTTGTGCGGATTTCGGTCGGATTGCCTTCCGAGTCGATGGTCTCGACCGGGGTCAGGATTGAACTGGTTGGCTTGAAAGCGACCCGGCAGGTCACTGGTTGGCCCGTGCTGATTCCGCCCGCGATCCCGCCGGCATGGTTGGCTTCGAAGCGGGGTCCTTCGTTTCCGGGGCGCATCGGGTCGGCGTTCTGCTCACCGGTGAGCCGTGCGGCGTCGAATCCGTCGCCGATCTCGACACCTTTCACGGCATTGATGCTCATCATGGCGGCGGCAAGGTCGCCGTCGAGCTTGGCATAGACTGGCGCACCCCAACCGGCCGGCACGCCTTCGGCCACGCATTCGACCACCGCGCCCAGCGACGACCCTGCCTTGCGCGCACCGTCGACCAGCGCTTCCCAGCGCTTCGCGGCTGTTGCGTCGGGACACCAGAAGGGATTGTTGCCGATCTCCGCTACGTCGAAATTGGCCGGGTCGATCCGGTCGCCGCCGATCTCGCAGACATAGGCGGTGATGGTGACTTCAGGGATCACCAGTCGCGCTACCGCGCCCGCTGCCACCCGCATGGCTGTTTCGCGCGCGCTCGAACGCCCGCCGCCGCGATAGTCGCGGAAGCCGTATTTGGCGTCGTAACTGTAATCGGCATGGCCCGGCCGATAGGCCTTGGCGACCTCGGAATAGTCCTTAGATCGCTGGTCGACGTTCTCGACTAACAGGCTGATGGGGGTGCCTGTGGTTTTGCCTTCGAACACGCCAGAGAGGATCTTCACCTGGTCCGGCTCCTGCCGCTGGGTCGTGAACTTGTTCTGCCCTGGGCGGCGGGCATCGAGGAACGGCTGGATGTCGGCTTCGCTCAGCTCCAGCTGCGGTGGGCAGCCGTCGACCACGGCTCCGATCGCCGGGCCATGGCTTTCGCCCCAGGTCGTAAAGCGCAGCACGCGTCCGAAGGTATTCCAGCTCATGCGCCTAGCCCTGCCGCAACTGTGCAAGCCTGTCCATATTTGCTGGACCTACAGTTTCTTGTGCCGCAAGAACAAACCATGATTGCCAAGCTGAAGGGCCTTCTCGACGAAACCGGCACCGACTGGGCGGTGATCGATGTGCAGGGCGTTGGCTACCTCGTGCACTGTTCCTCAAAGACGCTGGCCGCGCTGGGCGAACAAGGCGAGGGCTGCACGATCTACACCGACTTGCAGGTCAGCGAGAATGACATGCGCTTGCTTGGCTTTGCAGAAGCGAGCGAGCGCGACTGGTTTCGGCTGCTGACGCAGGTGCAGGGCGTTGGCAGCAAGGTCGGCCTGGCGATCCTTTCCGCGCTTTCGACCGGGGAACTGCAATCGGCCTGCGCCAATGGAGACGCAGCAATGGTCGCCCGCGCGCAGGGCGTCGGCCCCAAGCTCGCAGGCAGAATTGTCAATGAATTGAAAGACAAGGCGGGGAGCTTGCCTTCTGCGCCGGGTGCGGTAGCTATGGCCGCGAGCCCTGCCGGGAGCGTCAGCGCCGATGCGGTGAGCGCGCTTGAGAACCTGGGGTTCAAGCCGGTCGTTGCTGCGAGGGCAGTGGCGGCTGCGCACGGTGAACTGGGAGAGGGCGCGAGCGAGGGCGAGCTCATACGCGTCGCATTGAAAAAGGCTGCGCAATGAGTGCGGAAAAGAGAGATTGGCGTCGGTTTGTCCTGATCGCCTACGGCCTCGCGATCTTCGCGATTGTGGCGAGTTCAGGCCAGCCGGGCGATCCCGAATGGTGGCCACTGGCGATTGGCTATGTCGTGTTTGCAAGCGTACCGATCGGCGTGCTGTGCGTTGGCCCGAGCCAGGTAGGGCTCAAGACACTGGGCGCGGCTGCCATGGCGGTGAGCGGCATCTGGGCCTATTTCGATGCGACGCATGATCCGGGAGCGGGTTCGACCGCAGCGCTGATGTTCGTAATCCTGCCGTTTTACCAGATCCTGGCGGCGGTGGCGTTCCTGATCCTGCTGTGGCTGGTCAGGCGCTGGGGCGGTGACGAAGGAGAGAGCGAATGATGAAGGCAATGATCGCGGTCGCAGCGCTGGCGCTAGCGGCAACTCCGGCTGTCGCTCAGCAGGCCGATATGACAGCGTTCCAGACCGGGCCGGTGTTCGCCGATTTCGGTCCGCATGCCCCGGTCGCAGGGATCGATCAGCTGCCCGCCGATTCCCAGTTTGCCATCGCCTTCGACGTCGCCACCCCGGCGGCGGACGGCGGGCGCAACCGCGGCTTCGAAAGTGCGGCGCGCTTCATCAACATGCATGTCGCGCATGGCGTGCCGGAAGAAAACATCCGCATCGCCGTGGTGGTGCATGGCAAGGCGGTGATGGACCTGCTGCGCGACGGGGCTTGGACGGCGAAGGGCCTGGAAGGCACCAACGGATCAGGCGCGATGGTGCGTTCGATGCTCGACCACGACGTCCGCTTTATCGTCTGCGGCCAGAGCGCGGCAGCCTATGGCGTGACCCGCGACGACCTGATCCCCGGCGTGGAAATGGCGCTCAGCGCGATGACCGCGCACGCCGTGCTGCAGGGCGAAGGCTTTACGGTGAATCCGTTTTGAGTGGAGCAACTGTTTTGATCGTCATCCTGAACTCGTTTCAGGATCCATCGCTCCCCTCGTGCGGAGACAGCGGCTCAAAGCCCAACCCAATCGCCAGATCGATCCAATGCGGATTGTCGCCTTCGATGAGGTTGATCTTCCATTGACGGTGCCAGCGTTTCAACTACTTCTCGCGAAGGATCGCGCCTTCCATGTCACCGAAGAGCTCGTAGCGGACGAGGCGATTGACCCGGTAGCGCGAAGTAAAGCCGCCGGTGATACCTTCGCGATGTTGCCAAAGACGTTTCTCAAGGTCCGACGTGACGCCAATGTAAAGTGTGCCACGAGGCTGGCTCGCGAGGATATAGACGCAGGGATTGCGCTCAATCGGCATGTTCCGGTGATTGCCGCAGCATGGATGCTGAAACAAGTTCAGCATGGCGGTATAGGGCAACTGTGACCGACCCAATCCCCCTCCACACGCCTGACCGGCAACCGGAAGACCCGGACGCGGCGCTGCGGCCCAAATCGCTGGGCGAATTCGTCGGGCAGGCGGCGGCGAAGGGGAACCTGGCCGTCTTCATCGAGGCTGCCAAGTCGCGCGGCGAGGCGATGGACCATACGCTGTTCTTCGGCCCGCCCGGGCTCGGCAAGACAACGCTGGCGCAGATCATCGCCCGCGAGCTGGGCGTCGGATTCCGCGCCACCAGCGGCCCGGTGATTGCCAAGGCGGGCGACCTGGCCGCGCTGCTTACCAATCTCGAGCCGCACGATGTCCTCTTCATAGACGAGATCCACCGGCTCAACCCGGTGGTCGAGGAAGTGCTCTATCCGGCGATGGAGGATCGCGCGCTCGATATCATCATCGGCGAGGGGCCCAGCGCGCGCAGCGTGCGGATCGACTTGCCGCCCTTCACACTGATCGGCGCCACGACACGGCAGGGCCTGCTGACGACGCCGCTGCGCGACCGCTTCGGCATTCCGGTCCGGCTCAACTTCTACACCGAGGAAGAGCTGGAGAAGGTCGTTACCCGCGGGGCCGGGCTGATGGGCCTGCCGATCGAGCCCGCCGGCGCCCGCGAAATCGCACGGCGTTCGCGTGGCACGCCCCGGGTGGCCGGTCGTCTTCTGCGCCGCGTGCGCGATTTCGTCGAGGTCGAGAAGGCCGTCACCGTCACCGCGAAAATCGCCGATGCCGCGTTGACCCGGCTGGAGGTCGACGGGCTGGGCCTCGATGCCATGGACCGGCGCTATCTCACCATGATCGCCGATATCTACAAAGGCGGCCCGGTGGGGGTAGAGACGCTCGCAGCGGGCCTCGCCGAGCCGCGCGATACGATCGAGGAAGTGGTCGAACCCTACCTCATCCAGCTTGGCCTGGTGGCCCGCACGGCCCGCGGGCGCTGCCTCAATGATCGCGGCTGGGAACACCTGGAACGTACCCCGCCAGCCGGATCGCAGACGGGCCTGTTCGACGAGAATTCTTAACGCTGAGGCAATGATTTCCGCGATTTCGGTCCCATAGCGGGACAATCCGTCAGCTAACGCGCTGTCCGGTCCCAAAAAAACGAAGTGACACGTCGCTTTCATGGTTAACGCGATTGCGACGTTAACGCCCAGGCTGTTCCAAGGGCAGCACGGGGATACGCCCACGCCGGAGACGCCGGTTGTGAGGAAAGCCCCAGCAGGAACAAAAGAGTTTGCCCATGTCGGTAAAAATGGCCCTGGCGAAATTGTCCGCAACCGCTGCCGGCGGTGTGCTGCTGGCTGGCGGTGCGATCCACGTCGCCGAGCCGCAGGCGGCGACGGTCGGCTACAAGTCCACCAAATCGGTGAAGGCGCAGCCCGTCAAATACGTCAAGGAAAAGCGCGTCGTCAAGCGCAAGGTGCCGAAGAAGGTGAAGCGGAAGAAGCGCGTGATCGAACGCGTGGTCGACTGCGTCCCTGCCGGCGGCATGGGCGCAGGCGGCTATCCGATGGCGCATGGGCCGGCCGCTGCAGGTGCCCAGGGTGCCTATGGTGCGCAAGGTGGCTATGCCAGCGGCGCTTACGCCGGTGGAAGCTATGCCAATGGCTGCGGGACCATGGCGATGCCGATCATGTCGGTGGCACCGGCGGTGTTCCCGGTCGGTGGCGGCTTCTCGGGCGGCGGTGGCGGTGACGCCGGCGGCGTAACCGTGATCGGCGGTGGCGGCGGCTTCGGCGGCGGTTTCGGCGGCGGCTTCTTCGGCGGCTTCTTTGGTGGCGGCGGTTCGAGCGGCGGCAATGTGACCGTAACCTCGACCACCACTACCACTGGTGGCAGCAGCGGCGTTGCTTCGTCGACGTCCAGTTCGAGCTCCAGCTCCACATCTGGTGGTGAGAGCAGCTCGACCGGCGGCATCGTGATCGATATCGATATCGACAACTCCAGCTTCGGCGGCTCGACCTCGACATCGACTTCGACCGGGGGCAGCTCGACATCGACGGGTGGCAGCTCGACTTCCACATCGACCGGCGGCAGCTCCACCTCCACGTCCACGGGGGGGATCACTTCGACCACGACCAGTTCGACTGGTGGCAGCTCGTCTTCGGGTAACGTTTCGAGTTCTTCCTCGGGCAATGTTTCGTCGTCGTCCTCGACCTCGGGCAACGTTTCATCGTCGTCGTCCACATCGTCTTCGACATCAGGCAATGTTTCGACCTCGACGTCCAGCTCGGGCAACATCACCAGTTCGACCAGTTCGTCGTCATCGACCAGCTCGAGCACGTCATCGAGCACGTCCAGTTCGTCCAACGGCTCGACCAGCGGGATGAGCTCGACCACCAGCGGTACGCCGGTTCCGGCTCCGCCGATGGCGATCCTGTTCGGTCTGGGCGCCGCAGCCGTGTTCGGTCGCCGCAAGTTCGCGAAGGGCAAGAAGGCCGCGTAACGCCGCCTTCACATGACCCGAAAGCAAGGGGCGCGTTCCATGCCGGACCGCGCCCCTTCTTGTATCCGGAGGCGCAGGCTACGGCGCTGCGACCCAGTCGATATCGCCTGTCGCCACCACGTCGGCCAGTTCCCAGATGTTGGTGTAGCCATAGCCGTAGAGGTTGATGAAGGTCGGGATGTTGAGCGCCAGCGGGGCGCGCTTCGACACCACCGGGGCAGCGTTGTCCGAGAAATTGTTGTTGCAATAGATCAGGATCGGGCGGGAGGTGTCCTCCCCTAGCACTTTGCGCAGCTTGTCATCGGTGAAGTCGGAGAAAGGCAGGTTGATCGCCCCTGCCATGTGCCCGGCCGCGAAAGCGGCGGCACTCCGGGTGTCGAGGATGATCGCGCCCTCTTCCTGCGCCTTGGCGAGGAACTGGGCGAGAGGGATCCGCCGGCCCTCGCGAAAAGGCGCGACTTCCAACGTAAGCTCGGCAAAACCGGGATAGTCGATCAGCGGGTTTTCAGGTGCGTCCTGCGCAACAGCAGGCGTGGCAGTGGCGCATGCCGTGGCGGCCAGCAGAATGATGGATTGTCGCATCGATCCTCTCCTCTTCGGCACTCATAGTGCGCCGAAGAGGATGGATCGGTTATGAATGGGTCACAGCCCATACTACTGGTTCAGGCGGCCGCCAGCTTGCGGATGACGTATTGGAGGATGCCGCCGTTGCGGTAGTATTCCAGCTCGTTCTCCGTATCGATGCGCGATTTGGCATCGAATTCGAAGGTTGTGCCGTCCTCGCGTGTGACATGGACGATGATGTCCTGCCCCGGCTTCATGTCGGCAAGGCCCTTGATGGTAAAGGTGTCGGTCGCGCTGAGACCCAGCGTTTCGCGGGTGTCGCCATCCTTGAACTGTACCGGCAGCACACCCATGCCCACGAGGTTGGAGCGGTGGATACGCTCGAAGCTCTCAACGATCACAGCACGCACGCCCAGCAGGATGGTGCCCTTGGCGGCCCAGTCGCGGCTGGAGCCGGTGCCGTATTCCTTGCCGCCGATCACCACCAGCGGGGTACCGTCTTCCTTGTGCTTCATCGCGGCGTCGTAGATTGCCATCTGCTCGCCATTGTAGGTGGTAAAGCCGCCTTCGACGCCCGGGACCATCTCGTTCTTGATGCGGATATTGGCAAAGGTGCCGCGCATCATCACGTCATGGTTGCCGCGGCGCGAGCCGTAGGAGTTGAAGTCCGCCTTGGCGACCTGGTGATCGCGCAGGTAGTGGCCTGCCGGGCTGTCTTCCTTGATCGAACCGGCCGGGCTGATGTGGTCAGTAGTGACCGAATCGCCGAGGATCGCCAGCGGCTTGGCATCGGTGATGTCCTGCACCGGGGCCGGGGTCATCTCCATGCCTTCGAAAAACGGCGGGCTGGCGACATAGGTGCTGCCCGGCTGCCACTGATAGGTGTCGGACGCTTCGACCTTGATCGCCTGCCAGTGCTCGTCGCCCTTGTAGACATCGGCATAGCGGGTTTCGAACATGGTGCGATCGATGCTGCTGCTGCGCACATCGGCCACTTCCTGGTTGGACGGCCAGATATCCTTGAGGAACACGTCATTGCCGTCCTGGTCCTGCCCGATCGGAGTCGAGACGAAGTCTTCGGTGACGGTGCCCTTGAGTGCATAGGCTACCACCAGCGGCGGCGAGGCGAGGAAGTTGGCGCGCACATCGGGGCTCACGCGCCCTTCGAAGTTGCGGTTCCCCGAAAGGACCGAGGCAGCGACGATGTCATTGCCGTTGATGGCCTTGCTGATCGGCGGGGCGAGGGGACCCGAGTTACCGATGCAGGTGGTGCACCCGTAGCCGACCAGGTCGAAGCCGATCTGGTCGAGATAGTCCTGCAGGCCCGCCTTCTCGAGATAGTCGGTCACGACCTGCGAGCCCGGTGCGAGCGAAGTCTTGACCCACGGCTTGGGCTTGAGGCCCTTCTCGACCGCCTTCTTGGCGACGAGGCCGGCGGCGATCAGCACGTCCGGGTTGGAGGTGTTGGTGCAGCTGGTGATAGCCGCGATCACGACATCGCCATCGCCAATGTCGTGATCCTTGCCTTCAACCGGGACACGGGCCGGGGAAGACTTGCCGTAGACTTTCTGCAGGTCGCCGTTGAACAGTTCGTCCACCTCGGGGAGGATGACCTTGTCCTGCGGGCGCTTGGGACCGGCGAGGCTGGGGACGACCGCCGACATGTCGAGGTCCAGTGTCTTGGTGAAGACCGGCTCGTTGTCCGGCTCGAACCACATGCCCTGTTCGCGACAATAGGCTTCGACCAGCGCGATCTGCTCTTCGCTCCGGCCGGTAAGGCGCAGGTAATCGAGCGTCTTGTCGTCAACCCCGAAGAAGCCGCAGGTCGCGCCGTATTCGGGGGCCATGTTGGCAATGGTGGCGCGGTCGGCCAGGCTGAGGTTGGACACGCCCGGGCCGTAGAATTCAACGAACCTGCCGACGACACCGACTTCGCGCAGCATCTGCACGCAGGTCAGCACCAGGTCGGTGGCGGTGACGCCTTCCGCCATCGCCCCGGTCAGCTTGAAGCCGACGACTTCAGGGATCAGCATGGAGACCGGCTGGCCGAGCATGGCAGCTTCGGCCTCGATCCCGCCGACGCCCCAGCCGAGTACGCCAAGGCCGTTGATCATGGTGGTGTGGCTGTCGGTACCCACGCAGGTGTCGGGGTAAGCCACAGTCGCGCCGTCCTGGTCCTCGGTCGACCACACGCCGCGGCCGATGTGCTCGAGGTTGACCTGGTGGCAGATGCCGGTGCCAGGAGGCACGGCGGAGAAGTTCTGGAAGCTCTTGGAACCCCACTTGAGGAAGTCGTAACGCTCGGCATTGCGGGCGTATTCGAGCTCGACGTTCTTTTCGAACGCCTTGGGGTGGCCGAATTCGTCGACCATCACCGAGTGGTCGATGACGAGGTTGACCGGAACCTGCGGGTTGATCTTGGCGGTATCACCGCCGAGCGTCTTGATCGCATCACGCATGGCGGCAAGGTCAACGACGCACGGCACGCCGGTGAAGTCCTGCAACAGCACGCGTGCCGGGCGGTACTGGATCTCGCTGCCGGTGACCGGATTCTTCTGCCAGTCGGCAATGGCCTGGATGTCGTCGGTCGAAACAGTGAAGCCGCCGTCTTCGAAACGCAGCATGTTTTCCAGCAGGACTTTCATGCTGAACGGCAACCTGGAAACGTCACCGATGGTCGCTTCTGCCTTGGCGAAGGAGTAATAGGCGTAGTCCTTGCCGCCAACAGAGAGCGTGCTGCGGGTTCCAAGCGTGTCTTTGCCGACCTGGGTCATCCGGGATCCTTTCAGTGCGATAATGGAGGGGCGGCGCGGAGAGCGCGCTTCGCCCGTGATTTCGCCTGCGCACCTGCGCTTTTGCAGCGCTCAGGTCAAGGGGATCGAGGTGCAGAGACGTTACAAGTGTTTACTGGTGCGGATTTGTAAATTCCGTCATTAAGCATGCAACGCAATCGCTGTGAGACAGGGGGCGGCCGGGCGTGCGACAGGACGAAAAATCGACGCACACGCTGGGCAGCCTCAAGGCGGGTATTCTCTCCGCCGCGATGGTCGTTGCTGCAAGCTTTGCTGCAGCCATTGTCTTTTCGGGGACACCGCTTGAAGCCCAGCCCCACGAGGCTGAGCTCGGTTCCCGCTAAGGCCAATCCCAACAGGGGGCAAGCCGGGCACTTCGGGTCGCAAAACAGCCGTGTCGGCACGCGCCGGCATGACGTCGAGCCTGCCCGGTGGCCGCTCTCCATGGGGGTGGAGGGCGGCCTACAACAAGCCTGGGCCTTTCAGATCGTGCTTTGTTCAGTCGGCGCGCGGGCGGCGATCCAGCAGCCGATCACGATCAGCACGGTTCCGGCAATGGTCGGCATTGTCACAGCTTCGCGAAAGAACAGCCAGCCGAACAACGAAGCCCACAGGAAGCCGGAGTATTCGATCGGCACCAGCGCCTGGGCTTCCGCCCGGGCATAAGCCCACGCGAGCGCCATTGCGCCTCCTACCGTGAGCAGCGCGGACCAGCCGACGGCGATCATCACGTCTGTGCTTGGCAACACGAAGAACCAGGGTGCTGCCAGTCCCAGGATTACAGCAGAGACCCCGGAATGGAACGTCGCGACCTCGCGTGGCAAGGCGACCTGCGATTGCTGGCGTATCAGGATGAAGTTCCACGCATAGAGCAAGGCAGAAAAGATGATCGCGGCGAGGCCAAGCCACAAGTCGTTGTTCGGCGATTCGCTGCCGATCTTGCCGCCGATAATGACAATTGTCCCGGCAAAGCCAAGCACTGACGCCCAGATTGCTCTTCTCGACACAGTCTCGCCCAACAGGATCGCTGCAAGGTAGAGCGCAATCAGCGGAGCGATAAAGGAAATCGCGATGGCTTCCGCAATCGGCAGTTTGGTCAATGCATAGAAGAAGCTCAGCGCCATGAAGGTCGAGCTCGTGCCGCGCAGCAAGTGGAGCCTAAGGACATGGGGTTGCGGCCATTTGCCGCCGCCCGCAAGCCAGACCGGTGCGATGAGGAGCAGGCCAAGGCTCGAGCGCAGCACTGCCGCGCTATAGGCCCCGATTGCGAGCGAGGCGCCTTTCATGAAGGCGTCCATCAGCGATAGCATGCCGACCCCGGCAAGCGTGATGAGGAATGGCAACAGGGGATGGTCGCTGCGCGGCATGCTAGGCCTTTAGTCAGCCATTGCGTTCGCGTCACGTAGGCAGGCAATTCAGCTTTTCGAAAGCGTCGATGCTTGATGCAATTTGTCGAATGCGGCAAATTGCTGCTGTTGCTGGAGTGCTATCGTCCAGCGCATTAAATTTGGGGCTGAAAAATCATGCGAGTGCCGGTGCGTAAATCCATTCTCCTGCTCGGGGCGAGCGTGTTGTTGCCGATCGGCGCGGTGGCGCAGGAAAACCTCTTGCCGCCTGAACCGGCCTCGGCTCCTACGCCTGCTCCGGCGAGCACCCCAGCGGTGCAGGACTATGATGCGCCCACACAGGGAAGTGTGCAGGAAGCGTTCGACGATGAATTCCTGACTGTCCAGCCGGTCGATCCGGTGGTCCAGCCGTGGTCCGTGCAACTGGCACAGCAGCTGGCTGAGGTCATCGCCACGATCGATGGCGAAGGCCTGCGTCCGGCCGACTACGACCTTCCTGGCCTGCAGGCACTGATCGCCGCCGGTCCTGGTGAAGCGCTCGACAAGGGTGCCAGCCAGCGTTTCATCTGGCTGGTCGAGGACATGCGCGATGGCCGCACCCCCATGAACGGGCGCAAGCAGTGGTTCGTAATGGACCCGGATGCGGATCGCTATCGTTCGGCCAGCGTGCTCAAGGAAGCCATTGAATCGGGTGACATCGGTGGCGCGCTGGAGACAGTTGCCCCGCTTCACCCCGATTATGCCGTGCTGCGCACCGCTCTTGCCAAGGCGACCCCGGGCAGCGCGCGTTACAAGCAGATCCAGGCCAATATGGACCGCTGGCGCTGGCTTCCGCGCGATCTCGGCGGGCAGTACCTGATCACCAACGTGCCGGAATACCAGCTGCGCCTGACAGTGAACGACAAGATCGTCCGCACCTACAAGACCATCGTCGGCAAGCCGGGCCGCACTGCGACCCCGCAGCTGGCCGAACTGGTCGAAGGCGTAATTCTCAATCCGACATGGACGGTGCCGCAAAGTATCGTGAAGGGCGAAGGGCTGGGCGCGCGGGTGCTGGGTAATCCGGCATGGGCCAAGCGGGCCGGTTATACCGCCACACGCGGCGCGAATGGCTGGGTCACCGTGGTCCAGCAGCCCGGGCCCGGCAATTCGCTCGGCAAGATGAAGCTCGACATGCCCAACCGGCACGCGATCTTCCTGCACGACACGCCCAGCCGGGGCCTGTTCAACTCGACTGCGCGGGCGCTGAGCCATGGCTGCATTCGCACCGAGCGGGCCAGCGAACTGGCGTTGACGCTGGCAATCCTGCAGGCGGGCCTGACCGCCGACGAAGGGGTCGAGATGCTGGCCAGCGGCAAGTACACCCGCGTGCCGTTCGAGAAGAAGATGCCAGTCTACATCACCTACTTCACCATGGCGACCAACATCGATGGCGAGCTGTCCGGCTTCAACGACATCTATGGCCGTGATGGCGCGGTGCTGGCAGCGTTCGACGCACCGCGCGTTGCCAACCGGTCGCGCGTGACCGATGAGCAGGTGATCGTGATCGAAGACGACTTGCGCGACGCTGCGCCTTAGGGATCAGAAAACGCCCGGGTTGGTCCGGTCTTGGCCGGTCGCATCGTTCGGCGTGAGCAGCGCGAGATCGGGTTGTTGGCGGCCGGGTGCGGTGACAATCGAACCGTCTTCTGCCCAGCCCAGGCTATCGGCATAGAGCAGCCGGCCGCCCGAGAGGTTGAGCAAGGCGATGCGGAACTGCTCTTCGCCCATTGCGAAGCAGCCGTTGGACCGACCGAGGCGGCCCCAGCGCTCGATATGCTCTGGCTCGGCATAGGCCGCGCGGTGCATCACGATATAGCGGCGCAGCGCGTTGTCGTTGGTCTCGTCGAGCCCGCCGAGGCGCACCGAGGTGCCGTAGCGGCCCTTGTACCACTCCCACGTCACATAGGCGCCCTTGCTCGTCGCGTTGGAGCCTTCGACGTTGGAATAGCGGTTGAGCCAGCCGTCATGCTCGGGATCCGACCCGCTGCCGTGGCTGACGAGGTAGCTGGTCACTTCCTCGCGGTCGAGATTGACGAAATGGAAGCGGTTCTCGTCCGAGCGCAGGCCATAGTCGGCGATGCCCACGATGTCGCGCTTCCAGATGACGTCGCCAGCCTTGTCGAGCTGTTCCTTCGCCAGCGCGAAGAGCTTGCGATCACGGACCGAACCTGCCGCCGGCTGGGCAAACACGCGCGTCGGCAGCGCAGCGAGCGCCCCGGTGGCAAGCGTGGCTTTGATAAGATCGCGACGTTTCATGTTCTGCAGCCTACTATAGCGCAGCTGAAGCAATCGTAGAAGAGTCCGCACCAGGAGCGGTAAACCGTGCGTTTTCTGCGGCCATTGCCAGCATGGATCGAGCATGGCGGGCGGCAATGGCGTGTTGGTCGTCGCCATAACCGCCACCAAGCGCGCTGGCGACGGGGACGCCGCGTTGGCGAGCATGGCGGATCACGCAGCGGTCGCGGGCCTGCAAACCTTCGTCCGAGAGGGCAAGGCGCCCCAGCTTGTCGTCCCGGTGCGGGTCGACTCCAGCCTGGTAGAGCACGAGGTCGGGCTGTACCCGGTCGAGCAAGGACGGCAGGTGTTCCCCAAGGACGGCGAGGTAGTGGGCATCGCCAATCCCGTCGGGCAGGGCCACGTCGTGATCGGAGCGTGCCTTGCGCACCGGGAAGTTCTTCTCCGCATGCATGGAGAAGGTGACGATATCCTCGCGGCCGGCGGTGAGGCTGGCGGTGCCGTCTCCTTGGTGCACGTCGAGATCGATCACCAGGATGCGCCGGGCATCGCCCTCGGCGATCAGCCGGTTGGCCGCCACGGCCAGGTCATTGAATACGCAATAGCCTGCGCCAGTATCATGCAGCGCATGGTGGCTGCCCGCCGCGCTATTGGCGGCATAGCCGTGCTCGAAGGCAAGCTGCGCGGCCAACCACGTCCCGCCATTGGTATGCCGCACGCGGTCGCGAATATGCTCGGTGACGGGAAACCCGATCCGCCGCTCCTTCTCGCGCGGGACAGTGACGGAGAAGACTTGCTCGACGTAATCGGGGCAATGCACCGCTTCGAGCCATGGGCGCGGCATCGGCTCGGGTGCGTGCTCGGTGATCGCCGCGTCGCTTGCCCTCAGCGCTTCCATGACAAGGAAATACTTGTCGAACCGGAATGTCCCCCGCTCCGGGCGCGGGGCCATGTAATCGGCATGATGGACGACATGGAGCAGCGCCTATTCCCTCGCCATCTCGGTTGTGGCCATCAACGCCAACTCATCGTAAATCTCTTCGCCGCTGCGGCTGGCGGCATTGCGCCAGCTCTTGGCGGTGTCGGCGTTGAGCAGGCGGCCTTCGTTGTCGAGCAGCAGTAGGGTGGGGGTGTTCGTCACTTCCTCCTCCAGCCCGAAGCGCGCGGCGATGTCGAGGTTGCGGCCCTTGCCTTTCTGCGGGTGGCCGACATCGACATAGACCACTTCGTACCGGTCCTCGATCAAGCCAGCGAACCGTTCGCTTTGCAGCCACCCGGCCAGCGCGCGGCTGTCATGGCACCAGTTGGCACCGAGCACGATCATCACGAGCGCTCCGCGTTCGTTTGCGCGGACGAGCGCAGCATCGACATTGGCGGTGGCGTCTGCCTTCTTGTCGAAAGGGGTCGCTTCCGGGTGGTCCGGCGCGGCTGCTTCGGTCTCGCCAGCGAGCGATGCCGACGGACCGATCAGTGGCGCTGCCGCCAACACTGCAGCATAGGGTATCGCTTTCCTGATATTACGCATCATCGCCGTCGATCTCGAGTTTTCCGACGCGGAGCCGATCGATCCGGGCATCGCGGATGCGCAAGCGGCCTATTCCCATGCGGCCGACAGCGAGCGCGCCGATAGCGACGGCTCCCATCGCCAGCGCACCAAGGGCGAAAGCACCGGTTGCCATGGCGGTAATGGCGCGGGGACCCGCAGTGACAGAGGGCAGGCTATCCCTACTTGGCTCTGTGACCGGGGTTTCTTGAGGCGTGTCTATCCGCGCAGGTTCAGGCATCTCATTCCGCCGCTTCGGCCTGAGGCGCATGTGGGTCGAACGCCGTCGCTTCGCCAGCCTCGATCTTCGCGGCCTTTTCCTCGACCAGCTTGACGATGTGGTCGAGCATGTCCTCGCTCTCGATATGGTGGTCCTTGAGCCCTGAAAGATAGACCATGTGCTTGCCCGAGCCACCGCCGGTCAGGCCGATATCGGTCTCGCGCGCTTCGCCGGGGCCATTGACGACGCAGCCGAGCACCGAAAGGCTCATCGGCGTCTTGATATGCTCGAGCCGCTTCTCCAGCGCTTCGACCGTGCGGATCACATCGAAGCCCTGCCGCGAGCAGCTGGGGCAGGACACGACACGGACGCCGCGCGTGCGCAGGCCGAGCGCCTTGAGCATCTCGAAGCCGACTTTCACTTCCTGCTCGGGCTCGGCACTCAGCGACACGCGGATGGTGTCGCCGATCCCGGCCCACAGCAGGCTGCCGATGCCGATGGAGGATTTGACTGTCCCGCCGATCAGGCCACCCGCCTCGGTAATGCCGAGATGCAGCGGACAATCCACGGCATCGGCGAGGCCATGATAGGCGGCGACGGCAAGGAACACGTCGCTCGCCTTCACCGCCACCTTGTATTCGTGGAAATCGTGGTCTTGCAGCAGTTTGATGTGGTCGAGCGCGCTTTCGATCAGCGCTTCCGGGCAAGGTTCGCCGTATTTCTCCAGCAGGTCTTTCTCAAGGCTGCCGGCGTTGACCCCGATGCGAATGGCGCAGCCATTGGCCTTTGCCGCGCGCACGACCTCTGCGACGCGTTCCGACGAACCGATATTGCCGGGATTGATGCGCAGGCAAGCGGCACCGGCATCGGCGGCCTCCAGCGCGCGCTTGTAGTGGAAATGGATGTCGGCGACGATCGGCACCCGCGCTGCCTTGGTGATCTTGCCGAATGCTGCGCTGGCTTCGGCAGTCGGCACGGACACGCGGATGATGTCCGCTCCGGCGTCCTCGCAGCGGCGGATCTGGTTGATCGTCGCCACCGCGTCTTCGGTCGGCGTGTTGGTCATGGTCTGCACCGTGATCGGGGCATCCCCGCCAACGGGAACATCGCCGACCATGATCTGGCGGCATTGGCGGCGCTCGATTTCGCGCCAGGGGCGTACGCTGGACATGGCCCCTCTATAGGCGCGATGGATGGCGGGTTAAAGGCGCTTGGTTGCTGTCTCTAGTTGAGCGCGTCGCGATAGCGCCGACTTCCGCGTAGCAACGCTCCACTGGAAAGTGTGACTTCGAAATCGCCGCTGGAGACTGTTTCGACTTGTCGCACCGCTGCCTTGCGGACCAGTCGCGAGCGATGGATGCGGGCAAAGCCGTAGGGAGAAAGCTCGCCTTCGATGGCCTGCATCGTGGCTCGGTGGAGGATCGTGCGTTCGCCGGAGTGGATCTCGACATAGTTGCCGGCCGCTTCGACATGGTCGATTTCGTCATACGGCAGAGCAATCCGGCGCGCACCATCCACGGCGGTGAAGACCCGAGATTCGCCCGATGGCGCATAAGATTGTCCCAGATACCAGCGCGCTGCGGACAGGATCAGCACGAACAACAGGTAGTCGGGCAAATCCTTGCGTAGCTCGTAGGGCCAGCCGCCAATCCCTGAGGGGAAAACGTAGTCAACGCCCTTGGCTGCCCAGATCGCTTCGCGCAACCCAACCATCAGGCCAACATGCAGGGCCGAAGCCAGGAACGCTCCGGCAGCCAGCAAGGCCAGCGCCATCGGCCAGCTGCGCCGGGGCGGGAGGATGTGAGGCAAGGCCAGCCACAAGAGGGCAATCACGCAGGTCCAGCCGACTAGGCTCGAACCTTCCAGCGCCCAGATCATCCATGTGACCGGTTGACCGCCGCTGCGCTCGGTGTCGGCGATGATCGAGCTGACATTGGCGTAGACTTCCATGCCGCCATAGATGGCGAAGAGCAGGGCGATTGCGACGATGGCCAGTCGGCGGTTGCCGCTTGTCACGGACCGGCTGCCGCTCGTCCCAGCGCCTTCGCTTCCCGTCCCTGACGCATCGCCGCTCATGGCTTGGCGATAGCAGAGCTTGGCGGGCTGCGCCTAGCAGCAGGGTCATGGAACACACAGACACGCCTTCTCACTCCGCGACACCGCTCGCCGATCCCACAACGGGCCGCCATTACGGCATGGACTGGTTGCGCATCGCCGCCTTTGCCATGCTGATCTTCTACCATGTCGGCATGGGCTTCGTGCCATGGGACTGGCATGTCAAATGGACGGGGATCAGCGAGACCCTGCGGCTGCCGATGCTGGCGATGAACGGCTGGCGGCTGTCGCTGCTCTTCGTTGTCTCGGGCTATGCCAGCGCGGCACTGTTCGCCAAGATGACACCCGGTGCCTTCCTGCGTTCACGCAGTGCACGGCTGCTGATCCCGCTGGTTTTTGGTGCGGTGCTTATCATCCCGCCTCAAGTGTGGATCGACCTGATGTTCAACCATGGATATGCGCGCGGCTATCTCGCCTTCTGGGGCAGTGACTATTTCCGCTTCGGCGCGCTCGGCGGGATCATCATGCCGACCTGGCAGCACCTGTGGTTCGTGGTTTACCTGTTCGCTTACACGCTGGCGCTGATCGGCCTGCACCTGCTGCTCGGCGCGCGAGGCAGGGCGCTGGCTGCGAAGGCTGGATCGCTGCTGCTTGGCGGACCCTTGCTGTTGCTGGTGCCGGTTGCCTGGATCGTGGCTCGCTACACGCTGGTTTTTCCCGGGCTGAGTGACACCCACGCGCTGGTCGACGATTTCGCCGCGCATTGGATCTTCCTGCCGATGTTCCTGTTCGGCGTGCTGCTGCGGTATTCGGCTACGCTCTGGACGACCATACGCCAGTGGTGGGCAGGGCTGGCCCTTTCGGCACTGGCCAGCACTGCGGCGATGCTGCTTATCGCATGGCACATGACCGGTAACCCCGACTGGCCGATGTGGCTGGAGATCGGTTACACCGCCTTGCGCAGCACACAGTCATGGCTGGTAATCCTGGCGCTGATCGGCCTTTCCGACCGGTTCTGGAATCGCGACCATGCCAGCCGGGCCATGCTCAATGAAGCTGTGTTCCCGTTCTATATCATCCACCAGACCATCATCGTGGCGTTCATCTGGTATCTGCGCCCACTCGCCATGCCCATTGCGATGGCCTTCGTGTTGACCATGTTGGTCACCACACTGGGGTGCTGCTTGTTCTATCGGATCGGCCGCGAAGTGCCGGTGCTGCGGGTGCTGATCGGGCTGCGGGGGTGGCGCGTCCCGCCAGCCCCCAAGCCCGCAGCAATCAATCTTCCAGCTGCGACGGGATGAATTCCTCGCGCACGGCCTTGGCGATCAGTTCGAGCGGAATGATCCCCTGGCTCAGCAGGAAGTCGTTGAAGGCCTTCTTGTCGAACCTGTCGCCCAGCGCCAGCTCGGTCTCTACCCGCAGGTCGATCAGCTTGCGGTAGCCATAATAATAGCTGCCGGCCTGCCCCGGGGCGCGGAAGGTGTAGCGGTCGAGCTCCTGCTTCACCATGCCGGGCGAAAAGCCGACTTCTTCGCGCAGCACGCGCCCGGCCTCTTCGCGGGTAATAAGGCCGAGGTTGAGCATTGGGTCGAGCACTGCACGCGCCGCGCGCAGCTGGCGGAACTGCAGTGCGATCAGCTGGCCCTCGATCGGCTCGTGGGGCAACATTTCGGCCTCGGCGTAGAGTGCCCAGCCTTCGACATTCACGCTGTTGAAGGCGTAGAGCAGCCGCGCCAGCGACACGCCCTGCTCGACCAGCGCAGCGAACTGCATTTCATGGCCGGGCCGCGCTTCATGCGCGCTCAGTGTCCAGCTGGCGGCGGGGAAATTGAAATCGTCATAGGCATCCCCTTCACCGGCGGTCGGATTGCCGGCTGTCAGGATGAACTGGCCCTGCTCTCCGGTATTGCCGATAAGGCGCGGCGGCGACATGTGCGGAGCGGGCTGGGCCGCGGCTTCCGCCGGCGTCGCCAGCCGCATCTGCAGCGGGTACTCCGGCAGCGAGACAATGGCGTTGGCGCGGATCTTGTCTTCCAGCAAGCCATTCACATTGTGGTAGAAATCCTCGATTTCGTCGTTGGGGATGGTCTGCTGCTTGAGCCGACCCAGCACGCCGATGTAGTCGGTCTCCTCGAAGCCGAACTTCTGCGCGACTTCGGGTGCCAGCGCATCCATCTGCGCGCGTAATTCATAGTAGCCGCGTCGCGCCTGCGCCATGGCTTCGCGCGGATCGATATCGATACCTACCTGGCGCAGGCGGAGCGCATATAGCTCTTCCGGCAAACGGGCATTGTCGCGGGCCTTCGGCAGGACGGTCGCGGTTGTCCAGGAGCCATAATCGGCGAACTGGGCATCCATGGCGTCCAGCGCTTCTTCCGCACCGGTAACTTCGAACCGGGTGAACAGCTCGCGGATGCCGGCGGCATAGGTCGAGTACTTGGTAACCGCTTCGCTCACTTCGACGTTATACGGGCCCTTCTTGCCGTCACCCTGGCTGGCTTCCCAACGCGCCTTGGCAAGTTCGGCGAGCGACGTCGTGCCTTCGTAGGTCCCGACATAGCGCTGCAGCAGTTCAACCGCCTTTTGCTTGCGCTCTGGCGAAACGCGCTCGTCGAGCAGGCTGGAAACACCGCCGAAGATGGCTTCGGGCACATCGGTCCACTCCAGCATCAGCTTGCGGTTGAGTTCGATCCCTTCGATGCTTTCATCGAGCGAGCCGATCAGGATCGCGAGATCCTGCTTCACATAGGGATCGCTCTCCATTGCCATGGCCGCTTCGAACTCGGCTCTCAGCGCCGTCGCCCCGGCAAGATAGCGCTCGTCGCGATCAAGGGCGAGGTCGAAAGCGAGGCCGTCATATTGCTCGTAACCGGTTGCAGATGCGCCTTCAGGATAAAACCCGGCGTCGAAGGCGATCAGCTTCTGCGTGTAGCCGTTCGAGATATCCACCCAGCTGGGCGCTTCGGATGGAGCCTCCGCAGCTGCAGCGTCTTGCGCGTGTACTGGTATCGCAATGCTGGCGAAGGTCAGGGCTATGGCTGAAACGATGGGGCGCATGTGTTCTCTCCTCCGAAGAATTGCGCGCGGTGTGAGTGAATGCCGGGGCCTGCGCAAGGGGTGATCAGACCAACGACACTTGCGCACCGAGGAAATTCCGCCTTCAACCCTGATATGACGACTGCCGAATCCCCTGCAACCGATTGTATCGACGGCCCGCTGCTGTTTGCGCGGGTGCTTGATGGCGAGGGCGCAGGTCATCCGCTCGAGTGGGCCGAGGCAATGAACTGGCAGCCACAGCGCACAGGCGAAGTGCTGTGGGTCCACCTGTGCCGCAACGCGCCCGGCGTCGAAGCCTATCTCGAACATCTCGGCATCTCCGAGCCAACCCGCGAATTGCTCGTCAGCGACCGGACCCGACCGCGCGCATTTCGCGAAGGAGACACTCTCGTGGCGACGCTGCGGGGGATCAATTTCAATCCCGGGGCAGAGCCCGAAGACATGCTGTCGATGCAGCTGTGGTGCGATGGTATCCGGCTGCTCACCTTGCGCCGGATGCCGTTGCAGACCCCGCGCCATGTGCTCAAGATGATCGACCGGCGTGAGGCAGGGCCAAGCGACTGCGGGGCCCTGATTACCGAGCTGACCGAAGCCATGATCACTCGCATGAGCAGCGCGATCATTGACATGAACGATCATCTCGACGGACTCGAGGAACGCGATCCAGAGGATAATCCCGAGCAAGCGATGGCAATGATCTCCACGATCCGCCGCAATTGCCTGGGCCTGAAGCGTCATATGGGTCCGATGCACGAAGCGCTGGAAGCAATCAGCCGCTATGCCCCGCCGTGGTTCGAGGATCACGATCGGCGCGAGATCGCTGAATCGATCGACCGCTTGAAGCGGTATCTCGAGGATCTCGATATCAGCAAGGAGAGTGCGGTTGTCCTGATGGATGAGCTACGCGGCGGAGCGATCGCACGCAGCGAACAGGCCACCTACATGCTGACCATCGTGGCAGGCATTTTCCTGCCGCTGGGCTTCATTACCGGCCTGCTCGGCATCAATGTCGGCGGTATGCCGGGTGTCGACAGCGGCGATGCTTTCTGGATGGTGGTCGGGCTGTGCGGTGCGATCCTCGCCGCCCAGCTCTACTTGTTCTGGAAATGGAAGTGGCTGTGAGGGCCACCACGCCTACCAGCGAATGATCGGCGGCAGTATCACCCGGCCCAGCACGCCGCAGATCGCCACGGGCAGGACGTGCCACAGCCCCAGGTGCGAGACCCCATCGATCGGGCAACTGAGGCCATAGGCGAAAGCGCCGATCGCGCCGGCAGCGATCCCGGCGAACAGCCCGGCGGTTTCAGTCGAGACCGGTGCCCCGCGCCGCAGCCAGTAGGCCAGCACGAGGAAGGTCAGCGCGGACGCTGCCGTGCCTGAAAGCAGGCAATGGAGGCTATAGGGATCCATCAGCGCGCCCGGACCACGTCCGGCGGCGAATGTTGTTGCAAAGGCCGCCAGTGGCAGGATTGTGACCATAGCCAGCGCCCATTTCGGGCCATCCTGACGGTTCCCGACTGACGGGCTGGCGAGCGCAACCGCTGCAGATACTCCGGCGAGGCCCAAGAGCAGCAACAGGCCGTTGGTGACCAGGTAGAAGGCCGAAGCCTCACCCGTTATCATTCCGCTCCACAGGCCAGCCAGCAGCCACACCGACAGCACGGTAATGGCTCCTGCGACCGCAGCCAGCCACAGCCCATGTCGGGCCTTTATCACCCGCACGGGCTGCAAATCGTCGACCAGATCTGCAATCAATGCCTGGTTCGCCTTGTTCATTTCATTCCGCCTTCTCAATCAGCGTCGCGAGCTTCTTGAGCCCGCGATGGATATTCACTTTGACCAGGCTTTCGCTCTGGCCGGACTTGGCTGAGGCTTCCGCTATCGAAAGCCCTTCGATCTTCACAAGTTCGATTACTTGCGCCTGTTTCTCAGGCAGTTTCACGAACAGGCGCTCGAGGCTGAGCCGCGCCAGCACGGCTTCCTCGTTGCTTTCCTCCGCTGCATCCCAGTCTTCCAGCTGGTCGGCCTCGGTGCGATAGACCTTACGCAGGTGATCGACCCAGCGATAGCGCGCGATGGCTGCCAGCCACGGCAGGAATGCCCGACCGGCATCCCATGTGTCGCGCTTGCGGTGCAGCGCCAGCAGCACGTCCTGGACCAGGTCGTCGAGCTGGTGCGGTGGCACGCGCCGCCGGAAGTAGCGCTGCAGCCACATCGCGCACTCGTCCAGCAGCACGGTATAGGCGCGCTTGTCGCCTTGCTGCGACCTGCGCATCAGCTGGGCCAGCGTGGCTTCGTCTGCGATCACATCTCCTCTCCCATGGGCATGACCTTAGCGCCGACCGCGTGCAAGCACAGCGTCGAGTGATACCATTCCGCCGCCGCGGCTCACCAGCACCAGCGCCATCGCCGCCCACAGGCTGTGAGTCGGCCACCATGCATCGGGGAAGATCAGAAACTGGATCACCAGCGTCATGCCAAGCAGCGCCATCGCGGATAGCCGTGTCAGCAGCCCTAGCGCGACAAGGATCGGCAAGAGGAACTCGGCATAGGTCGTCACCGGCACCATGAGCTGGGGTGATAGAGGGAGGCGGAATTCCTCGAACAGGTAATACTGCGTTTCGTCGATGGTCAGCCAACTGCCATCGACCACCTTGGTCCTGCCTGAGCGCCAGAAGACGCCCGCAAGGGCAAGGCGGGTAAGCAGCAGCGCGCCGCTTTCGATCCAGCGGGACCCGAGCCACCGAGTGACGCGATCATAGGAAGAAAGGACACGCTGCACGCTTGCTCTCCTGCTTGACCGGCTCAGCGCTTGATCGGCTTGAGCGAGCCCTTGCCCTTGGGCGTTTCGATCTTTTCGCAGCTGCCTTTGGGCACCAGCTTCCACGCATTGCCCTGGTAATCGCGGGTGGAAGTCCCGGCGCAGCTGGTGCCGGGGCCGGCGGCGCAGTCGTTCTGGCCAGCCTTGGCGACGCCGTAGCATTTCTCCATCGGCTTGCTTTGCGCGGTTGCCGGGGACGCGGCGAGGCCGGCAGCGATCGTGGCGGTGAGGGCGAGCCCGGCAGCGCGGGCGAGAGGGGCATTGGTCATTGGTCTGTGCTCCACTTACTTGGGGGTCGGGGGTGACCGGCAGCGTTGCCGGGCTGGCTGTCGTTTCGCCGCGACAGAGCAGGACGTTACAGTCACTTGCTATTTTTTTGGCTGTAACCGGCGTGGCAGCGGCTGCGAATGAACCGATGCCTGCAAGGCGCAAACTCACTCAGGAGAGATGTCCATGAATGCCCCCAACAAGACCGCTTTTGCCGCTGCCGCTGCGATGATGGCCCTGTCCCACGCGAGCGCTTTCGCCGCCGAACCACCCGCTGGCAGCACCGGCGCTGCTATCAGCGCGGAGGATACCGTCCATTGCTACGGCATCCACAGCTGCAAGGGACAGGCCGACTGTGCCACGGCGGAGAACGCCTGCAAGGGCCAGAACAAATGCAAGGGTCATGGCTTCAAGGCCATGAAGGCCGGCGAATGCCTGACCAAGGGCGGCACGATCGGCGATATCTCGGCCTGATTGTTGTTGACCGGCAGGGTCCGGCGCGTCCCCCATCAGGACAGCTGCGCCGGGCCCTGTTTCCCAGCTTCCCGGGAGAAGTTCCGTCATGGCACCATCGATTGTTCCGTTCAGCGGCTTCGGCCTTGGCCTGCGCCGCAGCCACTACGCCGATTTCCTCGGTGGCGAGGTGCCCGTGGACTTCGTCGAAGTAATCTCGGAAAACTTCATGGTCGAAGGCGGACGCCCGCTGGTGACGCTGGAGCGAGTTCGGGAGAAACATCCGGTCATCCTGCATGGCGTCTCGATGTCGATCGGCTCGGCGCACGGTCTGGATGAGGACTACCTGCTGCGCCTGAGGGCACTGGCGGAGCGGATCGAACCGTTGTGGGTTTCGGACCATCTATGCTGGACCCGCACAAGCGCGCACAACAGCCACGATCTGTTGCCGCTACCCTATACACGGGAGGCACTGCAGGTGGTTTGCGACAATATCGACTGCGCGCAGGAAGCGCTGGGCCGGACCATAGCGTTCGAGAATCCGTCGAGCTATCTCACCTTTCCCGAAGACGAGATGCGTGAATGGGAGTTTTTCTCTGCCATGGCGCGACGTACCGGTTGCTCACTGCTCTTGGATGTAAACAACGCCTATGTCAGTGCCTGTAACCATGGCTTCTCGGCACGCGACTATATCGAGGGGTTGCCACTGGAGTGCGTGCAGCAAATCCACCTCGCGGGGCACACGCCCGGGGACATCATCATCGACACACATGACCGTGCGGTTTGCGATGCGGTGTGGGACCTCTACGGCTATGCGGTGGCCCGTCTTGGCCCAGTCGCAACCATGATCGAGCGCGATGACAATATCCCGCCGCTGGGTGAGCTGCTGGTCGAGCTGGATCGAGCGCGCACCATTGTTGCGGATGCCAAGGCTGCGAAGGAAGCGGCATGAGCCTCGCCGAACGCCAAGAGGCCTTTATGGCATCGGTGCTCGATGACGGGCAGACCTTGCTCGCGGGCTGGACTGAGCGCCACGTGGCTGGGCTCGATATCTATCGCAACAACTATCGCACGGCGCTGGTCGAAGCGCTGGCTTCAACCTTCGAACGCACGCAACGCTGGGTCGGGGCAGAGAGCTTCCACCGAGCTGCCGCGCACCATTTGATCACCCATCCGCCAACAAGCTGGACGCTCGATGACGCTGGCAAAGGCTTCGACGAAACGTTGGTGGAACTGTTCCCTGAAGACCCGGAAGTGGCCGAGCTTGCATGGCTCGAATGGGCCATGCACCGCGCATTCGTGGCGGCCGATCGCGAGAGCATAAGCGCGCGCGAATTTGCTGCCCAAACGACAGGGTTTACAGAGGAAGACTGGGCCGAATTGCGACTGCGATTCCTGCCCGGATTGGCGCTGCGAGCAGTCAACCACGATGTCGGCGTTCTCTGGAACTCGTTGGCCGATCAGCCGAATGGCACGGCTGACTTTATGCTCGCGCAGCCCCGCATGTTGCTGGTCTGGCGCGAACAGCTGCGCCCGACTTTCGCCTTGCTCGATCCGCTCGATGGTGAGGCGTTGACGTTCGCGCTCGGGGGCGCATGCTTCGGGGAGCTATGCGTCCTGCTGGTCGTGCGACTTGGCGAAGAAGCCGGCGTTGCCAGAGCCGGTGCCTTGCTTGGCCATTGGCTCGGTGAAGGGCTGGTCGCCTGCCTCAGGCGCTGAAGCTGGTCCCGGTCATCTCTTCCGACAAGGCCCACAGCCCCTCGGCGGTTTGCGGATCGAGAGCATAGCTTCGTACACCACCGGTGGGACTTTCATCGTCCACTTCGGCTACATGGCAATCCTCGCAATAGACTCCACCGTGACCCTGCAATTCCGGCGCGGTGGCGGCGAAGCAGGTGGTGGCGGCACCTTGCGGAATAGTCTTCCAGCCCGGTCCATTGTCCGATCCGCTGGTCTCCATCCGCTTGCGCAAATTGGCAATGTCCTCTTCGCTGAGATGGCGGCCAAGGTTAGTGACGATGCCACCGGGGTGGACTGCTACTGCCGTGATGCCCTTGTGTCCGAAGCGATTCTGCAGGCCGACGCTGAACAGGATATTGGCGGTCTTGGCCTGGCCGTAGCTGAGCCACTTGTCGTAGTCGCGGGACTTGAAATTGGGATCTTCGAGGTGGACCTGGTCCATGTGGTGCCCGCGGCTGGAAAGGTTGACAATGCGGGCGTCGTTGCCTCCTTCGGCGGCCTTTTCGACCAGTGGCATCAGTTCCCGTGTCAGCAGGAAGTGGCCAAGGTGGTTGGTTCCAAACTGCATTTCGAAGCCGTCGGCGGTTTCGGAATAGGGGCAAGCCATTACGCCGGCGTTGTTGATCAGCAGGTCGATCTTCTCGAACCGGTCGCGGGCTTCAGAACCGCAGGAACGCACGGCATCGAGCGAGCCCAGGTCGCACAGGATCGTCTCGACATGGGCGTCGTCGACTTCCTCGCGGATTTCCTGTGCTGCACCGTTGGCCTTTTCCATGTCGCGCCCGGCGATGATGACGTGCGCGCCCCTGGCTGCCATGGCCCGGGCGGTCTCCTTGCCGAGCCCGGAATAGCCGCCTGTCACAAAAGCGGTCTTCCCGCTCAGGTCCTTGTCTGCAAGCACGTCATCGGCGGTGCTGGAAAATCCGAAGTCAGCCATGTCTCTCTCCCTTGGCCTGCCTCTCAATCGAGGCGAAGCTCGTACAAGAATTCATCGTCCCTGTGCTCGCCGACATAGAAATCGATATCGGCGACCTTGGCGAACCCGTATCGCTGGTAGAACCGCTGTCCGCCAAGATTTTGGCTCCATACCGACAGCTGGATGGCATCATGGCCGCGCGCGCGCGCTTCGGCAATGGCCCATTCCATCAGCAACGCACCTATGCCGCGTCCGGTGGCGTCGGGCTGCGTGTATAGCTGGCCCAGGGCGATCGGATTCCTGATATCTTCAGTCGGCGAGTCTTCGGCATACCAGCTAGGCGCGCGCAGCTTCACGTAGCCAAGCATCCTCAGGTCATCATGCGCGACCTGGTGGATGCACTCGGGGCCTTCGACTTCCTCGCGCACGGCGGCATCTGAATAGACCATCTCGAGGAACGCACTCAGGTCCTTGTCGGAATAGAGATGGCCGAATGCAGCGATAAAACTCTCGCGTCCCAGCATGGCAAGAGCGGGGACATCGTCCAAAGAAACGGGGCGCAGGATCATGACCCTGCGCCCCTACATCTTGGCTTAAGTGTGGTCAGCCTATTTCTTGCTGTCCCACTCATCCAGCTTCTTCGCTGCCCAGTCGCGACCGCCCAGGCCGAAGGCGAGGGCGAAGGCAACGGCGAGGCCGGCAATGATCACCAGCAGCGCGTTGCCCGGCAGCATGCCGCCGATGCCGGTGTATTGCAGGCCCATGATCACGAAAAGCACGATTGTGATCCAGCGGACGATGGTGGCTGCAGTCGAACCTCCCTCGGCACCGCCCACCAGTCGCGCCAGCAGGTTGGCGATTAGGAAACCTGCCCCGATCACCGCTGCGCCAAAGACAACTCGACCGCCGAGTCCCAGCACCTCGTTGAGGATGTTGGTCAGTTCCGGGAAGCCGAGCAGGCGGGTGGCGGCGATGCCGATGGTCAGGATGATCGCCACCTGTACAATGCGGGCGATCACGGTCGAGGCCTGCGTGCCTTCGGGCAGGATCCCGGCTGCATCGAGCGAACGGTCGACCCCGAGGCCTTCCATCAGCTCGCGCAGGGTTTCCATCGCGAACTTGCTGATTAGGTAACCAAGACCCATCAGCACGCCTGCACCGATGATACGCGGAATGGCGTCGAAGATCAGCTGCAGCATGTTGCTGGCCGGCTGCGAGACGCTTTCGAGATTGAGCGCTTCGAGCGCCAAGATCGCTACCGGGATGATGATCAACACATAGACGACCGTACCGATGGTCTTGCTGATGGTGCTGTTACCGGTGACGGCATCTACACCGCCCTTGTTGGCCCATTTGTCGAAATCGACCGTTTGCAGTGTCGTGGTGACAATGTCGCGAACGATCCCGGCCACCATGGCACCAATGAAGAAGATCAGGCCGGCGCCCACGAGGTTGGGCACAAAGTCCATGATGTTGTTGAGCAGTTCGTCAATCGGCCCGGCGACTGCGCCGAGATGGAAGACGTTGAGGATGGCAATCAGGCCGAACAGCCAGATCAGCAGCGAGACGATCTTGCCGATCGCTTCACCGATCGAATGTCCGGCTGCGGTATCTTTCTGCAGCAGCGGCACGGCATCGACCAGCTTGGCGAAAGCCCATTTTGCGCCTTTGGCCAGCCCCCAGGTGACGATGAGAATGACCAGCGCATAACCGACATCGACGGCCAGCGTGGCTGCCTTGTCCTGGTCAAACCTTTCCAACATGGATTGCATTGCAGTTCCCCCTCTCTTGTGTTTCGCTTCTCCGAGCGAATAGGGCTGGATACCATGGCCTTGCTTGTGTCACCAAGGGCGCAAGACAAGTTTTGCTACGCTGTGTTCCAGCGCGAGCAGACCGATAACGTAGGGGAATTGGGGACTATGCGAGCGATTTTGGCCTTTGCGGCTGTGATTCTGGTGCTGGTTTCGCCGACCAGTTTGATGGCACAGGACGAAGAAGAATATGATCCCTTCGCGCCGCGTTGGTCATTCGCCATCCATGGCGGAGCGGGCACGATCGAGCGCGCCAATATGACACCGGAGCAGGACGCGGCCTATCGCGCCGCGCTGCAGCAAGCTCTCGATGCCGGGGCGAAAATCCTGGCTGAAGGTGGCAGCGCGATGGATGCGGTGATCGCCGCGATCACGCTGATGGAGGACGATCCCAAGTTCAATGCAGGCAAGGGCGCGGTGTTTACCTGGGAAGGAGCCAACGAGCTCGATGCAGCGCTGATGGACGGGCGCGACCGCAGCGCCGGCGCGGTGACCGGGGTCAAGACCGTGAAGAACCCGATCCTGCTGGCCCGCGAAGTCATGAAGGACGGGCGGCACGTTTTCCTGAGCGGCGCGGGGGCGGAGGAATTCGCCAGCGACAAGGGGCTGGAACTGGTCGATCCGGAATATTTCGCGACAGAGCCGCGTCGCCGTTCGCTGGAGCGGATGAAGGCGCAGCAGCTGTCCGCCATCGATGTCGATGTGAAATTTGGCACGGTCGGCGCTGTGGCGCTGGACCTTGAAGGCAACATGGTTGCCGGCACCTCGACCGGTGGGTTGACCGGCAAGCGCTGGGGTCGGATCGGCGACGTCCCGGTGATCGGGGCGGGTACCTATGCCGACAATCGCGATTGCGCTGTCTCCGCCACCGGGCAGGGCGAGTACTTCATTCGCGCCGCTGTCGGGCATTCGATCTGTCAGGGGCTGCGGTACAGCTGGCGCAAGATGCTTGACGATGCGCAAGCCTCCGTCCCGCTTGACGAAGATGGTAATCCGACCTTCATCGTCCATGCCAGCGAGATGTGGCTGGAGGAAAGCGATGTGCAGGCGGTGGCCGATGCAGTGATGGCGGATGTGAAGGACCTGGGCGGCACGGGCGGCGTGATCGTAGTTTCCCCGTTCGGCCCGGCAGTGTTCAGCTTCAACACGCCCGGCATGTATCGCGGTCGCGCCACCAGCGCGGGCGTTAGCGAAGTCGGCATTTACGGCGACGAGTAAGCGGGACCTACATCCCGAGCTTGACTCCGCGCGCCTCCAGGATCGGGCGCATGTCCCAATAGGCCGGCTTGGTCTTCAGCAGCGGGATATAGGGGTGCAGGTGGTGCACCACGTGATAGCCCATCCACATCGACAGCGGGTCGCCCAGTTTCGACTTCCAGCTTTTGGTGTCGCGATACTTGCCTTGCGCCATGCCCGGGCTGTGCGGGGCCCAGCTGAGGAAGAAGATGATGTAGGTCATCGCCAGCTGGTAGGGCAGCCACCACAGCAGGAAGGCTTCGATGGCGAGTCCGTTCCACGCCAGCGCGAACAGGCCGATGAAAAAGCCCAGCTTGTAGAGCGCGGTCAGCTTTATCAGGTCCTCGCGGCCTGCCCGCTCCAGGCTGGCGCGATAGTCCTGCGCCCGCTTGGCACTGGGCTGGCGCTGCAGGATCGACGCCCACACCGCGCCCCACGCGGTCTCGGCATGGGTGGTGATGTCACTGTCGAGTTCTTCATCGTTGGTGTGCCGATGGTGGTCCAGATGGGTCACCCGCAGGGTATTGAACGGCAACACCAGCATCCAGCTGGTCCAGTGGCCGAGGAATTCGTTGAGCCAGCGCCACCTGGTGCCCTGTCGCCCGATGATGTCATGCTGGGCATCATGGTTGGGGGCATAGGTGAACATCAGCGCCAGCGTGGAGATCACGAAGCCGGCCCACAGCGGGATGGTGCCGGTTAGTGCGAGTGCCCAGTTGGCAAGCCAGATCGGCGGGATCAGAAGACCCCAGGCAACCGTCTCCCACGGCACCTTGCCTGAATACTTGCGGGCGATGTCGCGCTCCAGCCGGGTCAGTTCGGCACTGGAAAGTTGCGACAGGTCCGCCGGCAGGACTGGTATATGCGCGTTCATGCCGCGACCGGATCGGCCTCGTCAGGGCGCGTGGCGCGGCGGAGCACGTCGGCGAAGCCATGGGCGATGCAGTCATGCTCCTTGTAATAGCCACGCTCGACCAGCATGCGGTGCAGCGCGGGCAGGCGATAGGGCGGGACGGCCGCGAAGATGTGATGCTCGAGATGGTAGTTCACATTGCACGGGCTGATGAACAAGCGCTCGACCATATTGGGGATGGTGGTTCCGGTGTTGAGCCGGGCATCGAGTACGTCGCGGTCGGGCACCACGCCATGTTCGGAAATCTGCCGCAGGCGGTGGATCGCCGGATAGACGAACAGGCGCGCGGCCCAGAACAGCAGGTAGGCCCAGGGCGCACCCAGCGCTGTCAGCGATCCGGCGAGCAGCAAGTGAAATACCAGCGTCGGCCCATTGCCTTCCCAGGTGAAGCCCTTGAGCTCGCGCATCAGGTCACGGATGCCGGTCTGCCCGGTGAAGTCGCGCACGAACTTGCGCTTGAGCGAGCTCTTGGTGACCGGGTAATTCTTGACCATCCACTTGTCGGGATCGTCGGGCGTCCCGGCGTAACGGTGGTGATTTAAGTGGTAGCGGCGATAGGCCTCAAGCGGGGTATGCGCCGGTCCGCCTATGATCCACTTGCCCATGAAATTGTTGAGCCACGGGGTCGCGAAGAACGCTCCATGCGCGCAGTCGTGGGTCATGACGCCGAAGGCCTGGATCCGTCCGCCCAGCAGCAGGATCGCCAGCACGATGGTGAGCGGGTTTGGCCACAGCATCGCCAGCGCGAAGGCAGCGGCGAAAAGCACCAGCTGCCAGCCCAGTGTGGCCCATGCGCGCAGGTCCGATTTCTCGGAGAATGCCGCGATTTCCGCGCGGCTGAGGTAGTTGTAGATTTCCGGCGCTTGTTTCATCGCTCATCCTTCCCGTACCGGCCAGCATACGCCAATGCAGCGAAGGCCGCAATTCGGTTGCGCGGTGAGACTTACCTCGCGTCGTGCCCGCCATCGTGCTTGTCGAGCTTGCGCTTGCCGAAGCGCATGTCGCCTTCGAGCTTGGCCCGCAGTGCCTGGTAGAAGGATTCGAGGAATTCGCGCTCGTGACCGGCACCGCCTTCCCAGCCGATCTTGCGCAGGATCGCCTGCTGGACCGCCGCCATCGCTGCATCGTCCCCGCGCCGCAGCACGTCCTCCAGTGTCTTGAGCTCGTGTTCGCCATAGACCGACAGCTCTGCATCGCCGAAAGTGTAGCGCGAAGCGGTATCGGCCTTGTCTTCGCCGACCGACATGGCATCGGCCAGCTTCACTCGCGGAGCTTCAACGACCCACGTTCCGGCGATGAGATCCCCGGCCCGCAATGAGTCGCGGTTGAGGAAAGGGAACAGCATGAAGATCGCGAACCACGCTGCACCGGCAACCCAGCCTAGCCCGCCTTCGCCGCTGCCGGCCATGTCGAGAAAACTGAGCGGCATGAAGATTTCTATCTGCCGCAGCAAGTTGCGCGCGACCACCGCTTCGGGTGTGAGCCTTCCGCCATCGCGCGCCGCGACGCGGATCTTCAGCAATCGTTTGCCCAGCGTCGCGCCGCGCGGCCCCATTTCCATGAAGATGAAGTAGCCGTTCCACAAAACGAACAGCACGATCATGAACACCACGAACAGGAATTCGACGATACCGTCTGTTTCGCTCTGGTTCTCCAGGTCGCTGAAGCTGACGCCCAGGAACAACAGGCCGAAGAACAGGAACAGCAGGCTGAAGGTGATGATCGCGTAATCGATCACCAGCGCGACGAAACGAGAACCGCGCGGCGCCAGCCTGACCGGCAAAGCGATACCTTCAGGCGTGATGAGTTCGCGCAGGCGCTTGTCTTGCCTGGTGGGGAAGGAGGGCGCGGTGGCGGTCACGGTCCAACCCTTCGTATCCGCTCGCGCCCCGCGAGCGTGAAATACACCGCCCAGAAGATCAGCATGAAGACGCCGATGATCGTGCGTGATTCACTGCCCGCCAGCTGCCGGGGAAAGGCCTCGAGGAGGGCAGCGAATATGAGCATGATCACGACACCGATCATGACAGAGGCGGTGCGCTGCCCGGCATCGGCTGCAGCTGCCAGAATGCTGCGGTCGCCCGGGAAAGCCATCCGGCGCCCGATGTGCAACCCGGCTGCCCCTGCCAGAAGGATGGCGGTAAATTCGGTCGTACCATGTACGGCCAGCCAGGCGAGGAAATCGGGCAGCAGCCCGGCGGAGTGGAACAGCCACATCATTGCCCCGAGCAGCGCCATATTGTGCACTAGCAGCAACAGGCTGGGTATCCCGAAGGCGAACCCCGTTGCAAAGACCATGATGGAGACGCTGGCGTTATTGTAGAACAAGTATGCGGCAAAGGCCGACAAGCCACCGGACTCGTTCTCGACGGCGAGCGATTGTTGCAGCACTTCGCGGCTGGCACCGGGCACGCGAGTATCGGCCATCCCGGTGGGGACCAGTGCGTAGTACCAGTCCTGGTTCTGGGCCACGAGCAGCCAGCCGGCAATCGTCCCTGCCACCATCACAGCCAGCGCAATGCATATATCAAGCCAGATATCGCGCACCGCGCGCGACCAGCCGCCGGCGAGGAACTGCCGCATCCACGCGATGAAGCCGCGCCGCGGGCCATAGACCTGGTACCACGCGCGCTGGACCAGGCTCTCGAGATAGGTCAGCGTGGCCTTGTCGAGAGAGGTCTCGCGCGCAACAGCGAGGCTGGAGGCGGCAGTGCGATAGAGGGCGGGCAAGGCGGCGATTTCCTCATCGTCGATCCCGCGCAGCCGACCCTTCTCAAGGCGGCTGACGATATCCTCCAGCCGTCGCCATTCCCATTCGCGTTCCAGCCGGAACCGATCCGACCGCAACGCGGCTGCCTCGATCCCAGGCGGTGGAGTGATCTCCTTCTTGCCGAACAGGCCGGTGAGGGTTGGTGCCTTCATCCTGCGATCGCCTCGCTGCGACGGATGCGAAGATAGCGGTCGATCACGGCAAAGCCGACCTTGTCGTGTGGCGCTTCGATGATGTCGACTCCCATGCGGCGCAATCGCTCGTGCACCAGCTGGCGTTGCTGCGCGAGGCTTTCAGCAGTGACGGCCCCGGCGATGGCTGCGAGGCTGTCAGGCTCGGTCGATTGCAGCGCTTCCAGCTCGGCATCTTCGAAGGTCACGAACAAGACGATATGCTTTTCGACCAGGCGAGCGATGCTTTCGATCATCATTTCAGCGCTGGTCGGGTCCGTGAATTCCGAGAACAGCACGATCAGCGAACGGCGGCGAAGTTGGGCGGAAAGCGTCGCCAGCCCAAGCGTGAAGTTCGGCTCTTCGGCCTGGTAGTCGAGCGTGGCGGCGGCCTCCTGCAGTTTCGGAAAGGCACGTGCTTCGGCGATGAAAGGGGTGATCACTTCAGGGCGGCGGGCAAAGCCGAACAGCATCGAACGGTCGCCGCCTTTGAGCGCGACATAGGCGGCGGTCAGCCCTGCGGTTACCGCCCGGTCGATCCGCGGTACCCCTTCCAGCGGTTCGCACATCGCCTTGCCGCAATCGAAAGCGAAGACAATCTGGTTGTTGCGCTCGCTCTCGTTCTCGCGGGCCAGCAGCTTGGTGTGGCGGGCGCTGGCCTTCCAGTCGATCCGGCGGCGGTCCATTCCGGCGTCGTATTCCGCCAGTGCTTCGAACTGCGTGCCTTCACCGCGCTGGCGGCGGGCGATCATGCCGATCTCGGAATCGCGCAAGTAGGCTTCGAGCGTCTTGGAGCGGATCGGCGCCAGGTCTGGCCAGATGCGGACCACGCTGGTCACCGACTGGCTGATCTGGCGCGCACCGAGACCCAGCGGCCCTTGCCAATTGAGCCAGATCCGATCGAATTCTCCTGTCCCCCGCCGGTTCGCTGCAACTTCCGTTTCGCCGTGCCAATGCATGCGGTCGGCATCGAGCGTGATATCCAGCCGTCCACCAAGGGCCAGCCGTGGATCGCATAGCAACGATGCCGCGACACTTCCCGGTGCCCCGCCGGCAATTTCCGCTAGCACGGAGACTGTGAACGGTTCGCCCACCTCGACATCGGCGGGCGCATGGAACCGCCACTCAACCAGTTTCCCCGCGAGCGCGCCATCGGCCAACACCGCAACGATCAGCGCCGCTCCGGCGATGGGCGCCACCAGCCACGCCTGCGGCGCGATCAGCGCGACCAGCAGCGCGACGGGTGCGGCGAGGGCCGCCAGCCACACCGCACGCGCAGTCGGGACAAGGGGGAATGCGATCCGCATCGAACAGCCCTAGCGTGGGGCTTCCGTCCCGGTGACGAGTTCATCGACAATGCTCTCGACCGCACGACCTTCGATCTCTGCCGCAGCCGTCAAAGTGAGGCGGTGGCGCAGCACCGCGGTCGCAAGTTGCTTGATATCGTCTGGTACGACGTAGTTCCTGCCATCCAGCGCGGCACGGGCACGCGCGGCATTGGCCAGCAGCACCGCAGCTCGCGGGCTCGCCCCGGTCATCAGGTCGCCGTGTTCGCGCGTGGCGCGCACTAGTCGCACGACATAATCGACATTGTCCTGTGCCAGGGTAACATCCTTGGTCGCTGCGATCGCGGTGCGGAGGGCCTCGATCTCCGTTACCGGCTCGATCCCGAAATTCTCCGGTCGGGTGGGCCCTTGCTCGACAGAGAAGCGAGCGACGATCTTCGCTTCCTCGGCTTCGTCGGGATAGGGCACCAGCAACTTGAACAGGAAGCGGTCGAGCTGCGCTTCAGGCAACGGGTAGACGCCCTGGTTCTCGATCGGGTTCTGCGTTGCCACCACCATGAAGTGATCGCCGAGCTGGTGGGTTTCACCGTCCAGAGTAACGCGGCGTTCCTGCATGGCTTCGAGCAGGGCCGCCTGCGTCTTCGGCGGCGTGCGGTTGATCTCGTCCGCCAGCAGCAGCTCGGTGAAGATTGGCCCGCGGGTGAGCGTGAAGGTGCTGGTCTGGAAGTTGAACAGGTTGGAGCCGAGGATGTCGCCCGGCAGCAGGTCGGGCGTGAACTGGATACGCCCGAAATCGAGCCCGGTGGCGCGGGCGAAGCATTGCGCGAGGAAGGTCTTGGCCGTCCCCGGCGGGCCTTCCATCAGCACGTGCCCTTCGCTCATCAGCGCGATCAGCAAGTGGTCGACCAGCTCGTCCTGCCCGACGATGGCCTTGCCGACTTCAGCGCGCACGGCATTGGCCAGCTGGCGCAGGGTGTCGAGGGATTCAGTCATCGGGAAATGGTCCTTTCAAGCGAATGCAATGCGCGCGATGCGCGAATTATGTCGTGGCTGTGGCGGGCTTTCTCGAGCGCGACGAGGAGCGGCGACAGCGGCTCGAGCCCGCGTTTCTCCAGGGTTTCGTCGATTGCCGCCCGATCGGTCCGGCGCAGGCCCAGCTTGCGGGCAATGCGGGCTTCCATCTGTGCGGCATAGGGCCGGGTCAACAACTGCATGCGCCCGGTCCGCTGGATCACCCCTGCACCGTTCTCGACCAGCTGGCCCTTGCCGAAGGCAAAGGCCTGGCTTTCGACCAGCGCCGGGCCAAAGCGGCGGAAGGCGCGCCAACCGACGAGGAACAGCGCCATGATCAGGCATAACGTGGCGGCGAGGAACGGTGGCTCGAAGGCAAGGCTGAGAAGGTTGCGGGAGGATCCAAGACCGTTGAGTGTGAGGTCGAACACAACTGGCAGGTCAACGTCGTCAGCTGCCGCATCGATGATCCGGTGTGCCATCTGCGCGCGGGACGCATCGGCCATGCCCCAGTTGTTCATCAGGTCGGGCTCAGCGACAATCGTGACTGGCCACTGGTCTTCATCGGCCGGCACATATGTGCCGGCCTCGTCGTAATAGTAGTCCTCGGCCTCGGTGTCGTAGGACTGGAAATTGCCGTCTTCGTCGTAATAGCCGACGTCGTCGGAAGCGACGACCTGGGGCGCCGATGCTTCGTTGCTCGCGGTCTCCGACGCTCGTTCGAAAGTCGCGGCCAGCAAGGCGTTGCCCGACTTGACCAAGGCCAGGCTACCCTTCGCGGATTCCGAGGTGAAAAACTGCATAGCCTCGCTCTCAGGCAGCTTTCCGTCGAGCGCATCGTTGCCTGTGGCGCTCCAGCCACGCGATTTCAATTCCTCGCCATTGACGAGATCGACTTCGATCTCCTGCTCCGCAACGACTGTATTCCAAAGGGGCGATTGCGCGCCGAGGATCTGGACCCAACCCGACTTCGCCTCGTCATTATTCGACCGCCCAGCGTACCACTTGGGCAGGATCACCAAAGTCGGCCCCTGCCAGCGGCGGTTTTCTATGATCGAGGCAAGTTCCTCCTGGTCCATCATGGCAGGAGGGGTAAGCACCAGCAGCGCGTAGTCATCGAAGGCTGCTTCGCTGCGCGAGACGGAGACATCGTGGTCTTCCCCCTCCAACAAGCGCACCAGTCCGGCGTAGCCCGTCAGCCCGTTCGAGGCGGCATGCGCCTGCCCGTTGTTGGCCGGGCCGGTCAGTTGCCCGGCTCCGATCAGGTAAAGGAATGCGATGAAAGCGATCGTTCCGAACAGCACCATCGCCAGCACACCGCCCTTGCCGAAGGCCTGTGGACGCGCGGCAAGGCCGCGCCGGACAGGGGAGGCGACGCTCGCCATCAGTCAAGCCGCTCCAGCGCGAAATCGGCATAAGCACAGCGCGCCTGCTGCCAGTCGTCGCGGCCCAGTGCCTGAAGCGCGAACAGGCTACGTTCTACGCTGGTGGCGATGACACCGAATGCAGAACGCGCCTTGCCGGGCAGGCTCGGTTGCCCTGCCAGCTCGCGGGCGGTGCTACTGGGAATGACAAGGTCGGGGCGAGCCTCGGCGATCTGGCCAACACTGCGGTGCAGCAACAGGTGCACGGCCCCGGCATAGTCTCCGGCTTCGGCCAGGCGATCGGCTTCTTCCAGCAAGGCCAGGGCTTCGCGGCGCTCGGGCTGCCATTCAGGTGTTTCGCTGTCGGAACCGGCAGGCCGTTCGAAATAGGGGGAGACAAGCCGCCAGACGAGATAAGCGAGCATTGCAATCGCCAAGCCCAGCAAAACCCATTTCAAGACCGGCCACGCCGCTGCGATGGCCAGCGCTACGGGCTCGAACAGGTCGGCGAGTGCTTCGCCGAGCTGCTTGAGCCATTCTGGCGTTTCCGGTGGCGGGGTCGGTTCGAGCGGTTCGAACTGGATATCGGAATCGTCGCGGACACGCTCCCACGCACTTGCACTATCCGTACTGACCGACCCCGTTGTCACGCCAGCCTAGGTGGCATGGTGAGCATGGCGGTGCAAGCCGTGATCTCGGCTATGACCTCAGTCTTCGACCTGGCCGCGTGCGCGCGCCATGCGATAGGAACCCAGCATGCGCAACTTGGCGCAATGGAAGTCGAGTTCTTCCAGGGCCCGGTCGACGGCCGGGTCGCCGGGCGCGCCGACGATATCGGCGTAAAAGGTCGTCGCGGAGAAGCTCGCACCCTGCTGGTAGCTTTCCAGCTTGGTCATGTTGACGCCATTGGTCGCGAAACCGCCCATGGCCTTGTAGAGCGCGGCAGGGATGTTCTTCACGGTGAAGACGAAGGTGGTCATCGCCGGTTCGCCGTCCAGCGTGGCAGGATCGAGGCCTTCTTTCGCCAGCACGACAAATCGCGTGGTGTTGTCATGCGCGTCCTCGACATTCTGCTCGACGATCTGCAGCCCGTAGAGTTCGGCTGCCAGCGCGGGGGCAATGGCGGCGAACTTGCGTTCCTGCAGCTCCGCGACATGCGCTGCGGCACCAGCGGTGTCGGCAAAGCTGAGCGGCATCATGCCGCGCTCGCGAATGAACTCGCGCGACTGGCCTAGCGCTTGCGGGTGCGAATACACCGCTTCGAACGGGCCCGGGCCGAGGCCCATAAGCGCATGTTCGATCCGCATGAAGTGTTCGCCGACAATCTGCAGTCCGCTGCCCGGAAGCAGGAAATGGATGTCGGCGACGCGGCCGTGCTGGCTGTTCTCGATCGGGATGATGGCGCAGCCCGCCTGGCCCGTTTGCACTGCTTCGATGGCATCTTCGAAGCTGAAACAGGGTAGCGGCAGCAGCTCGGGCGCATATTCCTGCGCTGCGCGATGTGAATTGGCGCCGGGCGCACCTTGCAAGGCGATCGCGCGCGCCGGATCGGCGCCGGCAGCTGTTCGCATCTGCTCGACCATGGCGAGCGCCGGGGCGGGAAAGCTCAACATCAGGGCAGCGCGGGTAGCGCCGGGCGAGTTGCGCGGCAAGCAATTCCCGTTTCCGACAATGCACCGATAGCGTGAAAAGGGCGGTGCAAGCGACGCATATGGCCTTGCGAAACCCGGGCAGGCTGACTAGAGCGCGGCCACAACACCATTGGCTAGCTTTGCGCGGATTCTCATCGCATGACTGATAATCGCAATACCATCTTCGGCTGGATCCTGTTCTCCGGCATCGTCGCTCTCGGCGTCTCGATCCTGGCCGGCAAGTATTTCCATGCCGACAGCCCCGAGCATCTCGAAGAGGGCGAATCCGGATTCTACATCGCCAGCGCGGACGGCGCTGAAGGCGGCGCTGCTGCCGAGATGACCATGGCAGCGGCTCTTAACATGGAAAGCGTTACCGCCAGCGCCGGTGAGCAGATTTTCGCCAAGTGCGTTGCCTGCCATACCATCGAGCAGGGAGGTGCCAACGGTATCGGCCCGAACCTGTGGGGCATCATGGGCCAGCCGATCGGCAAGCACGCTGCCGGTTTCGCCTACTCCAGTGCGCTCTCCGGGAAGGGTGGCAACTGGGATTGGGACACCATGAACGAGTGGCTCAAGAGCCCGCGTGCCTTCGCCAACGGGACCAAGATGAGCTTTGCCGGCCTGTCCAAGATCGAAGATCGCGCAGCCGTGGCACTGTACATGAACTCGATGGGTTCAAACGTGCCGGTGCCGGAATATGTCGAAGCCGTTGCGGCCGAGGCTGATGGCACCGCTGTCGAAGGTGCAGGCGTGGAAGGCGGCGACATTGATCCGGTTGAAGCTGCTGGCGGTGCTGCCGACGCGGTCCCGGTGCCGGCCGAAGCCGCCGAATAAGACGGCTGCAAGAAGGGCCGCTGTCCTAGCGGCCCTTGAATCCCTGAGCGACAACATACCACTCCGACGAGCCTTTGCGGCTGGCCGGAGGTTTGGCGTGCTTGACGGTCCTGAAGTGCTTTTTCAGAAGCGCCAGCAGTTCGCTGTCGGTCCCGCCCGCCAGTACCTTGGCGAGAAATGTCCCGCCTTCCTCCAAAGTCTCGATGGCGAAGTGAGCGGCGGTTTCGACTAGCCCCATGGTACGCAAATGATCGGTCTGCTTGTGACCGACGGTGTTGGCCGCCATGTCGCTCATCACTAGGTTGGGCGGCCCGTCGAGTGTCTCTTCCAGCGCAGCGGGTGCTTCATCGGCCATGAAATCCATCTGGAAGATTGTCACGCCTTCGATCGGCTCGGTTTCCAGCAGGTCGATGCCGACCACTGCTGCCTTGGGCCTGACCTTGCGCACCACCTGGCTCCAGCCGCCCGGAGCGATGCCGAGGTCGACCACGCGCGACGCGTTCTTTAGCAGACCGAATTTCTCGTCCAGTTCGATCAGCTTGTAGGCTGCGCGACTGCGATAGCCTTCGGCCTTGGCCTGTTTGACATAGGGATCGTTGAGCTGGCGCTCGAGCCAGCGGGTCGAAGAAGCGGTGCGCCCCCGGGCGGTCTTGACCCGTTTGCCCGCGTCACGGCCAGACCGGCTCATCGGCGGGCCTCACGCTGCTCGCGAGGCGTCGACAGCTCGTCGGCCATCAGGCTGCGCAGGATTCCTTCGCGAATACCGCGATCGGCTACGCCCAGTTGTCGCGCCGGCCACAGATCGAGGATAGCTTCGAGGATCGCGCAACCGGCCACGACCAGTTCAGCGCGGTCCTGACCGATGCAGGGAAGGGTGCAGCGTTCCTCCACGCTCATGCCGGACAGGCGAGAGGAGATGTCGCGCATGGCGGCGGATTCGACGATCAGGCCGTCGACCGCACCGCGATCGTATTGCGGCAGGCCGAGGTGCAGGCTGGCGAGCGTCGTGACCGTGCCACTGGTACCAAGCAGGCGGATATCGTCGGCCCTCGCGGCGTTGGTCACACGTTCGGCAAAAGGAGCAAAGCTCTCGCTCACCACCCGGCGCATTTCGGCATAGCGGGCCAGCCGCGCTTCCTCGCCCCGGCCCTGGCGGGTGACCATGTCGGTCAACGAGACCACGCCCCACGGCACGCTCTGCCAGTCGAGGATGCGCGGCACGGCGCGCCCGTCGGGTTCGATCAATACCAGCTCGGTCGAGCCGCCGCCGATGTCGAAGATCACTGCGCGTCCTTCGCCGGGTTCGAGCAGGATATGACAGCCCAGCACCGCCAGCCGCGCTTCCTCTTGCGCGGTGATGATATCGAGCGCGATGCCGGTTTCCTCGCGCACGCGGGCGATGAATTCCTCGCCGTTGGACGCCCGGCGACAGGCCTCGGTAGCGACCGAGCGGGCGAGGAAGACCTTGCGCCTCTGGAGCTTTTCCGAGCAGATCTTCAGCGCGCCCAACGCCCGGTCCATCGCTTCGTCGGACAGCTGCCCGCTATGGGCCAGCCCTTCGCCGAGCTTCACCACCCGGCTGAAGGCATCAATGACGGTGAAGTTCTCGCCTGAGGGGCGCGCGATCAGCAGGCGGCAGTTGTTGGTGCCGAGATCGAGCGCGGCATAAGCCTGGCGGAAATGGGGTCTGTGTTGCCCGGGGCGGCCCTTCTTGGCGCTTTGGTGGTTCGCCTGATGGTTGGGACGCGCACCATTGGCAGACGGCCTGCGCGCGCGGCCATCCCTGCCAGTGCGGCGATCGGATGCAGTATCTTCGGGCGGCGGGGAACTCTTGTAGCGAAAATCGGCTACCTTGCCGGACCTTTTGTTCCCTTTGCGGCCTGCCCTCCCTTTCCTGTCCGGCGGAGACAAATCCGCCATAATATCAACGTCTCTTTCTTCCTCTCGCACGCACTTGGCACGAGGACCTGGGGCAGAAGTTAGTGGCAACAACGGCTTACGGCAAGAGGATCGCTGCGGCGGTGCTCTCAGCGGCCTTGACGCAGGGCAGGCAGCAACCTAAATGCGCCGCCTCTCCAGCAGCCCGGACGCGATTCTGCCCGGCGCTCGCTGCGACTGATGCCCCGTCGTCTAATGGTAAGACTACGGACTCTGACTCCGTCAATTGAGGTTCGAATCCTCACGGGGCATCCATTCTCTCTCGATTGCGACATCCTGCAACGATTCTTCGTTTGACTCGCTGAGCCTGTATCTCCAAGGGCTTATTGCAAGTGATTTGCATTAGTGTTTGAAGGATCGTTCACCCCATGGGCAAAGCCAAGACCCGCAATTTCCTCGTCAAATGCCATTTGTGGGCCGCAGGCCTGCTGGCTCCGCTGTTTATCCTTGTTGCCTACACCGGCGGGGCTTACCTGCTCGACTACAAGGGCGAGGTAGTCGAGACACCCATCACCGTGCCGGAAGGGACATTGCTCGATCCGGACAGCGCGAGCATCGAAGAGGATGTCCATGCGGTGCTGGCCGCAAACGATCTCGACATCGGGTTCGACTACCTGCGCATGCGACCGGGCTCGATCATGACCCGCCCGACCAGCCGCGATTACGTGGTCCTGTCGCAGGGTGAAGACGGCGCCTGGACCGGCACCTTCAACCAACCGGACCTGCAATATTCCCTGATCGAACTGCACAAGGGTCATGGACCGCAGCTCTATCGCTATTACCAGATCCTTGCCGCGATAGTGCTGTTCCTGGTCGTGCTGGGCGGGCTCATCGTTGGCTGGATGGCTCCGGGTTATCGCCGGGCGACGACCATTGGCCTTGGCAGCGGAACCGTGGTGTTTGCGATGCTGGCATTCGTCCTCTGACCGCGCGCAGTCTTGCCCCGGTCACGGCTTGGCCTTAGGGCCGGGGCAATGAAAGATAAGAACGACCGCAAGTTGAGCGACCGCCGGTTTTACCGTGCGGAACAGGAAGCCCGCTTTTCCGAAAGCAGCCCCACCGACACTCCGCAAACTCGCCACCCGGCCTATCGGCTGGCTTTCCAGGACACCGAGTTCCTGCTGCGCGAAGAACTGCGCCCGGTGCGTTTCCAATTGGAGCTGCTCAAGCCGGAGATGCTGCTGGAGGAAGCCGGTGTGGGGTCAACGCTGGTGATGTATGGCTCTGCGCGGATCCCCTCGCCGGAAGACGCCGAGGCCAAGATCGAAGCGGCCAAGGGGCGCGATGAATACGAGCAGAAGGTCGCCGCCAACCTCGCCGCCAAGGCCAAGTATTATGCCGAAGCCTACAAGCTGGCGCGGATGGTCAGTGAAAAGGCCATTGTCGAAGACGGCAAGCGCCAATTCGTGATCTGTTCGGGTGGTGGCCCCTCGATCATGGAGGCGGCCAATCGCGGGGCCAGCGATGCCGGCGCGGAATCGGTCGGGCTCAACATCATCCTGCCGCACGAACAGGCACCCAATCAGTATGTGACGCCCTATCTTTCGCTCAACTTCCATTATTTCGCGCTGCGCAAGATGCACTTCCTGCTGCGGGCGAAGGCGGTGGCGGTATTCCCCGGCGGCTTCGGCACCTTTGACGAATTCTTCGAGCTGCTGACGTTGATCCAGACCGGCAAGATGAAAGCGATGCCGATCCTGCTGTTCGGGCGCGATTTCTGGACCCGGGTGGTCAATTTCGAAGCCATTGCCGAAGAAGGGACTATCTCCAAGCGGGATCTCGACCTGATTACCTGGTGCGAGACTGCCGAGGAGGCATGGGCGCACATTGCCGAGTTTTACGACATCCCTGCCTAGCGGCCATTAGTCATCCAGCCGGACCGCCTGGTGCCCGAGCGGGCCTGATCCCTTGCCGTAACCAGGGGCATTGGCGATCGCTTCACGTACGAAGCGACGACCGAGGCGCACAGCGTGTTCCAGCGACTGGCCATGGCCAAGCAGCGTGGCGATAGCGCTGGAGAGTGTGCAGCCCGTGCCATGGGTATGGCGGGTATCGATCCGGGCATCGTCGAAGCTCGCGTGCCTGTTGGCCGGGTCGAAGAGCGTGTCGACAATGCGGCTGCCATCGCCATGCCCGCCCTTGGCGAGATAGGCTATTCCGCGCCGTTCCATCGCCTCATGCCCACCCAGCGCCGCCAGCTCGGGCAGGTTGGGCGTGGTCAGCGTGGCGATTTCCATCAGCCACTCGAACATCTCGATGGTCGCAGCATCGGCCAGCACTGCGCCGCTGGTCGCAACCATGACAGGATCGAACACGATCGGGCAGCCAAGGTCTTCCAGCCTGTCGGCCACGACTTCGGCTATGTCGGCATTGCCCAACATGCCGATCTTGATGGCGTCCACGCCAATATCGTCCACGCAGGCGTCAATCTGCGCAGCAACGAGGTCGGGTGCGAGAGTTTCCACCGCGGCCACGCCTAAGGTGTTTTGCGCAGTCACGGCGGTGATCGCTGTCATGGCATAGCCGCCGAGCATGGTGATGGTCTTGATATCGGCCTGGATCCCGGCACCGCCTGAACTGTCGGAGCCTGCAATGGCGAGAATGCGGGGTGGCGCAGTCTTCAACCCTTGAACTTCCGCTCTTGGCTGGGCGGAAATTTTTCGTGCAGCGCCTTGGCGCGGGTCGGGCGATCCATCAGTTCGCCGCCGCAATTGGGGCAGCGATCGTCGAGGTCCTCGGCGCATTCTGCACAATAGGTGCACTCGAAGCTGCAGATGAACGCGCCGGGGGCTTCGGCGGGCAAATCAGTGCCGCAGCGTTCGCAGTCGGGGCGCATCTGCAGCATCAGCCCACCGCCTTCACAGCATCGCAGATCCGGTCGACTACGGCTTCAACCTGTGCCCCGTCGTCACCTTCGGCCATCACCCGGATGACCGGCTCGGTGCCGGAAGGACGGATTACCAGCCGACCTTTGCCCGCTAGCTCGGCTTCGGCATCGGCGATCACTGACTTGACGTCGACATCCTCCAGCGGCGTGCCTCCGGCAAAGCGCACGTTCTTAAGCAGTTGCGGCACCGGGTCGAACACATGCAGCACTTCGCTCGCAGGCTTACGGAAATGCACCAGGCTGGAGAGCACCCGCAGCGCGGCCACCGTGCCGTCGCCGGTGGTGGCATGGTCGAGCAGGATCATGTGCCCCGATTGTTCGCCGCCGATGTTGAAGCCGCCTGCCTTCATTCGCTCGAGCACATAGCGGTCGCCGACCTTGGTTCGCTCAAGCGTCAGGCCCTTGTCCGCAAGATAGCGCTCGAGACCCAGGTTGCTCATGACCGTGGCAACCACGCCGCCACCGCGCAGCACGCCTTTTTCTGCCATCCGGATGGCGATCAGGCCCATGATCTGATCGCCGTCGACCGCATTGCCTTTCTCGTCGATCACTATCAACCGGTCGGCATCGCCATCGAGCGCGATGCCGACATCGGCGCCTTCCTCGACCACCTTGGCCTTGATCGCATCGAGCGAGGTCGAGCCGACCCCGTCGTTGATGTTGGTCCCATTGGGGGTGACGCCCAGAGTGATGACTTCGGCTCCCAGCTCCCAGATGGCCGATGGAGCGACCTGGTAGGCGGCACCGTTGGCGCAATCGACCACGACCTTGAGCCCATCAAAGCGCGTTTCCGTGCTGATCGACTGCTTGAGCGCATGGATGTAGCGACCGCGCGCATCTTCGATCCGCCGGGCGCGGCCGATCTCGGAAGCCGCAGCCAGTTGCGGTTCGCTTTCGATGCCCCGCTCGATCTCCAGCTCGACCTCGTCCGACAGCTTGAACCCGTCCGGCCCGAACAGCTTGATGCCATTATCGCGATAGGGGTTGTGGCTGGCGGATATCATCACGCCCAGGTCAGCGCGCATTTCGCGGGTCAGCATGGCGATGGCGGGTGTCGGCAGCGGCCCGGTCTGGATCACGTCCATTCCCACGCTGGTAAACCCGGCCACCAGGGCCGATTCCATCATGTAGCCCGACAGACGCGTGTCCTTGCCGATCACCACCCGGTGACGATGGTCCCCGCGGCGAAAATGCGCGCCTGCCGCCTGCGCGACCCGCATGGCAGTGGCAGCTGTCATGTTTCCGGAATTGGTCTCGCCCCGGATCCCGTCAGTTCCGAAGAATTTGCGCGCCATTCCTGTCCCCTGGGCTACGGTTAGACGTTGCGGATTACTGTTGCGGCTGGCACCGCGATTTGCCACGCGCTTTAGAGCTAATGCGCCCCGATTGGGAAGGGCGAAGTGGAGAGGGGGCCCGGCTTGGCTGAGAACGAGACACGTCCGGAGAGGCACGCTGCGCCTGGCGAAAGCGGCGGGCTGGTGACTATTCGCCTGCCGGTGTGGTGGACCTTCGGCGGGCTGGTGGCCGGCTTGCTCGTCGGCTGGATGCTGGCGGGGACACCCGGTGATCATGTAATCATGAAGAGCGCGTCGGTTATCGGCACGCTGTGGCTCCGTGCCCTGCAAATGACCATTATTCCGCTAGTCGCGTCGCTGCTGGTGCTGGGCATTGCCAAGATGATCAGTGCGGCGAGTGCCGGGCGTACGGCGATGGCGACAATCCTCTCGATTGCCGGCCTGCTGGTGTTCAGCGGCGTCGCTTCAGTGATTGCCATGCCGCTTTTGCTGGAGGCCTTCCCGCCACCGGCCGGCGCAGCCAATATCCTCGATGCACCTGGTGCCGAAGCGCAGGCGGTGCCCACCATCGCCGACTTCATCGCATCGCTGGTCGCGCCCAACATCATCCAGGCTGCGGCGGAGACCTCTACCCTGCCGCTGACAATCTTCTTTGCCCTGTTCGCGGTGGCGGTCGCACGGCTGCCCGACGTCCAGAAAGCAACCTTGCTGGCCTTCTTCGAAGCACTCGCCAACACGATGTTGACGATCATCGGCTGGGTGCTGTGGATCGCGCCTGCGGGCGTGTTTGCATTGGCAGTCGGCGTCGCGGCGCGGGCCGGGGGTGGAGCCTTTGCCACGCTGGCGCACTATATCGTGACAGTCTCGGCAATGGGTGCGATCGTATTGCTGGCCGCCTATCTCGTGGGCATCTTCGGTGGCCGGATTGCGCCGCTGCGCTTTGCCAAGGCGGTGTTGCCGGCGCAGGCAGTAGCAGTTTCGACGCAAAGCTCCCTTGCCAGCCTGCCGGCGATGCTGGCGAGCGCGAGGCGGCTCGGCATTCGCGAGGAAGTGGCCGATTTCGTCCTGCCGCTGGCAGTGGCCATCTTCCGCGCTACCAGCCCGGCGATGAACCTGGCGGTGGCGATCTATGTCGCGCACTTGGCCGGGGTCGAACTCACCCTGCCATTGCTGCTCGCCGGCATCGCTGTCGCTTTTGTCATCAGCGTTGGCTCGGTCAGCCTGCCTGGCTCGATCAGCTTCGTCATTTCCATTGGCCCTATCGCGTTGGCGATGGGTGCCCCGATCGAACCGCTGGCGCTGCTGGTGGCTGTCGAGATGCTGCCCGACATCATGCGCACATTGGCCAATGTGACCATGAATGTCGGCCTCACTACGGCTGTGAACCGGCAAAATTCCGGCGATATGCAACTTCAGGCCGACTGATGCGTTACCCTACCAACCACCCAATCGCTTTTGATCAAACGGGAGATCACCCATGGCTTACGACGTAACTCCGCTGCCCTATGCCGACACCGCGCTGGAACCGGCCGTGTCCGCCAACACGTTGTCGTTTCACCACGGCAAGCATCACAAGGCCTATATCGACAAGATGAATGCTGCCATCGACGGCACCGAGCATGCCGATGCTTCGATGGAAGCGATCATCGCGGCTGCCCGTGGCACCAACCAGGGCCTGTTCAACAACGCTGCGCAAAGCTGGAACCACGGCTTCTACTGGCATTCAATGGCTGAAGACGGCGGTACCCCGACCGACGAGCTCAAGGCCATGATCGAGGACGCCTTTGGTTCGACCGAAGAACTCGTCAAGCAGTTGCAGGATCGTGGCGCCGGTCACTTCGCTAGCGGTTGGGTATGGCTCGCCGAGAAGGGCGGCAAGCTGACCATTGAGGAAACCCATGATGGCGACACGCTGGCTGACCAGGAAGGCGTCAACCCGCTGCTGGTCATCGACCTGTGGGAGCACGCCTATTACCTCGACCACCAGAACGCACGCCCGGCCTATCTCAAGGCGGTGACCGAAGGGAAGCTCAACTGGAGCTTTGCCAGCGATAACCTGACGCGTGGCACGACCTGGACCTATCCGGCCTGATCGCCTGTTGTACCAATCAAAGGGCCCGCCACGCCGAAAAGCGTAGCGGGCCCTTCTATTTGTGCATGGTCAGGCTGCCGATGGTCAGCGAGTGGGTTCGGAAACCCCGTCTCCAGCAGCAACAACGTCGAGTTCTTCCAGGATGGCGCGGTGCGCCGTCGCGTCGTCCAGCGAGCGCTGCGGGATCGTACCTTCGTTGAGCATGTCGTTCAGCGCCGAGCGGGCCCGGCCTACACGGCTCTTGATCGTGCCAATGGCGCAGCCGCAGATTTCGGCCGCTTCCTCGTAGGAAAAGCCACCGGCACCGACCAGGAGCAACGCTTCACGTCGCTCGGGTGGCAGTGTCAGCAGCGCGCGATGCATATCGCTAAGGTGGATCGGTTCTTCCTGCCCGGCCGGTTGAGTGAGGATACGCTCGGCAACGCCTTCGTCATATTCTCCGCGAAAGCGGTTGCGCCGCATGTCGGTGAGATAGGCGTTGCGCAGGATCACGAAGGTCCAGGCCCGCATCGAAGTGCCGGGCTGGAAGCGCTCCTGCGCGGCCCAGGCTTTCATCAGAGCTTCCTGCACCAGGTCGTCCGCCATGTCCGGGCGACCGCACAGGCCACGGGCAAAAGCACGCAGGTGCGGGATGACCGCTTCCAGTTCTCGCTTGAATTCCGCTCGCTCTTCGGCGGTTCGCTCGGACTTGCTCATTCCGGCTCGCTCCCGCCCATCGGCTTTCCACCTTGGGCGGGCTTGTCCAGCTTGGCAAGCAGCTCCTTGAAACTGTCGGGAAGAGGTTCATCGACCACCGAATCGTACAGCTGGCGCAAACCATCGGCCCATTCGGGCCGGGTGGCTTTCCCTTGGGGCACCGAACCCGGAACCCCCTTGGGGGTGTTGTCATCGGTGGGGGGGCGTGCGGTCATGGTTGGCTGGTTTGTCCCTTGCCCCCGCTGCATCTATGTGCAGGGGAGTCGTGTGCTTCCTATCCGGTCATGGAACGGAAGCCACCGAATTTGGTTCCCCCGGGTGCGTATGAGCGCAATGGAGGGGCAGGAATGAAGGGACAGGGCTTGGCTTCAGCGCCATCACCAGGAGTGGGTCGGTCAGGGCGCTGGCTGGTGAAATATCCGCGCGCCGTACCGTTGGCGATCTTCCTGCTGATTGCCGGGGTCACCGCGTTGAGTGTGTTCGCGATCGAACGCGGTGACAATCGGCGCGAACTGGCCCAGATCGACCAGACCGCCCGCACCATCGGCTCGACCCTCGAGCGCAGGGCCAATAATTCAACTGCCTACCTGCGCGCCGGTGCCGCCCTGTTCTCGACCGTCGACACGGTGCAGATCGACCTGTTCCAGCGCTTCGCCCGCGAGCTCAAGCTGGACGACCAGTATCGCGTTTCCGGCGGGATCGGCTGGGCCGAAGTGCTGGAGCCCAACGAGGTCGGGCAATTCGAAAGTCGTATCGGAAGTCAGCTCGGCCGACCGATAAGCGTCTATCGCCTGCCGGGAACGGAAGCGGCGGAAAAAGTTGTTCCCGTAACGTTTAGCTTGCCGGATTCCGTCCGGACGCAGCGCGCCCTGGGTCTCGACATGTATGCGGAACCGGTGCGCCGGACTGCAATGAACAAGGCCGTGACGTCGCTTGAGCCGACCGCGACGCAAAAAATCACTCTGGTCAGCGGCAGGAGCGGCCCCAGGCCAGGGCTGCTGGTCTACATGCCGGTATTCAGCGCAGAACAGGACGGGCGGCAGTTGAAGGGATTCCTGTACAGCCCGTTCGACGGACAGAACTTCCTCGATGGTGCGATCTACGACGGGTTGGTCGGTGATCGCAGCGTGCGTCTTTACGATGGTGCAATCGACCAAAGCAACTTGCTGGCGACCCACCAGGACTCCAACGGCATCGGCCAGTCCAGCGCAATCGAGATCCTGATCGGCAATCGGGCAATGATGCTGGAAGTGCAGTCGGCCAAGGGCAGCACCCTGACACCGCTCAGCATGATCACCTTGCTGTTCGGGCTGGCGGTGGCGAGCCTTTCCATGCTGATCGCGCGGCTGCTGACGCAACAGGCGCTGGAGGATCTCTCGGCGCTGGAATACTACACCGAGCAGAATTCGATCCGCAATTCGCTGACGCGCGAGCTCAATCACCGGGTCAAGAACACGCTTGCCAATGTCCTCTCGATCATCGCTCTCACCCGGCGACGGACCGACAATCTCGACGATTTTGCCACCGCGCTCGACGGGCGCATCCGAGCATTGTCGGCAACACATGACTTGCTGACGCAATCGGAATGGGGCTCGACACCCTTGCGCTCGGTGATCGAAGCGGAACTGGCGCCCTATGCCAACCCGGAAGACCGGGCGCTCGACCTTGAGGGCCCCGATCTGGCGTTAGCCCCCAACGATGCTCTCTCGTTCGGCCTTGCCATCCATGAACTGGCGACCAATGCTGCCAAATATGGCGCCCTCAGCGCTGAGGGCGGGCGCGTCATCGTCAGTTGGGAGCGCCAGGAAGGCGGTATTGCCGAAGTCCGCTGGCGAGAAGAAGGTGGACCACCGGTCCCGCAGGAGCGAAGCCGAGGCTTCGGCACAGACCTGATCGAGAAGATCGTGGCCCACGAGCTGCGCCACCCGGTCGAGCTGGAGTTTCCCGAGGACGGGGTGCGCTGCACGCTGCGCGTACCAATCCGCAAACCCAGCGAATTCGCCATTCGGGCCCAGCGCTAGGGGGCGTCAAACCTCTTCAGTCGATTGGCTTGGAGGAATTGAAAAACAATGCCTGGCTGATTGCTGTGCGTACACTCGCTTCCTGGAACGGCTTGGTGACGAGATAAGTGGGCTCCGGCCGGTCGCCAGTGAGTAACCGTTCTGGATAGGCGGTGATGAAGATCACCGGCACTTCGCCCAGGGCCAGGATATCGTCGACGGCGTCGAGCCCCGAAGAGCCATCGGCCAGCTGGATGTCGGCCAGCACCAGCCCCGGCTTGGAAGATGCCACGGCTTCCTGCGCTTGCGTGCGGGTAGCTGCGGTTCCGGCGATGTCATGACCAAGGGAGCGGACAAGATCTTCCAGCTGCATGGAGATCAGCGGCTCGTCTTCGATGATGAGAACGCTGGTAGTGGACTCGCGGTCGATCTCTTCGATGGCTTCGCGTACCAGGCTCTCGACGTCATGCGGCGCGATTTCCATGATCTCGGCAGCTTCGCCAACCGTGAAGTCTTCAAGCGTAGTCAGCAACAGGGCCTGGCGATTGAGCGGGGTAACTGTGCGCAAGCGTTGGGTCGCGGCTTGCTCATGTCCGTTGCCTGTGCCGCCCGGCTGATCGACTTCCAGGTAACCGCTCGACCACAAGGCGTTGAAGGCCTTGTACAGCGTGACACGGCCCTTGCCGAGATCCTGTCGCAGGGCATCGTCGGCCACTGCGGCTTCTAGAGTGGCGCGGACGAAGAGGTCCCCCGTGTGCTGCGACCCGGTAAGGGCCCGGGCATAGCGACGCAGGAATGGCAGCTGCGCGGCAACCTGTTGCGAAACTGACATGAAATCCCTCTCGTATTGTCTGAGCAGCCAACGCCCGGTTCGCCGGTATGTTCCTCTACAGGTTTTGCCGCTGGAATAGGGAGCTTTCCGAAGCGGACTGAAAAATTTTCGAAAAAATCTCTCGGGGCAGGGAACCGTTCCCAAACCAGCGCATTCTGGCACTATCACCACCGAGACCCCCCTCCCGTCCAAACGGTGGTGATACGATCCCGAAAGGCCCTCGCTTCTTCCCGGAAGCGGGGGCCTTCTTCTTTGCTACAACGTCTTCTCGAAGATCCAGTACTCGCGATTGACCTTGCTCTGGATGGCATCGGCGATGGCGACCATGCCCTGGTTGTCATCGAGGATCCAGCCGATCTCGGCCCGTTCGGACTGGAATTCGCGCACCGCCGTCTCGCGAATGTCGCTGATCATCATGAAGGCAAGCTGGCTCGCCATGCGCGAGTTCTGCAACTCTTTCACTACGCCCATCAGCGGAACCCGCATGCCGGATTTCACAGGCTTGCGGAGCCAGCGCAACAAGTGGAACCAGCCGAACGGGAGCAGTTTGCCCCCGGTCTTTTTCAGCACCCCGTTCACATCGGGGAAGGTCAGCATGAAAGCGACGGGTTCGCCGTCGAGCTCGGCAATGCGGTTTACCTCCGGATGGATGATCTGCTTCAGCTTTTTGGCGGCGTAGTCGACTTCCTCCTGTGTGAACGGGATGAACCCCCAATTCTTCGACCACGCATCGTTGAGGATACGCAGGATTATGTCGATCTCGCGCTCGACATGCTTGCGGTCGACCGAACGCATGGTGATCCGCCCGTTGCGTTCCCCGGACTTCACGATCCGCTGGATCAGCGGCGGGAAATCATGCGTCACATCGAGGTCATATGTCAGCAGCGCCTTGGCCTTGGTGTAGCCAAGGGCTTCGATCCAGCCTTTGTAGTGCGCCGGATGGTGGCCCATCATGATCATGGGGGAATGATCGTGCCCTTTGACAAGCAGACCAGGTTCTTCCCAGATCGACATCGAGATCGGGCCGAGCATCCGCGTCATGCCCTGTTCCCGGTTCCATTGCTCCGCGCGCGCCAGCAGCGCTTCTGCCACCGCTTCGTCTTCCGCATCGAAATAGCCGAACATGCCGGTACCGGGCCCCATTCCCTGTTCGGCGGGTATTTCCAGCGCAAGATGGTCGATATGGGCTGAAATCCGCCCGACCGGCTTGCCGCCGCGCCAGGCCATGAACAGTTGCACCGTCGCATGGCCGAAGAACGGGTTCTTCTCCGGGTCGATCAGCTCCATCATTTCCGAGGTGAGCTGCGGAACAGAATGCGGTACGCGGGCGGCGAATTGCTGGCCCAGCCTGACGAAGGCCTTGCGCCCGGCCTTGTCGGTGACGGGGCGAATATCTATCTGAGTGTCGGACACGAAAGGGATCCCCTGAACAGGCTCATTGTTCATCGTGGCGTATCCCTGTGTGCGGTAATTGCCCCAAGTCAAGTTACGCGATCGATTACTCTGGTAGAGACACCGCGTTTGTCGTTTGCCTGCGAGTTGGGCTAAAGGCGCTTCACGAGACCAAATCCATGAATATCGAACAGACCCTCGACCCAGCGCAGCCTGCGCGACCGCAAGCGAAAGGTGGCTGGCATGCGCAGCTGCCCGACGACAAGGATATGCTCCGCGCCGCTCGCGACCTGACCAAGGACCTCGCCGAAGCAAAAGGCGCGATCTACTGGCCCGACATGCTGCTGTCGGCCGGGCTCGGTTATGCCTGCATCGCCGGTGCGATTGTGGTGGACAGCATCTGGGCCAAGTTCGCTGTCGGGCTGGTCGGAGCGCTCGCATTCTATCGCGCGCTGATGTTCATCCACGAACTGACCCATATCCACAAGAAAGCGCTGCCGGGCTTCCGCCTGGGCTGGAACCTGTTGGTAGGCATTCCGCTGCTGGTGCCGTCGTTCATGTATGAAGGCGTCCACACGCTGCACCACAAGCGCACGCAATATGGCACCATCGAGGACCCGGAGTATTTACCGCTGGCGCTGATGAAGCCGTGGAGCCTGCCGGTGTTCGTGCTGGTGGCGCTCTTGGCCCCCATCGGGCTCGTCATCCGCTTCGGCCTGTTAGTTCCACTCGGTGCAATGATCCCACCGATCCGCACGCTGGTGTGGGAACGCGCGTCATCGCTTTCCATCAACCCCGATTTCCGCCGTCGCCCGCCTGAAGGCGAGATAAGGCCGCGCGTGTTCTGGCAGGAGCTGGGCGGCATGCTGTGGGCCTGGACGCTGATCGCGAGCGTGTTCTGGCTCGGCTGGGCTCCGGTGCTGACAGCGGGCGCGATCCTGTCGCTCACCGCGCTGCTCAACCAGCTGCGCACGCTGGTGGCGCATCTGTGGGAGAACGAAGGCGAGGCCATGACCGTGACCGCGCAGTTTCTCGACAGCGTCAATGTCCCCCCGCCGGGCTTTGCGGCAGAGATCTGGGCGCCCGTCGGCCTGCGCTACCATGCGCTGCATCACCTGATGCCGTCGATGCCCTATCACTCGCTGCCCGAGGCGCACCGCCGCCTGAACCGCGAGTTGGGCGATGGCTCGACTTACCAGAGTGCCAACCATCCCGGCATGTTCACTTTGGTCGGGCGGATCGCCCGGAGCACGATGACGCGCGGCGCCAGCCGCAGCTAGTCGAGAAACTTGATCATCGCGCAGCGGCGCTCCGCCGGCAGGCCGTTGTCCGCTTCCAGGGCCAGTTCGCTGGCCAAGCGGGCATGGGCGTCCAGCGCGGTGACTTCCTCGAACCCCAGCCTGGCGTAGAACGGTCCGTTCCACGGCACATCCCGGAATGTCGTCAGCGTCACCGCCTTGAAGCCCGAGTTGGCAGCATCGATCAGGCAAGCACGCACCAGCCCGGCGCCGATACCCTTGCGTTGCCCGTCCGGATGGACCGACATCTCCCACACATGCAATTCACGGCTGAAAGGCTGGCTGGCTAGGAAGCCGATCGGCCGCTCCCCAAGCTGGGCTGCGAGACAGTGCCCCTTGCGGATCAGGCCGCGCAGCTCATCCGTTTCCCACGTCTCGTCGAAATCCATGCCAACGAGATCGGGATCGCTGCGGAACATCTCTGCTGCTGCGCGTTCGATGGCCGGCCAGTGATCTGCATCCTCGGGCCTTGCGAGGCGGAGCGTCCAGTCGCTCACTCTTCGGTCCGGATCAGGACTGTCTCGCCCACCAGCAGGAACAGGAAGAACGGCGCCCAGGCGGCCAGGAAGGGCGGGTATCCGCCGAAGCTGCCCATGGCGAGCGCCGCATTGTCGACCACGAAATAGGCAAAGCCCAGCGCCATGCCGATCACTGCGCGCACGAACAGCTGGCCCGAACGGGCGAGGCCGAAGGCGGCGACCGCGCCCAGCAGCGGCATCAGGAAGGCGCTGAGCGGCCCGGCGAGCTTGTGCCACCACTTGGCGCGCAGCTCGTCGGTGCGGCGACCGACCGCCTCATAGGCTTCGATGGCGGAGGAGAGTTCCCAAAACGGCTCGGTATCGGGATCGATCGATTCCAGTTCGATCTGGGCCGGGGACAGGCCTTCGCCTACGACCACGGTCGCCAGTTCGCTTGTGCTGGCCGTCCCGACTTCGAACTTCTGGGCATCCTGCAGCTCCCAGCCGGGGCCGAGATAACGGGCGCTCGGTGCCCTGATCTGTTCCGAGATCGTCCCGCCCGGTGCGCGGGCATACCATGTCACCTGGCCCAGCTGCATCGCATCGCCGCTACCGCTGACGGTGCGGGCGGTGAGAATGTTGGTGCCGTCGGTGATATAGACATTGGCCCTGGTATCGGCGTCGGGTGGCACAGCGCCGTATTCGGTCGCTTCCCATGCCTTGAGCGTCGCGGTGGCGCGGGTCACGACGCGTTCATTGAAGACGAAGGTGACCGCCGAGACTACCAGTGCTGTCAGCAGCAGCGGTGCCAGCACCTGGTGCGCCGAGAGACCCGCTGCCTTCATGGCAATGACTTCGCTGTTCTGGTTCAGGGTGACGAGCGAGATAATCGTCGCCAGCAGCACCGAGTAGGGCAGGAAGCGCATGACCAGCTGCGGCACCCGCAGGCTGACATAGGTCCACAGTTCGCCCTGGCCATTGCCTTCGACGCTGAGGATCTCGCCGCTGGTGGAGAGCAGGTCGAGCATCATCAGCACCAGCACCAGCATCACCAGCACAGCGAAGATGCGGACCACGAACAGCTTGGCGAGGTAAAGCGTCAGCGTGCGCGAAGGGAAGAAGTCGAGATGCATGTGGCGTTACTCGGCCGCCTCGGCAGCGACGGGTGAAGCAAAGTCGTCGGCCCGGTGGCGCTTGCGCTTGAACAGCTTGGCGATGCGCTTGCTGAGCTTGGCAAAGGCATTTTCCAGCGCGCCGATCGGCTGGCCGCCGGGCTTGAAGGCGATGGTGCGGTACATCCACAGGATCAGCGCGGCGAACAGGACGAAGGGCCCCCATAGCCCCAGGATCGGGTCGACCAGCCCCAGCGCGGCGACATCTTCAGCGTACTGGTTCACCTTGTGGTAGCTCACCACCATCACGATGGAGACGAACACGCCCAAGGCACTGCTCGATCGCTTGGGCGGCACTGCCAGCGCCACCGCCAGCAGCGGCATCAGCCACATCATCACGACCTCTACCAATCGGAAGTTGAAACTCGCCTGGCTGGCGTCGCGCTTCTCCTCCGTCGTGTTGTCGCTCCAGCCGATACTGAGCAATTCGGGCAGGATATACTCGCGTTCGGCATCGCCGCGGGCGCGGAATTCCTCGATCCGCGGCAAGTCGATCGGCAGGTCGTGGCGCGTAAAGCTGAGCACGCGCGGGGTCTGCTTGTCGCCCCCGGTGTCCTGCACGATCGTGCCGTCGGTCAGGCGCAGGATGATGGTGTCGGGGCTGTCGGTCGTCGCGAGGAAAGCCCCCTCGCGCGCGCTGATGGAGAGGACCTGGCCCTTGTCGTTGGAGACCCGGGCAAAAATTCCCTTGAGCTGGCGCCCGTTGTCTTCGCTTTCCTCGATCCGCAACGCCATGCGATCGGCCAGCGTGGTAAATTCGCCAACCTTGATCGAGGCCCCCAGCGCGCCTGACCGCAGCTCGTACTCGAGCTGCTCGTAATAATAGCGGCTGACCGGCTGGACATAGAACACCAGCGCTACGTTGACCGCCACCAGCACTGCAGTGATGGCGTAGGGTACGCGCAGCAGGCGGCCATAGCCCATGCCCACAGCATGCAACACGTCGAGTTCGCTGGTGGTCGCCAGCTTGCGGAAGGCAAACAGGATTCCCAGCAGCAGCCCGAGCGGGATGGCGAGGCTGGCATACTCCGGGATCAGCGCGCCCAGCATCTTGAACACGACCGCCACCGGCCCGCCTTCAACAGCAACGAAATCGAACAACCGCAGCATCTTGTCGAGCAGCAGCAGTGAAGCGGCCAGCACGAACACCGCCATCATCGGCACTACGGTAAGCCGAAGGATGTAGCGGTCGATCGAAGGAAGGAATTTGAACACGTGTGCGGTTCTGCTCGCGGATCAGGTGGCTGCCCTAGCAGCCTCTAGCGACAAAAACCGCCGAGGTCATGCCCCCACGTGGGACTTGTGGAGCTTATGCCTTCTCCAGAGTGCATTGCAGCGGGTGCTGGTTCTGGCGAGCGAAGTCCATCACCTGGTTCACCTTGGTCTCGGCCACCTCGTAAGGGAAGATGCCGCACACGCCGACGCCCTTCTGGTGGACATGCAGCATTACCTGCGTGGCCTGGTCGAGGTCCATCTTGAAGAAACGCTTGAGCACCATCACCACGAATTCCATCGGGGTGTAGTCGTCATTGAGCATCAGCACCTTGTACTGGCTCGGCTTCTTGGGCTTGGCCCTGGTCTTGGTGGCGATACCGACTTCCGCGTCGCCGTCGCTGTCACCGCCTTGTGCGTCATCGTCCCCGGCCATCCGAAGGACGAGGGGAAACGGTATGGAATGAAGGTCGGTGCTATCAATCATCGGGTCTGCAATATCGTATCGCTTGGCTGGCATGCAAGATGGACATTTCGCCTTACCGAAAACTGATGGTTACCGGCGAGGCAAGTTGACCGGAGGAAAAGCAAAAGGGCTGGACAGCGCGAAGCTATCCAGCCCTTCCAGTATCCAGCCGGGTGGGAGAGGAGAGGTTACCCGGCCTTCAAGCTGTTTCGTCAGCGCTTAGGCAGCCTTCGAGAACTTCTCGGCAGCTTCGCTGTAACGGCTCGAAATCGGAGCGAACGCTTCGTTGGCGAGCTTCAGCCATGCTTCGGTGCTCTTCGAGCTGTAAGCGACGGCAGCGTCGAAGTTGCGGCGAGCGAAGTCGCCCTGCAGCTTCACGAACTCGGTCGGCGACTTGACGGCAGCAACTGCCTTCATGTCTTCGCGAGCCTGCTCGGCAGCCTTCTTGGTGTCTTCGAAACCTTCGCGAGCCATGCTCTGCATGCCCGAAGCGAGAACCTTGCCCGAAGCGACGACGGCTTCGAGGTTGGCCTTGTTGAACTCGACATAGTCACCAGCCAGTTCGGTGCCCTTGGTGTAGGCGCCCTTGAGGCGGGTCTGCGCGTCGGCAGCGAAAGTCTTGGCGGCTTCGGTGATCTTGGTGGTGTCGGTAGCCATGATGGTGTCCTTCAGCTTGGAAACGGTGGTCATCGGCGCAGCCTTCTTGGCAGCGACAGTCTTTTTGGGTGCGGCCGCCTTCTTGGCGGGGACCTTCTTGGCCACCGGCTTGCGGGTCGCGGTCTTCTTGGCTGCCGGCTTCCTGGCAGCAACCTTCTTGGCCGGAGCCTTCTTCGCCGGGGCCTTCTTGGCAGGCTTGGCGGCAGGCTTCGGTGCAGCCTCGACAGCCTTCTCGGCGTTCGGGGCGTCTACTTTCTTGGCAGCTGCTTCGGCATAGGCCTTCTCGGCAGCGGCATCGATCTTGCTCGTGGCGTTGTCGGCCATGGGAGTATCCTTACTTCATTTGCAGCTTCATGTTGCACTGCACAAAATAGGCATTGCAGCTGCGAAGTCAAGGATTTTTTGTGCAGTGCACAATAAACTGGGAAAATCAATAAATCCAGATGATTATGTGCCTCTAGCGGCTCATGACATAGCGGCCGGGTGCATCTTCGATGACGTTATCGGACTTGCTCGCGCCGGGTTTGCGCTTGCCTGCGGCCTTCACCGTGGCGCTATCCTGTTGACGAATCCATTCGATCCAGTCCGGCCACCAGCTGCCCGGGTGTTCGACGGCATCCTCGCGGAACTGCTCAAGGCTGTCGAGCTCCGGATCCTCGTTGATCCAGTACTGGTACTTCCCGCTGCCCGGTGGGTTCACCACCCCGGCGATATGCCCACTGCCTGCCAGCACAAAGCGGATCGGTCCGGTGAAATGATCGCGAATCTTCCACACGCTCTCGGCCGGGGCAATATGGTCTTCCTTGCCGGCCTGGACATAGGTCGGGACGGAAACCTGCCTCAGGTCGATCGGCGTGCCATCGGCGCTCAGCGAATCCGGCTCGACCAGCCGGTTGTCGCGATAAAGCTGCTCCAGGTAATCCTTGTGCCATTTGGCGGGTAGGTTGGTGACGTCACCGTTCCAGTGCAGCAGGTCGAAGGCGGGATAGTCTTCGCCCAGCAAGTAGTTGTTGACGACATAGTTCCAGATCAGGTCGGTGCCGCGCAGCAGGTTGAAGGTTGCCGCCATGTAGCGCCCGTCGAGGTAGCCTTCGCCCGACAGCGCTTCGATCGCCATCATCTGGTTGTCGTCGATGAAATGCAGCAGCTCGCCGGCCTTGGTGAAATCGACCTGCGCGGTGAAGAAAGTGGTGCTCGCCACTTTGTCTTGCTCCCCGCGCCGGGCGAGGATCGCCAGGGTCGCGGCGAGGGTCGTGCCGGCGACGCAATAGCCGATAGTGTGGACACTCGGCACGTCCAACCGCGCGCGGATCGTATCGATCGCATCCATCTGCGCGCGGATGTAATCGTCCCACACCACGTCCTTCATCGAAGCGTCGGCCGATTTCCAGCTGACGACGAAAACCGTCAGCCCCTGTTCCACCGCCCAGCGGATGAAGCTCTTCTTGGGATTGAGGTCGAGGATATAGAAGCGATTGATCCACGGCGGGAAGATGACCAGCGGCGTTTGCAGCACCTCATCGGTCGAGGGCGAGTACTGGATCAGCTGGTAGAGCGGGGTCTCGTGCACCACCTTGCCCGGGGTCACAGCTATGTTTTCGCCAAGCTTGAAAGCATCGGGATCGGTGTGGGTCAGCTGCCCGCGCCGCATGTCGTCCAGCATGTGTTGCATGCCGCGAACGAGGTTTTCGCCCTTGGTCTCCAGGGTCCGTTCCAGCACCACCGGGTTGGTTGCGGCGAAGTTCGACGGGCTGAGCGCGTCGATCACGGCTTTCACGGCAAAGCGCAGCTGCTCTTTCTTTTCCTTGTCGACGCCATCGACCTTGTCGACCATGCCTTCGAGCTGTTCCGCCATAAGCAAGTAGGTCTGATGGATCAGTGCGAAGACGGGGTTGTTGCTCCAGCGCTCGTCGCGGAAGCGCTTGTCCTTGCGCGGCAGCTCGGGCGCGCTTTCGGAGTTGTCGCCGAACTGGCCCCCGAACTGGCCGAGCACGCCCTTCCACATCTGCATGGTGTCGCCCCAGAATGCCTTCTGTGCCTCCATGTCGACCAGCGGCATGCGTTTGTGAAAGCTGTCGAGATAGGCCATCCAGCGCGTCGGGTCGGGCATTTCCTTGGAGAGCTTGGCCGCCTGCTCGGCCTGGAATGACAACCACATCGTCTGCAGCTTGCCGGCGTTCTTGGCCCATTGTCCGGCTTCGCCAAGATCCGGCAACTTGGGGACCGCACCGGGCATCATCTGCCCGAAAATCGAGCGGGCGGCTTCATCCTGCAGGTCGAACAGCCTCGAAAAGGCAGCTTGGGGGTCGGTCTTGTCGCTCATGCGGGTCTCCTGAAGCATAAAGTTTGCGCGCTTGCGACAGCCTCTGCAAGCCTGTCTTTGGTCGGCCCTCGAATGCATTCGATTGCACCGCCTGCAGCTTTGCTTCACTAGGGCAGGGGTGCAGGATAGGCCTGCAGGAACACTATAGACCGAAGGCGATATGGATACCGATTTCTACCGCATGAAGCGCTTGCCACCCTATGTCATTGCTGAAGTCAATGCGATGCGGCACGCGGCACGTTCGGCGGGCGAAGATATTATCGACCTTGGCATGGGCAACCCTGATCGCCCTCCGCCGCAGCATGTCATCGACAAGCTGTGCGAAGTGGCGATGAAGCCCGATGCGCATGGCTATTCGCAATCCAAGGGCATTCCGGGCCTGCGCAAGGCTCAGGCGAACTACTATGCTCGCCGTTTCGGGGTCGAATTGGACCCGGAGCGAGAAGTGGTCGTGACCATGGGCTCCAAGGAAGGTCTGGCCAGCCTTGCCACTGCGATCACTGCGCCGGGCGACGTGGTGCTGGCGCCGAACCCCAGCTACCCGATCCACACTTTCGGCTTCATTATCGCCGGGGCGACGATCCGCAGCGTACCCACGACGCCAGACGAGAACTATTTCCGCAGCCTGGAAAAGGCGATGGCTTTCACCGTGCCGCGCCCCAGCGTGCTGGTGGTCAACTATCCTTCCAACCCCACCGCCGAAGTGGTCGATCTCGCCTTCTACGAACGGCTGGTGGCGTGGGCGAAGGAGAACAGCGTCTGGCTGCTGTCGGACCTCGCCTATTCGGAGCTATGGTACGACGGCAAGCCGACGCCGTCGATCATGCAGGTCAAAGGGGCCAAGGATGTCGCAGTGGAGTTTACCTCCATGTCGAAGACCTACAGCATGGCCGGCTGGCGGATGGGTTTTGCGGTTGGCAACCAGCAGCTGATTGCGGCGATGACCCGGGTGAAGAGCTATCTCGACTACGGTGCCTTTACGCCGATCCAGGCCGCGGCCTGTGCTGCGCTCAACGGGCCGCAGGACGTGGTGGAGGAGAACCGGCTGATCTATCACAAGCGACGCGACGTGATGGTGGAAGCCTTCGGTCGGGCGGGCTGGGACATCCCGCCGCCGCCGGCCAGCATGTTCGCCTGGGCGCCCTTGCCGCCAGCGCTGATGGCGATGGGTAGCCTCGAGTTCTCCAAAGAACTGCTCACCGAAGCCAAAGTCGCTGTCGCGCCGGGTGTGGGCTACGGCGAAGAAGGTGAAGGTTTCGTGCGAATTGCGATGGTAGAGAACGAGCAACGACTGCGGCAGGCCGCGCGCAACATCAAACGTTATCTCGCCAGCAAGGGTGTAAACACCTGAGACTGCGAGCGGAGCGGATTGTTCGCATCCGGATCGGCCCCAATTGCGGCCGATTCGTTTGCTGATTCGATTCATTTCGCCTAACATTTGCGCAGAGCTAGGAGTGTAAGTGATGGGGGCGCCCCAGTTCGGTACCCTGACGGACCGACAAAAAGATGTTCTTGTGCGAATTGATCGGCGCATGCCGATCAAGCAGATCGCTGGCGAGCTGGATGTATCGGAAAGCCGGATAAACCAGCATATCCGGGCACTTAAAGATGCCTACAGTGTCGAGAACCTGAAGGATCTGGTCGATTCCTACAGGGCTGAAGTGTCGGATTCAGGCGAATCTGCACCCTACAGGAAACCTGCATCGACAAAATCTGAAGTCCCGCCCCGACCGGAAATGAACGAACCAGAAGACCGGGTCGCACCCGGGGAATTCGTTCTTTCTGATGTGGCGCCACTTGCGATCGAGGCGCCATGGACAGTCAGACACGAACCCCGGGTCGTCCCCGGGGTGCTCGACGGCGATCATGCTGTCCTCTATCGCCTTGCCGTCATCATCGGGCTGGCTCTTGCGTTTATCGTCTTGGTCATACTGGTGGTGACGGCGGCACTCTCCGTGAGTGAGGCGTCAGGCGGCAAACAGTACGGACCCCGTGACCAGACTGTGCAGACGGAGACGAGCGAACCGACTGCCTGATCGGAGTTCTACCATCATGACGGCACGTATTGTCGAAGACGCTCGGCTTATCCGCAAGCACATCCGCGAAGCCGAAGCTGTGACCGATGAAGCAATGATTGCGTGTTCGAAGCTCAAGCAGGTCATCCTTACGGCACGCCAGAATCCCGACGTCGGCGTCGATGCCTGTCAGAAAGCAATGCTGCGCCTGATGCAGGCCGAACAGCAGGCCCTGGCAATGTCGACCAACCTCCTGCGCGTGCACGAAGAGCTGAGCAAGGCCGGCCGTGTCTACATGGCACCGGAAGGCGATGACGAGATCACTTACATCTCGCCGAGCGCAATCGAACCTTCTGCGGCTATCGACGCTGACAAGGCTATCGCCTGATAGGCTATGAGTTGACCTCGCCATGATGCAACTCCTCCTCGAAAACCGGGCAGGCATGCAGAAGATCTGCGTGCTGCTGGTTTTCCTATGGGCGATGTGGCGAGGGGGCGGGCCCGAGCGTGCCTCGGGCGCAGTCCTGTTGGGCATGGTTGCCGTTCACATGGCGTTTCGCGACGTGTTCGGCTTCGAATCGGTCTATCTGACGCTGGATCCGGTCAATTTTCTCATCGACACGCTTGGCTTGGTGGCATTCGTCTTGATTGCCCTCAAGGCGAACCGCTTTTATCCCATGGTTCTCGCCGCCGCCCAGCTGGTCTCGTTCATGGGCCATTTCGTGCGTATCATGGTGGAGCCGGTATCCAGCCTTGCGTATTACCTGCTGACCGCGATGCCATTCTGGTTCCAGATCTTCATCCTCGCTGGCGGCATGGCCCGGCATGTCTACCGCAATGCATCCATGGGCAGTTACCGCGACTGGCGCTTGATCGCTCCGCAGCTGCCGCGTTCGAGCTTTGGCTGATGGGTGTGCACGCTGAAATCGCGGCGGCGCAAGACGGCGGTGCAGCCTGCAGGGCCCTTGCCGGCGGGATGCCGGAAGCGGTCGCAGATCCGCACTTCCTCGCCTATTTGCATAGCCGCTTTGCCTTGGCGGCTGAGGAGCGCCTGCATGTCGTCTATTGTGACGGGCAGCAGCGATACCTGCATGACGAAACGCTCACCATCGGCGGGGAAAATTCGCTGGTCCTGCGGGCTCGCCCGTTGGTCCATCGCGCGCTGATGATAGGGGCCGAGACCCTGATCCTCGCGCACAATCACTTGTCCGGGCAATGCCAGCCGAGCGTGCAAGACATTCGTGCCACCCATCGTCTGCAGAAACTGGGGGCGGCGCTGGAGCTGCGACTGATCGATCACATGATCTTCACCCGCGATCGCTTCTTCAGCATGGCTGCTGCGGGCATGCTTTCGGAACATTGATCCGCAGGGGCCTTCCCGGTCTTCGGTCCGGGCTGGACACGGCACGGTTCATCGGCAACTCTCCTGCGCAAACGGAATCAGGAGACAGCCGCAATGGAATTCCAGACCAACGATCGCGTGGCGATCACGCTTGAAGACGATGGCGTGGCGCAGGTCCGCTTCATCCGTGCCGACAAGATGAATGCGCTCGACCAGACCATGTTCGAAACGATGATTGCTGCCGGCGAAGCGCTGCAGGCCGAGAAGGGCGTGCGCGCCGTGGTCCTCTCGGGCGAGGGTCGGGCATTCTGTGCCGGGCTCGATCTTTCCAATTTCGGCAATCCTGACGGCTCCGGCAATCACCCTCTTGCCACTCGCACGCATGGCGATTCCAATCGTGCGCAGCAGGTCGCGACGCAATGGCGCAAGCTCAAGGTCCCGGTCATCGCCGCAGTCCATGGCGTGTGCTTTGGCGGCGGACTGCAGATCGCCAGCGGGGCCGACATCCGCATCGTCCACCCGGAAACCCGGATGGCGATCATGGAGATGAAATGGGGCCTGGTGCCGGACATGGGCGGCTATCCGCTGTGGCGCGGGCTGGTGCGCGACGACTTGCTGCGCGAGCTGATCTATACCAACCGCGAGTTCACCGGGGCCGAAGCGCAGGCGCTGGGCCTTGCCACCCATGTCGACGAAGATCCGCACGCCAGGGCCACTGATCTTGCCCGGGTGATGGCCGATCGTAACCCGCACGCGATGCAGGCCGCGAAGCGCATTGCCAACAAGATGTACGATGCGACCGCCGCTGACCTCCTGATCGAAGAAAGCGTCGAACAGGATGCGATCATCCGCTCGCCGAACCAGGTCGAAGCCGTCATGGCAGGCATGGCGAAGCGCAAGGCGGCTTACGCTGAAGTCGAATAGCGGGAGGGCACTAGCCGAAGATCGCTCCGGCTTGCTGGCCGGCCATCACTTGCGTGCCCTCGGCATCCCATAGCCTCAGTCGCTCGCTCGAATAGCCTTGGTCGGCATGGTCGCTCGCGGTTTCGCCCAGCCACCATCCATCACGCGTCGACGCCTCTGGATCGAGGATGTTGAACGACCAGTTGATCGAGCTGAATGGTCCTTGGCGTTGCATCGCTCGCATCGAACCCGGAGGCAGCGTGTCGCCGACCAGCACCAATTCCGAGACCGGGTCGAGCCCGCTCGGCTCGCGCAGCCGGAACCAGCGCCGTACCACCGGCTCGCCCGGGCCGCTGGTATCCTGCGCCCGGCGAATCTCGTAGCGGTTGATGAAGTGCCCCGGAGGCGGATTGCCCACCGCTTCGCTCTCTTCGGGCGGGCCGGGCCATGGTTCGACCTTCGGGGCCGGGTGGAGCGCATTGGGCTCGCGGCTGGTGCCGAACACCCATAGCGCAGTCAGCCCAACCGTGCCTTCGACCAGCAACTCGCTGCGCAATTGCACGACATTGCGCCCCTGACGAACCATTTCAACCCGTGTCTCGATCTCCGGGCCGACCGGTCCGACAAAGCCGATCTGCGCCGAACGCAGCGGCGGCAGCCCGGGACAGGCGCGTACGGCGGCGGTATAGGCTACCAGCGCGCCTGCTCCTCCATACAGCGTGCGACCCTGCATCCAGCCTTCTGCAGGCAGGGTGACCGGGCCGGGTGTGGCCGTAATTGGGGCGACAAGATCTTTAGCACTCATTGCGGCCTTGTTGCCGCTCGCGGAGCTGGCGTCCAGACTGACGTAACGGAAGGTGCGAGACGGTGATTGCCTTTGCCACACAGAATCGCTAGTGCGCCGCTTCCCGTCCGAGAGGCCGGGCGAGGCCCGATGGCGGAGTGGTTACGCAGAGGACTGCAAATCCTTGCACGCCGGTTCGATTCCGGCTCGGGCCTCCACTTCTCTTGAGCAAGAGAATGTGCCGCTTTAGCTCAGTTGGTAGAGCACATCATTCGTAATGATGGGGTCACGTGTTCGAGTCACGTAAGCGGCACCAGAGCCTCCTCCCAAATCGTCCCGAAACCGTTGATTTTCAGCGGTTTTTGGGGTATTTGTAACTTTCTGATGTTCCCGCTTTGTCCCGCGTCATGCCCCCACGTCTATCACCATTTGGGGGCATGAAAGGGGGCATAACGCCAGCCAGAAAGGTCATGCCCCCAAATGCCGATTTTAGCGCAAGAAATCCGTAGGTTACGCCCGAAAAGCGTGTCATTTCGGAAAACCGACTCAAAAGGCCTCTATCTGGAGGTGTTTCCGAACGGTTCGAAGCTCTGGCGATACAAGTTTCGCATAGCCGGAAGGGAAAAGCGGATGGCCTTGGGCGCATGGCCGGACATCTCCCTGGCCGATGCGCGCAAGCGGAGGGACGTGGCGCGGCTCAAGGTTCTCGACGGAATCGACCCCACGCTTGAGCGCAAACGGAAGAAGCGTCTCGCGCGAATGAATGCCGGGAATAGCTTCAAGAGCGTCGCCGAAGACTTCATCAAGGTGCGCATGGAAGACAGCGGGAAGGCGGAATCAACCATCCGCAAAGCGCGCTGGTATGTCTCGCTACTTGAACCCGACATCGGGCGGCGCCCGATCAATGACATCGAGCCGGTCGAGCTGCTCGAGGCCCTCAAGAAGATCGAGCGCAGGGGACACCGGGAATCGGCCAACCGGACACGCGCATTGGCCAGCAGGGTGTTCCGACACGGGATCGCCTGTTCGCTCTGCAAGAACGATCCTGCGGCCCACCTGGGAGATGCCTTAGCTACGCCAATCGTGACCCATCGCGCGGCCATTCTGGAACCCGACAAGTTCGGCCAGTTGCTACGCGATATCGACGAATTCACGGGTACGCCTTTGGTGCGGATCGCTATGCAGATATTGCCTCACATCATGACCCGTCCGGGCGAGATGCGAATGGGGCAATGGTCCGAGATCGACTGGGGTCAGCGGATCTGGAACATTCCCGCCGAGCGGACCAAGTTACGACGGCTTCACGCGGTGCCGTTGTCCGACCAGGTGATGCTCCTTCTACGCGAACTGCATTGCCACACGGGCGGGTTCGAGAAGATGTTTCCCGCTCAGCAATCGCACCTGAAATACATGTCGGATAACTCGATCAACCAGGCAATGCGGCGGATGGGCTATGGCCCCGATGTGGTGACCGCACACGGCTTCCGCTCTACAGCCTCAACGTTCTTGAACGAGAGCGGCAAGTGGCATCCCGACTCGATCGAGCGCTCGCTTGCGCACGGCGATAGCAGCGCGATCAGAGGCATCTACAATCGCGGCAACTACTGGGATGAGCGCGTTCAGATGGCGCAGTGGTGGAGCGACTATATCGATGAGCTGAAGGCGGGTGCGAAGGTGCTTCACTTCAACCGAGGGGGAGCAACTAGGTTTGTGCGCTGACGGCAGCTGAGACAGGAAGGCAACTTTCACCGCATCAAATAGCTTGATGCACTAATTTGTTGACACGCACGACGCAATCTATCAATTGAGGTGCATGAAACGCGTTGATGCATCTGATTCGACTCAGCTAGTTGAGGTGGCCTCCATCTCGGCTGGATACCCGTTCCGGGGGAAGATCGACGAGCTACCATCCGGTGATGTTGCTGTCGTACAGATGAGAAACGCCAGCCCAGAAGCAGGGATCGATTGGGAAGACTTAGTGCATGTCGAGCTACCCCGCTCGAAAGATAAAGCGCTACTGCATCCCGGTGACATCATCCTGTCTACAAGAGGCGGGCGAAATTTCGCGTACTGCATCGATGGCGGGCGTGGGGCGGTGGTCTGCTCAACGCACTTTTTCGTAATTCGCTTAATGCGCGACCACATCATCCCTGAGTTCTTGGCGTGGCAGATCAATCAGACTCCCGCTCAGCAGTATCTTGCTGCCGGAGCGACAGGATCGCACATTCTGAATTTGAAGCGCTCCGTAGTTGAGCAATTGCCGATCCTCGTCCCGAGGTTCGATAGGCAAAGCTGCGTTGTCGAAATCGACAAAGCCTTTCAGGCAGAGCGCCGGGTTCTCAATCAACTCATCCGAAATAGAACAAACGAGATGAATGCCGTAGCCAAGGAACTTTTGCGGGCCGTCTCAACGCATCCGGGAAAGAGAGCATTATGATCGACCAGATCAAACAGGACGAAGTGAACAAGGCCGTCTGGGCCGCCTGTGACACTTTTCGCGGGACGGTCTCTGCCGACATCTACAAGGACTACGTCCTCACCATGCTGTTCCTGAAGTACCTTTCGGACGTGTGGCAGGACCACTACGACGAGTACAAGAAGCAGTATGGCGATACACCCGAGCTTATCGCCGAGTTGATGACCAACGAGCGCTTCGTCCTGCCGGAATCCGCCAACTTCGCCACGCTATACAAAGCGCGGCACGAACCCGGGAACGGTGAGCGGATCGATAAGGCGCTGCACGCCATCGAAGAGGCGAATGTCGGCAAGCTGCGCGATGTGTTCCAAGACATCAGCTTCAACTCCAACAGGCTGGGGGAGGAAAAGCAGAAGAACGACATCCTGCGGCACCTTTTAGAGGATTTCGCGCGGCCAGAGCTGAATATGCGCCCGTCGCGCATCGGCAATCTGGACGTCATCGGCAACGCCTACGAATTCCTGATCAAGAACTTCGCTGCGGACGCGGGCCGCAAGGCAGGCGAATTCTACACCCCGCCCGAAGTGTCCGAGCTGATGGCCGAGATCATGGACATGGCCGAGGGCGAGGAAGCTTGCGATCCTACCTGCGGTTCCGGTTCGCTGCTGATGAAGTGCGGGCGCCGCGTACAGGCCAAGTTCGGTGGGTCGAAGAAATATGCGCTTTTCGGCCAGGAATCGATCGGCAGCACGTGGGCGCTCGCCAAGATGAACATGTTCCTCCACGGCGAGGACAATCACCGAATTGAATGGGGCGACACCATCCGCAACCCCAAGCTGCTCGATGCCGAGGACCGCCTGAAGCACTTCGATGTGGTCGTCGCCAACCCGCCGTTCAGCCTCGACAAGTGGGGCGTCGATACGGCGGAGAATGATCGGTTCGGACGCTTCCGGCGCGGCGTGCCGCCCAAGACCAAGGGTGACTTTGCCTTTATCCTCCACATGATTGAGACGATGAAGCCGAAGACCGGGCGCATGGCAGTGGTCGCGCCGCATGGTGTGCTGTTCCGGGGATCGAGCGAGGGCAAAATCAGGCAAAAACTGATCGAGGAAAACCTGCTCGAAGCGGTGATCGGCCTGCCCGAGAAGCTGTTCTACGGTACCGGCATTCCCGCCTGTATCCTGATCTTCCGCAAGACCAAGTCTGACGACAAGGTGCTGTTCATCGATGCGAGCCGTGAGTTCAAATCAGGCAAGAACCAGAACCAGATCGAAGAAGAGCACATCGCGAAGATCGTCGAAACCTATCGCAAGCGTGAGACCGTCGACAAATACTCTTACCTCGCCACGCCCGAGGAGATCGCCGAGAACGACTACAACCTCAACATCCCGCGCTACGTCGACACCTTCGAAGAGGAGGAAGAGATCGACTTGGTTGCTGTCCGCGCCGAACGGCTGAAGCTGAAGGCCGAGCTCGCCAAGCTGGAAGACAAGATGGACGTCTACCTCAAGGAGCTTGGCTACTGATGGCGGGCGAGTTGATCCTCTACACCACCGAAGACGGTGATCTTATCGTTCGCTTGCAGGAGCGCGACGGCAGTGTCTGGCTCACACAGGCGCAAATGTCCGAACTGTTTCAGACCACCGTTTCCAACATCAACAAACATATCAAAGCGATATTGGACGATGACGAGCAGGATGAGGCAACTATTGAGGATTACTCAATAGTTCAAACCGAGGGCAACCGCAGCGTCGAGCGGCAGGTTGCTCACTATAGCCTACCCATGATCCTCTCGGTTGGCTTCCGCGTTCGTTCCCCGCGTGGTGCGCAATTCCGCCGCTGGGCATCGGAGACCTTGTCCGAATACATGGTCAAGGGCTTCGTCATGGATGACGAGCGCCTGAAGGAACCGGACAACGACTACTTCGAAGATTTGCTCGCCCGTATCCGCGACATTCGCGCGTCGGAAAAACTGTTCTACAAGAAGGTGCTCGATATCTACGCCACCGCCGTGGACTATGACCCAAAGGCAGAGGCGAGCCAGCAATTCTTTCAGACGGTGCAAAACAAGATGCACCACGCGGCCCATGGCCAGACGGCGGCGGAAACCAAACTGGCGCGCGCCGACAGCGCCAAGCCGATGATGGGGCTGACCAGTTGGAACGGCGAGAAGAAGGGGCGCTTGCCAACCAAGCAGGATGCACAGGTGGCGAAGAATTATCTTGAAGCGGACGAGATGGACACGCTCAACCGCATCACCGTTGCCTTCCTGGAATTTGCCGAGGCCATGGCGAAGAACCGCAAGCCGATGCACATGGCCGACTGGATTGCGAAGCTGGATGATTTTCTGAAGCTGGGTGATCATGAGCTCTTGAGCGGTGCGGGTAAAGTGTCCGCAAAACGCGCAAGCAAGCATGTCGATGCCGAATATGACCGCTGGCACACCCGCGCGATCAACGCGCCAAGCGCGGTCGAGCAGCATTTCATCGAAGCAACCGCCAAGGTGAAGAAGCTCGCCGCTGACAAGTCCGCCAAGGGCAAGGGGGGTGCGAAATGATTCCGGAGGGGTGGGAGCGCTCGACCGTGGCCGAAATATCTGCAGTCCCGGTTTCTTATGGTGTTGTGCAGACAGGCGATCCTGTTGAGAAAGGCGTCCCCTGCGTGCGCGTTGTCGATATCGCCAACGGCGATCTCAATCCCGCTTCGATGATCACAACAAGCCAGGAAATTAGCGCTGCATACAGCCGAACTGTATTGAAGGAAGGCGACCTGATGATCGCACTACGCGGCATCATCGGCCAGACGGCGCAGGTCACATCGGAGCTCGAAGGATGCAACCTAACGAGGGGTATTGCCAGGATCTCTCCGAAGAAAGGCGCAGCCACATCAGACTTTCTGCTCCAATCGCTAAACGGCCCTGAGTTCAAGAACCTGATCAACCGGCGGGCCAACGGCTCGGCACTTCAAGAGATCTCGATCGCGACGTTGCGAAAAGCACCTGTCTTGCTTCCACCCATTTCGGAACAGCGGCGCATCGCCGAAACGCTAAAAACTTGGGATCGCGCCATCGAGACGGTCGAGGCACTGATCGCCAACGCCCGCGCTCAGAAGCAGGCGCTGAAGCAGCAGCTGCTCCCGCAAGGCACCACCCCACCCAAGAAACGCCTCCCCGGCTTTTCCGGTGATTGGCGGGAAATCCGCTTAGGAACCGCGTTCACAGAACGGGTTGAACGTGGCGAAGATGGGTTGGCGCTTCTGTCGGTCACGCAGGCCAGTGGCGTAATCCCGCAAGAAGATGCTGGGCGGCGAAACATATCCAGCGTTGACCAATCGAAGTACAAGACAGTCTGCGCGGGCGATATTGCCTACAACACCATGCGCATGTGGCAGGGTGCCTCTGCGCTCAGCGGCCTGACTGGTAAGGTCAGTCCAGCCTACACCGTTGTCACACCTCGAAATGGACACGACGCGCTGTTCTATTCCTACTTGTTTAAGCAGCCGAAAATGATCCACGTGTTCGAGCGCCATTCGCAGGGTCTCGTGTCCGATACGTGGAACCTCAAGTTTCCGCACTTCGCGAAGATTCGCATCCGGGTTCCCGGCATCGAGGAACAGGTCGCCATTGCCGCAGCAATCAAGAGCGTGGACGATCTTACCGTTGCCTACGAAGGCCAACTCACCGCCCTCCGCCAGGAAAAGGCCGCGCTGATGCAGCAACTGCTGACCGGCAAACGCCGGGTCAAAATCCCGGAAGGCGAGGTGGCGTGATGCCGTTGATGACGTTTGCAGAAGCAATCGAGGATTCCGAAAAGTACTCCAAGCGCCACCTGTTGCTCGGCAACGGCTTCAGCATCGCCTGTCGTGCTGACATCTTTCATTATGGTTCGCTCTTTGAACAGGCTGATTTCACCCAAGTTCCTGAAGTCGAAGCCGTCTTCGCCGCACTCGGCACCCAAGATTTTGAGCAAGCAATCCGCTCACTGGAAAATGCGGCCAGAATTTTGCCGCCCTATGTTGCACATGGTGATGAAGCCATCGCCAAGATGCTCGAGCACGCCAATGCGCTGAAAGAGATTTTGGTCCAGACGATTGCCAGCAATCATCCCAACGTTCCGCCGGACATCCCTGATGCCAAGTTTTGGGCTTGTCGTCGCTTCCTCTCGCATTTCCTCGCAGGGCCAAAAGCAGGGCAGGTCTTCACGCTCAACTATGATCTGCTGCTTTACTGGACGCTGATGCATGATGACATGCCGTTCGGCGATCCGATCAACCTGGCCAAGAACGACGGCTTCGGCAATGATGAGGACGATCCCGATGCGGACTACGTCGTCTGGCAGGGCGAAACCGGCGCCCATGATGCGCGTGTGCATTTCCTTCACGGTGCACTGCACCTCTTCGATTCAGGGGCAGAGTTGAAGAAATACACTTGGGTTCGAACAAACGTCCCGCTTGTCGATCAGGCCCGTGCAGCCATTGCGGTGGTTGCGTACCCGCTCTTCGTCGCCGAGGGCACCAGCGCGAAGAAGAAAGCGAAAATCCGTCACAACGCCTACCTTTACCAAGGCTTCAAGCAGTTCACCGCCAATGTGAAGCAGGGCCAACATTGCATGTTCGTATTCGGCCATTCGCTTGCGGCGAATGATGATCACATCCTTGTCAGGATTGGCCGGGGAAGATTCAAAAAGCTTTACGTGGGCATCTTTGGCGATCCGCTTACCGATGACAATCAACGCATCATGGCGCGAGCCCAGGAATTGGCCGCTATGCGACCTGCGAACTGGCAGCTTGGTGTTGAATTTTACGATGCCGCTTCCGCCAGCGTCTGGGGAGATTGAGCATGAGCTGGAATGCACGACGTGAGGGCTGGACACCCCAAGCCGAGGACGCTCGCGAGGATGGGGACATCGATTATGCGCGGGTTATCCATTCAGCCTCATTCCGTCGCTTGCAGGGCAAGACCCAAATCCTCAATCTTGGCGATAGCGATTTCTATCGCACTCGCCTGACGCACTCATTGGAGGTGGCGCAGATCGCTGGCGGGCTTGCCAAACAACTGGCAAAGAGCTTGCCCGAACACCCGGCGACGGCGCACCTGCCCGACCGAAGCATGATCCAGGCGATCGGCTGCACCCATGATTTGGGCCATCCGCCCTTCGGTCATGGCGGCGAAGTGGCGCTCAACTACTGCATGCGCTCGCATGGTGGCTTTGAAGGTAACGGCCAGACACTGCGCATCCTAACGCGGCTTGAGAGCTTTTCCGCCAATGCCGGAGCAAACCTTTGTCGCCGCACGCTGCTTGGCGTTCTGAAATACCCGGTTGCCTTCTCGCAGGCGCGCAATCCTGCCATTGCTCCCAAACTATTCAGCGGTCCGACAACGCTGGACATTATAGACGATCAGGTCAGCAAGCCGCCAAAGTGCTACCTCGATTGCGAACGCGATGTGGTGGATTGGATTATCAACCCGCTGTCCGAAGCCGAACGTGAGGAATTTCAGGCCTGCGATCCGAAGAACGGCAAGCACCACGTTCCGCGCCACAAATCCCTCGATTGCAGCATCATGGATGCTGCTGATGACATCGCCTACGGCGTACATGATCTTGAGGACGCAATCGCGTTGGGCTTGATCGACAAGGAAACGCTGGCAGCAGCATTGCAAGATAAGTGCCCCTCGTTTCTTGATGCCCTCAAAGAGAAGTATCCTGATGAAAGCGCGAACGACGTTTTCACGCACATGGTCGAAGGCTTGTTCGCCAACAGCGGTACACGCAAACGCTTCATCAGCAGGCTGGTTCACCACTTCATCACCGCTGCCGAATACGAAGAGAAGGAAGTCTTTTCCGAACCCCTTATTCGATACCGGGTGGTTTTGCAGCCGCCCCAACGCGATTTCCTCGAAGCGCTCAAAGACCTAGTCGCAGGCGAAGTCATCCTCAGTCCCAGCGTCCAGCATCTGGAATTCAAGGGGCAGACAATGGTGGTTTCAGTGTTTGAAGCCTTACAGGCGGACCCGAGGCGCCTGCTGCCGCGCGACGCCTACGTCAAGTTCACGGCTGCCAACGACGATCCGCGCATCATCTGCGATCATGTCGCTGGCATGACGGATACCTATCTCCTGCGTACCTATGAGCGGCTCTTCAGCCCCCGCATGGGTTCGGTGTTCGACAAGCTGTGAGCATGACGATCACACCCAACACCGCTGAGCTTTACAGCTCCCATATTCCGGCCCTCGCCACGCTGGTTTCGCTGGGCTGGGACTATCTGTCACCAGAGGACTGCCTAGCCGCGCGTGGCGGCAATCAGGGAGTGGTGCTGCGCGATGTGCTGGTCGAGCAGCTGCGGCGGCGGACGTTCGACTACAAGGGGCGGACCTATCCGCTTTCAACCAATGCGATCGACCAGATCGTCCGCGAGCTGACCTCACCTGCCCTGAACGAAGGGCTGATCACCGCCAACGAGAAACTCTACAACGCCATCACGCTGGGCATCACCGTCACCGAATTCGTCGAAGGCAAGAAGCATAGCGTAACCGTTCCGATCATCGATTGGGCACACCCATTGGCGAATAGCTTTGTCGCCAGCGAAGAAATGGAAGTGCTTGCCGTGCCGGGCACGCACACACGACGGCCGGATATCGTCGGCTTCGTCAACGGCATCCCTCTGCTGGTGATCGAGGCCAAACGGCCCGACAGTGGCAATCCCAACAAGTCAATGGTGGACGAAGGCATCAGCCAAACGATCCGCAACCAGGGGCAGGAGGAAATCCCGCACCTGTTCGCCTATGCCCATCTGCTGCTGTCTATCGGCATGACAGATGGCCGCTATGGCACCACCAAGACCCCGCGCAAATTCTGGGCGCAATGGCGCGAGGAGGAGTTTTCCGAGGATCACTTCCGCCAGATCAAAAATGCCGCAAAGGCGACCGATCCGCGCGCGGCGATCTTGAAGAACCATGTGCGCGAAGTGCGCGATCACTTCCAGCATCTATGGAGCGATGAGCAGGCCGTGACCGCGCAGGACCGTCTGCTGATAGGCCTCTGCACGCCCGAGCGCTTGCTGGAATTCGTGCGTTCCTACGTTCTGTTCGACCGCAAGGTGGACAAAATCGTTGCTCGCCATCAGCAATTCTTCGGCATCCGCGCACTGCTTAACCAGATCAGTGGGATAAGGCCCGACGGTGCGCGCGAGGGCGGGGTGATCTGGCACACCACCGGCTCGGGTAAGAGCTTCACGATGGTGATGCTGTGCAAGGCCCTACTGCTGCACGAGCAGCTGAAGGCCTGCCGTCTGGTCGTGGTCACTGACCGGCGCGATCTGGAAAAGCAATTGGCGGGCAACTTCCTGACCGGGGGAGCCTTCGGTTCGGACATTGGCTCCAAGGTTGCGGGCAAGGCCAAGGCGCAATCGGGGCGCGATCTCGCCAAGCGCATCGGCAAGGGCACCGAGCGGATCATCTTCACAATTATCAACAAGTTCGGCAGCGCAGCGCGCCACGCCGAATGCCGCAACGACAGCGCAGACATGATCGTGCTGGTCGATGAAGGGCACCGCAGCCAGGGCGGCGAGAACCACGAGCGGATGCGCAAGGCGCTGCCAAACGCCGCCTATGTCGCATTTACCGGCACTCCGCTGCTGAAGGACGACAAGACAGCCAACAAGTTCGGGCGCATCGTCCACGCCTACACGATGAAGGACGCCGTTTCGGATGGAACGGTGACGCCGCTGCTCTACGAGGAACGCGAGCCGATCCTCGACGTGAACGAACGGGCAATCGACAACTGGTTCGACAAGGTTACCGCTGGGCTTTCCGATGAGCAAAGAGGCGATCTCAAAAAGAAGTTCGGGACCAAGGGCGCGGTCTATGGCTCTGGCGACCGGATCAATCTGATCGCACTCGACATAGCGACCCATTTCAGTGAGAACTTCAAGGATCTTGATCTCGGCCTAAAGGGTCAGCTCGCGACCGATTCTAAGCGCTCTGCCATCCGCTACAAGAAAGCACTGGATGCAACCGGTCTGGTGAGCAGCGCTATCGTCATCTCACCCCCCGACACGCGGGAAGGTCATTCGGAAGTGGATGAGGCAGAACTGCCCGAGGTGCTGCAATGGTGGAAGGAAAACGTCAAAGGCGACCCCGACGATTACGAACGCCAGGTGATCGAGGATTTCTCAACCGATGGGCGACCTGACATTCTGATCGTGGTCGACAAGTTGCTGACTGGATTTGATGAGCCGCGCAACGCCGTCCTCTACATCGACAAAAAGCTCGAACAGCACAATCTGATCCAGGCTATTGCTCGCGTGAACCGGCTGCATGAGCACAAGAAGTATGGTTTGCTTATCGATTATCGGGGTATTCTGAAGGCGTTGGATACCGCGCTTACCGAATATCAAGACCTCGCGGAACGCACGCAAGGCGGCTTCGATCTCGACGATATCGACGAACTCTATGCCGATGTCAGCACCGAGTATAAGCGATTGCCCAGCCTCCACGCCGACCTCTGGTCAATCTTCAAGCCGGTCAAGAATAGGGCTGATATCGAGCAGTACCGGCAGCTGCTGGTACCGCAGACTCGCGAGGGCGAGGATGGCGCACCTGTCGACATGAACCAGAAGATTAGGGAGGATTTCTACGAGGCTCTGACAGCCTACGGCATGTGCCTAAAGATTGCACTGGGATCGCGCTCGTTCTTCGAAGACACGTCGATCACCGAGGGGCAGATTGCTGAATACAAACGGGACCTCAAGTTCTTTTCCAACCTGCGCAAGATCGTGAAGCAGGACGCACAGGAAACCATCGACTACAGCGCGTACGAGGACCAGATCAGGAGACTGGTCGATCGCTATGTTGTGGGCGAGGACGTTGAAAATGTGGACGGCGTCCTGATCGTCAATGAGCTTGGAAATCAGCAGGCCGCCGAAACCTGGTCACCTGAGAAAACACGCAACGAAACTGACATTATCCGATCCAGAGTCCGCAAGACGATCGAGCAGGAATTGGCCGACGATCCCTATGCGCAGCTGTTCTTTTCGGACCTGCTCAAGCGGGCCATTGCGGAAGCATCCGCACTTTTCGACCACCCTTACAAGCAATACATCATGTTTAAGGATTTGGAAGAAAAGCTCGCCGCCAAGAAGATCGATGACCTGCCCAAACGCCTCGAAGGTCACCGCCATGCGAGCGCGTATTTCGGGATTATCCGGTTGGAGATTGGCGACGCGGTCGCAAACGGGGATGAACAGCAAGACTTCATCCGGGCAGCGCTGGATATGGAAAAGTCCGTCGAGAGTGCAATTGCGGAAAATTCGCTGAACCCCGCAAACATTGAAGCAGCTATCCGAAAAGCCTTGTTGCCTCGCCTGTTCGGCTTGACCGGCTTGGACAAGGCAAAGGTTATTACCGAGAAGGTTGTCGAGGTAACCCGCATTGGCCTTGCTCGGGGAAGTGGCGCAAAGGCATGATTGTCCGATACGGCGATCAAGAGGTTTTGTGCCTCGTTCGACAAACCGCAGCTGTGACGGGCCGTATTCGCATCCACGTTTACCCCAACGGTGATGTCGAAATTGAAGCTCCCTGCGATAAAGAAACAGGTCAGATCAGGGCGGCGGCTCAGCGACGCGCAAGGTGGATATTTCAGCACCGGAACGCGGCAATCGCCGCGCGGCGAATGGTACTACCGCGCGAGTACGTGAGCGGCGAGACGCACTTCTATCTAGGGCGGCGGCATAAGCTTATCGTCAACCAGAGCAACGCGCATCCTTCTGAAGTCAAACTCTTGCGAGGCAAGCTCGTTGTAACCTTGCCAGTGGCTGATCGAGCCGCCGTCAAACGCAGATTGAATGCATGGTATGATGTGCGTGCAGTCGATTATCTGAGCGATAAATTTTCGGAAATCTCGGGTCGGTTGAATTGGGTCGAAGTATGCCCACCCCTGAAACTTATGCGCATGAGAACGCAATGGGGCAGCTGTTCCCCGGATGGTATTATCTACCTCAATCCCGCGCTTATTCGGGCCCCACGCCACTGCATCGAATACGTCATTCTTCACGAGCTTTGCCACCTAAAAGAGCATAACCACAGCAAGCGTTTCTTCGACCTGCTCAATAAGCAAATGCCCAATTGGCAGCGTGCAAAAGCGGAACTGGACTCGATTGCAGATCTCATTCTAGCTGAGCCTATGTAGCCTGTCTTTTCACCTAAATTGATTTGATGTTTAGATCTCTGCTAGTCCAGCATCTCATAAGAAATTGTTCGGACCCGATATAGAAAAGTCCTTCTTCGCATTTTAGGCCGAGTCAATCCTTACTAATGAGCAATCAGCCCGAAGCCTTGTCCGAAAGCAAAACCGCGCAACGGTGGATTGCTCAATTCGACGATGGGGACCGCGAAGATGCAGCCTCTCTTGTCGACCGTCTCGAGTTATTCAACGAGGGTCAGGTCACCGATGCGATCACACGTCAGCTTGAGGAAATCGATACGGCGCAGGGCAGGGTCGCTCTATATGCCGAACGGGAGATCTCACAAGCGACGGCTTTTCCGATCGAGACCTATTCAAACCCACACGGCAATCTTAGCGAACGCGCAGTCGCGCATGCGAAGTTCAAGCCGGTCTCACCACGCCGCGGAGCGACGCGCGTTGGAAGCGAAGGATGGATGGCATTCTTGATTTCGCAGGCGATTAAAGCAAATCCAAGGTTCGTCAATCATCCTGCGCCACGACAATACAACAGTGCCAAAAGGACGAATCGAATTCGCCAGATTGTAATTGTCACCGATTTCATCGGTTCCGGTGACAGAATCTGGACGATGCTTCACAAATTCTGGCGCGTTCCGACATTCGCAGCCTGGTGGTCACGAGGCTATATTCGGTTTCATGTCGTGGCCGCTGTCGGCACAAGCGGCGGCGTTGCCCGTATAAAATCTCACCCATGCAGGCCGACCGTTTGCGTCGCGAATGTGGTTTCAACCCTCACCGGTCCTCAACCTAAACCGTGGGCAGAGAAGTGGCTCCGTTTGGCGAAACGATATGGAAAAGATCACGATCAGCCGCTGGGACACAAAGAGACAGCGGCGCTCGTGGCATTCGACTACGGCATGCCGAACAATGTGCCCGCAGTGTTGGGGCAGCAGTTCAAACGCTGGAAACCTCTTTTCAGCGGTCGCGCACCAAGTGATCTACGATCTTTCTTCGGCCTACCGCAAACGACCGCTGATCTGCTGCGTAGCTCCATCGAAAATCAATGGGCAAAGCTTAAGCGTGTGCTGGATTTCCGATCGCGGCGCCGTGACCGGGCTGAAATGCTTGCATTCTTGCTCGCCCTACGAGGACGCTGGCACGCTGATGCCGAGGTTGAGGTTGCTGAGCGATCTGGACTCCCGACCCAGGATGTTCTCCGTCTGCGAGGTGTTGCAATGTCGGCAGGATGGATCAGCGAAAGCAGTCGCTTGACCGATAGCGGGCGCAAGTTGTTGAAAGCCGGGCTGGCCAGGCGCAGAAGAGAGGTGAACAAGGTTGCCGGATCAAATGCTCCATATTATCCAACATCCCTGAGAGTCTCATGAAGGCGTTTAGTTCCTGCACAAGCAGGCGTAATGCCGGGCACCCCTGTCTGGCGTTACCGGCGATCGTATTTCGGTCGCTGACGACTGAGCCTCCGCATAGGCCTTATCGGTCACGCTCCGCCCGGGGCGGCGATGGGCTTGCCGCGGAGCGCGACCGACCAGGCCGTGATCCTAGAGGGTAAATGACCTTGTGGGACTCTCAAACCTACGTCGCTGGTGCGCGCGCCGCTAATGTCGATCCTGCAATTATAAGCGCAGCGCTTAAACATGCTGCCGCGATCCAAAGCGTCTCGCATGAGCTTCCCGTAATCTTCACTCTAGCGCATCTCGCACAAGTTTGCGGTGTGTCCCATCGGTATCTCACTGACGTAGCTGGCCGCGGTAGTGATCCATATCGTGACTACATCGCTAAGAAACGCCAACATCCCCCAGGGACAGCTGTGTCGCGGCGCTATCGGACAATCTGTATCCCCGATCCTGAACTCAAGAAGGTACAGCGCTGGCTCCAACAGCATGTGCTTTCTAAGATCGCACCTCATCGAGCGAGCACCGCCTATTTCAAAAGGGATACAATCTTTGAAGCGGCAGCTCGTCACGCAGGCGCACGATGGCTAGTCAAAGTCGACATCGAACGGTTTTTCGAATCCATCAAGGAGCCGTATGTCGCGAGTGTTTTCGAGCGCCTTGGCTATCCGGATCTACTCTCGTTCCAACTAGCCCGACTTTGCACTCGCCTCCCATCTCTCAAGAGCCGGAAAGATGTGTTCCGCAGGCGCTCCAATCCGATTGGAGGCGTCATGCAGAACGATTGGATAGGATTTCTCCCTCAAGGCGCGCCGACCAGTCCGCATCTGGCAAACTTGGTCATGCGACGTTTTGATCGGCGCATGACTTCCCTGTCGCGGGAATCCGGCTTGCGTTATAGCCGTTACTCGGACGACATGATTTTCTCGACTTCCGGCGCATTTACGAGAGAGGGGGCCGAGGACTTCATTCATCAAGTCTATGATGTACTTGGCGCTCATGGCTTCGAGGCCAATAGAACCAAGACCAGCATTGCCGCGCCTGGCGCGCGCAAAGTTGTGCTGGGACTCCTAGTCGATCGCGATAGGCCACGCCTCACGCGTAACTTCAGAGCAAACATTGAGACCCATTTGCATTTCCTCGAGCGTGAAGACGTCGGGCCAGTCCGTCACGCGACGGCGCGGGGTTTTGATTCTGTAATCGGCTTGCGCAATCACCTAATGGGGCAAATCGCATTCGCGCGACAAATTGACAGATGCTACGGCGACCGGCTTCGGTCCCGAGTTTTAGCGGTCGACTGGCCCGCTTAAGTCCCGGAACGACGACTTCGACACAAAGTCAGGCCTCCTTTCTAGCTTCCCCATACCCATCCGGCTTTCTTCGCGAACAGTCCTGAACCAGGTCAGCTGAGGAGCCGCAACCCGTTCCTTTGACGGCCGTGTTGTCGCGCTTCGCGCGCCTGCCCGCACCACCCGTCACGAACAGGTTTCCCTTGGAGCTTCGCTCCTGCGGTGCAGTCCTCCCATGCCCTGCTTCTTTCAGATGTTCGCAAGCCGGAGATGGTCTCCGGTTTGAGGAACTGAAGGACTTACATCATGACCAATATCGCAATCCTCACCGGCCGCATCGCCCGCGAACCGGACACCCGCGAGACCAAGGGCGGCACCAATGTCACCGGGATCACCGTCGTCACCGATCGCCCAGCGCGGGACAAGGACGGCAAGACCAAAAGGCAAGAGAATGGCTACACCGCCAAGGAAAGCGAGTTCCACCGGGTGACCTGCTTCTCGCGTCTAGCCAAGACCGTCGGTCAGTACTGCTCCAAGGGCCAGCTGGTAAGCGTCCAGGGCCGCATCCACTACACCCAGTGGGAGGACAAGGACGGGGTCACGCGCTACGGCACCGAGATCCTCGCCGACAAGGTCGACTTCCTCTCCCGCGGCAACGGCTCCGGCGAGAACGACGACAACAAGGATGCTCCCGAGATCGACTAACATCCAGCATCATCGATCCCACGTGAGGGGCGCTGTCCAGACCGGACAGCGCCCCTTCTCGCTCTCAAGCGAGGGGATAGAATGGAGCGGGGCTGGGGACGCACTCTGTCCCGCGCAGCCGCTGGCTGCGCTCCTGAGGAAGCGGTGCTTTTGTCCCGGGCCCCGCATGCACTCCCGACCGGCAGCGGGTCGGTGCGGCGCGAAGCTGCGGAACCGACAGGTCCCGGTTCCTGGCTTCGCACGCGCTTCTTAGCCGCCGCCTCTTCGGGGGTGCGGTTCTTGTCTGGTCGAACGATCTTCAACTGCTCGGCGGGTAAGCCTGCGCAGCAGGACTGGTTGCTCACGCTCCGAAAATGGACACGGCAAATGCTTCCCTAGATCAGTCAGCCCATGAGACTGGCACCGCCCTCGCACATTGGAACTTGACAGGCACACCGTACGCAGCGGTGCCGCAGAAGTTTCCTGTTAGTTATCATGGCTTTGGGCGTCATTTTCGGGGTGTGCCTTTTCTAATTTGAACGTGATTTACGAACTGGATTCGCAAGTCACTTGCAAGTCAGAGACTTCCAGGCTGCTGAAATCACTGCCGAACTTTTCATTTTCCTACAGGCAGGCCGTGACTTAGATTGGTCGTCGCCTTCCGAAGGGTGAGCCAGGTTCTTTGAACACAAGGAGCTTGGATAAATGAAAAGGAATTATTGCTTACAAACTTACGTTACCGCTCAAGTTGACGACTGGATAAAGGCCAAAGCGCGCGAGCGCGGGGTCAGCAGCAGCATCGTGGTTGGCGACTGCATTCACGATGCATGGATGCGCGATATGGAGGCAGACTTACGCACGCCTGCCACCGATCCGGTGCGTCAGAACATCTTCATCACGGTCGCGCTGGATGCGTTGCTCACGTACCATCCGGAAACCGATCTGCGCGATCTAGTGGTCGATGCCTATCACCGCAGGCTCGTTCGTCTCGGCCTTGTCGCACCCAGTCCAGAGGGAGGCGACCATGCCGAATGAGATCGAGCAGTTGTCGATGCCGTTTCTCGCGGACTCTGATCATGGGTGCTCCCGAAGGCCCAAGATCAATCGGTTCCTGAGGCTTCGAGAGGTCCTGCATCGGACAGGCCTGGGCAGGTCCACGGTCTACCGCTGGATGGATGAAGGCCGGTTTCCAAAGTCGGTTCGCCTGGGCGGTCGCTCGATCGCCTGGATTGAGCATGAAATCGACGATTGGCTTCAGGATCGATGCAAATAAGGGCGGACTAGGGGGCATTTGAAACGGATCGAAATCTCTTGCTCTCGGTCACCGAATCTGCTGCCTGTTTGACGTCGAAAGTTCCCTGTTCGAGTCACAATCACGGACTCACATTTCCACAAATTTTGGTGGGGGCATGGCGGGGGGCATGAACAAATGAAAGTCGCTGAACCCATTGATTTATCAGTATTTTAGACGAGAAATTCGGTTCCCGTAAGCGCACCAGCGCTTCATTCCTTCCATTGGTGGCAATTCGATCGGTGTCGTTGCTTGCACGAGCGTGCGGTTGGACGGACTGCGTTCGTCCCTCTCGCGTCCCACGTGTCGGGACTCGCTTTGGTGGGGCCAGGTGAGCAATCGGGTCGTGCTCTTGGCTCTGCCTTCAGTGGCTCGCCTTGCAACAAGAAGGTCGACATTGCGTACCAAATCATGCTTCGGGGCAGCCGACGGCAATTAAGAATTAGGGTATGGGGCCGAGAAGGGCATTCTGTGCGGGGTCGCAAGCGATTTCCAGATGCTCGGAATGGGGGTTTCACTGATGAAGACAAAGGTCGCAATCGTTGGGGCTGGGCCGGCAGGGCTGTTGCTGGGGCACCGCTTGCGTGCCGAAGGGATCGATGTGGTTGTCGTCGAGCGGGCCAGCGCTGATTACGTCCTTGGCCGGATTCGCGCTGGCGTGCTGGAGAAAACCACAGTCGACCTGGTCGAGCAGGTCGGCCTTGACGCGCGGCTGAAGTCTGAAGGGCTCTTGCATGCGGGCTTCAACCTTTCCGACGGCGACCGGCTGATCCGGATCGATTTGCAGGATCTCGTCGGACAACAGGTAACGGTCTATGGCCAGACCGAGCTTACGCGTGACCTGATGGATGCTGCGCCGGAGCGCGGGCTGGAGATTCACTACGAGGCCAGCGACGTCGCGATCCATGATCACCATACAGACCGACCCTATGTCACTTTCGTCTCGGCAGAGGGACGGGAGGAAAGGATCGATGCCGAATTCGTGTGCGGATGTGACGGGTTTCATGGAGTATCGCGAAAAGCGATGGCAGCCGCAGGCAGGAGCTATGAAAGGGTCTATCCGTTCGGGTGGCTGGGAATCCTGTCCGACGTGCCTCCCTGCAACGAGGAATTGATCTACTCCAACCACGCCAACGGTTTCGCGCTGGCCTCGATGCGATCAACCACCCGCAGCCGCTATTACATCCAGGTTCCAGTAACGGAGGACATCAACGACTGGCCCGACGAGCGGCTTTGGGACGAATTGGCGCTGCGTCTGGGGCCGGGTGCTGCTGCCAATATGCAGAGAGGCCCTGCTATCGAGAAATCGATCGCACCGCTGCGGTCGTTCGTTTTCGAACCGATGCGGGAGGGGCGGCTGCTGCTGGTCGGGGACAGCGCCCACATCGTGCCGCCAACAGGGGCCAAGGGCCTGAACCTTGCCGCCAGCGATGTCCATTATGCCTCCACTGCACTGATCGCCTACTTCAGGAAGGGTGACAGCGATGCGGTCGATGAGTACTCGCGAAAGGCCTTGGCACGGGTGTGGAAATCGGAACGGTTCAGCTGGTCACTGACCAACCTCATGCATCGTTTCCCCGAAGACAGTGCGTTCGAACGCGAAATGCAGCGGGCGGAACTCGACTACATCGCTTCCAGCCGCGCTGCGCAGACAACGATCGCCGAGAATTATGTCGGGCTGCCGCTTTAACCCCTTACCGTGACTGACAATTGCGGCACCGGCATATCGAACATGCCGGTCACTTCGTGTGGCACATAGTTGGCTTCCAATGCGTCAACTTCGTCGATCGTCAAATCCAGGTCGAGCGCGGCAACTGCGTCTTCGATATGCTTCTGCTTGGTCGCGCCGACGATCGGGCTGGTCACGCCTTCCTTCTGCAAGACCCAGGCCAGCGCCACCTGCGCCATCGGCACGCCGCGCGCCCCGGCAATCTGTTCGACCGCATTAATCACCGCGCGGTCGGCTTCTTCGGTGCGTTTGTAGAGCGCAGGGATCAGGCGGTCGGTGTCCGCCCGTTTCGTGCCGCCGGCCTGCGCCGGACGGGCCAGAACGCCGCGCGCCAACGGGCTCCACGGCATGACGGCGATGCCCTGGTCGCGGCATAGCGGCAGCATCTCGCGCTCTTCCTCGCGATAGAGCAGGTTGACGTAGTTCTGCATGGAAATGAATCTCTTGAAACCGCCGCGCTCGGCGATGTGGAGCATTTTCTGGAACTGCCACGCATACATGCTGGAGGCGCCGACATAACGGACCTTACCGCTGCGCACGATCGCATCAAGAGTTTCGACGATCTCTTCCATTGGCGTGCGCGGGTCGAGCCGATGGATCTGGTAGAGGTCAATGTAGTCGGTGCCGAGCCTGCGCAGGCTGTCATCGACTGCATGGATCAGCGCCTTGGCCGACAGCCCTCCCGTGTTGGGCGCCTGCCGCCAGCGGAAGAAGCCCTTGGTGGCGATCACGATCTCGTCGCGGTTGGCCATTTCCTTCAACAGCTTGCCGGTAATCTCCTCACTGGTACCGCCGGAATAGGCATTGGCGGTGTCGAAGAAGTTGATCCCGGCCTCGAGTGCCTGGCGGAAGAACGGGCGCGATTCGTCCTCGCTCAGTGTCCAGTCATGGCCTTCGGCGGCAGCATCGCCAAAGCTCATGCAGCCAAGGCACAGGCGCGAAACGGCAAGGCCGGAATTGCCGAACTGTACATAATCCATGGGTTTGCTTCCTCTCTAGACTCCTGCGCCTACCACTGCTGCGCCGCGGGAGACAGTGCCGAAGCGGACTTGCACATATAACAATATCTTTATATGAAATTGGAAATGAACATGGAGGCAACCACTCGCGCCTTGGCGGACCAGACCCGGCTGCGCATCATGCAGCTGCTGGGCACCATGGAACTGGCCGTGGGCGAACTCGCTCAGGTGCTGGGGCAAAGTCAGCCGCGGGTTTCGCGCCACGTGGCGATCCTTTGCGATGCGGGCTTGGCCGAACGTCGGCGTGAAGGCAGCTGGGTATTCCTGCGGGCGAGGCTTGCCGATGCAGAGGCCGGCGCGCTGGGAGAAGCGGTTGCCCGCCTGCTGTCGGCTGGCGAAGCCGATGACGAAGAATTCCGCCAGCAATGCGAAGAGGATCGCCGCCATCTGACTGCGATCCGTCGCCTTCGCGAGGCCGGAGCGGCTGACTGGTTCGCGACCCACGCCGACAAGTGGGATGAACTCCGGCGCATGCATACGCCCGACGAAGCGGTCGAAGCTGCCATGCTTGCGGCATTGCGTGGAAAGCCACCTGGCACTTTGCTCGATATCGGCACTGGAACGGGGCGCATGGCCGAACTGTTCGCGGACAGCGCCGACCACATTGTTGCGCTCGACAAGAGCCTGGAGATGCTCCGCGTGGCGCGGGCGAAGCTGCAGCACCTGCCGGCTGAACGGGTGGAACTGGTTCAGGGGGATTTCCATGCCTTGCCCTTTGCCGATGAGCGGTTTGAAACAGTCGTGTTGCACCAGGTCCTGCATTTCGCGCAGGAACCGGAACGCGCGCTGGCCGAAGCGGCACGGGTGCTCAAGCCTGGTGGCCGCATCGTCATCGTCGATTTCGCTGCCCATTCCCGCGAGGAACTGCGTGAACGGTTCCAGCATGCGCGGCTCGGATTCAGTGACCGCCAGATGCAGTCGCTCCTGCGCGACGCAGCGTTCACCCCAGCTAGGCCCGTGGCGCTTGAAGGTGATGCGCTAGTGACCAAGGTCTGGCTCGGTGAACGTCGCAAATCCCGCTGTCTCGAAGCGCAGGACTGAGGCTCCAATGGCCCCCCACCAATATCCGCATCAGTCGCTCCGGTTCGCCGAGACCCCGTTGTTTGCCGGGCTGCCGGGCGATGTGCGCGTGTCGTTCGAATTCTTCCCGCCCAAGACCCCCAAGGGCGAGGAAAACCTGATGGCGTGCCTGCACAGCCTTGCCACGCTCGATCCCGACTTCGTCTCGCTGACCTATGGTGCGGGCGGATCGACCCGCGCACGAAGCCGTGAAGTGGCCGCACGCATGAACCGCGAGGTAAAGGCCCCGGTCGCGGCGCACCTGACTTGCGTGGGTGCCTCCAAGGCCGAGACCGACCGGATCGCCGACGAGTTCTGGGAAGCGGGCATCCGCCACATCGTCGCGCTGCGCGGCGACGGTGGTCCCCCGGGCACGAAATTCGAACCGCACCCCGATGGCTATGCCAATGCGGCGGAATTGGTAGCCGGCCTCAAGAGGCTGCATCCGTTCGAGATTTCAGTCGCCGCCTATCCTGAAACGCACCCGGACTCGCCCGACGAAGTGGCGGACCTCGACAATCTCAAGCGGAAGTTCGACGCTGGTGCCGACCGGGCGATCACGCAGTTCTTCTTCCAATCGCAGAGCTTCTTCCGGTTTCGCGATCGTGCTGCGGCGGCGGGACTCGACAAGCAGGTCATCCCCGGAATCCTGCCCGTCACCAATTTCGAACGGACGCAGAGCTTCGCCAACGCGTGCGGAGCGGAGCTACCCGAATGGTTTGCCGACCTGTTCGCCGGGCTCGATGCCATGCCGCATGCCCGCGAGCTGGTGGCAGCGACTGTCACAGCCGAGTTCTGCCGTCGCCTCTATGCCGAACAAGTGCGGGACTTCCACTTCTACACGCTCAACCGCTCCGAACTGTCCTACGCCACCTGTCACATGCTGGGCCTGCGCCCCAAGGAGACCGCTGCATGACTCCGCGTGAACGGTTGCAGGCGGCAGCTTCCCGGCAGCTGCTGGTCAAGGATGGACCCTATGGCACGGAAATCCAGCGAGCAGGGTTGGCACCGGAAGACTATGCCGGCGACACCGGGCTGGCGCAGGACCAAAAGGGCAACAACGACCTGGTCAACCTGACCCAGCCGCAGGTCATTCGCGCGATCTGCGACAGCTATATCGCCGCCGGGGCAACGGTGCTGGCGACCAATACCTTCAATGCCAACCGGATCAGCCAGGCCGACTATGGTGCCGAGGCTCTGGTACATGAGATCAATGTCGCCGCCGCACGCATCATCCGCGCTGCCTGTGATGAGGCCAGCGCGAAGGACGGCATCGAACGCTTCGTGTGCGGAGCGATGGGGCCGACCAACAAGACCCTCTCGCTCAGCCCCGATGTGGAGGATCCCGGCTTTCGCGAAGTCAGCTTCGACGAGATCGTCGAAGTCTATCGCGAACAGGCTGTCGCACTGCTTGAAGGCGGAGCGGACTTCATCCTCATTGAGACAGTGTTCGACACGCTCAATTGCAAGGCAGCGATCATGGCGGTGAAGCAGCTTGAGCGCGAGCGCGGCGAGGATATCCCGCTGATGATCTCGCTAACGCTGACCGACCTGTCGGGTCGCAACCTCTCGGGCCATACGGTCGAGGCCTTCTGGTACACGGTCCGCCATGCGAAGCCGGTCACCATCGGGCTCAATTGCAGCTTCGGAGCCGAGCAATTGCGGCCACATGTCCAGCTGCTCTCGCGCATCGCCGATGCTTTGCTGATGGCCTATCCCAACGCCGGACTGCCCAATGATCTGGGGCAATATGACGAGCTGCCGGAGACCACCGCCAGCTTCCTGCGGGACTGGGCCGAAAACGGTCGCGCCAATATCCTCGGCGGCTGCTGCGGCTCGACGCCTGAACATATCGCGGCGATTGCCAGGGCAATCGGCGGAATGCCCGTGCGCGCGATCCCGGCTGCGGAGCCGGAAATGCGGCTAGCCGGTCTCGAACCCTTTACGATTGCTGCCTGACATGACCGCACAAACACCAAAGGAAACGGGTGCCCGTTTCGTCAATGTCGGCGAGCGCACCAATGTCACCGGTTCGGCCGCGTTCAAGAAGCTGATCATGGCGGACGACTATGCCAAGGCCGTCGAAGTCGCCCGCCAGCAGGTCGAGAACGGCGCGCAGGTGATCGACGTCAACATGGACGAGGGCCTGCTCGACGCCGAGAAGGCGATGACGACCTTCCTCAAGCTGATCGCTGCAGAGCCCGATATCGCCCGCGTGCCGGTTATGATCGACAGCTCGAAGTTCGATGTGATCGAAGCGGGCCTCAAGTGCGTCAGCGGCAAGCCGATCGTCAATTCGATCAGCATGAAGGAAGGCGAGGAGCCGTTCCTGGAACATGCCCGCAAGTGCATGGATTATGGCGCAGCGGTGGTCGTCATGGCCTTCGACGAAACGGGCCAGGCCGACACGAAGGCGCGCAAGGTGGAGATCTGCCAGCGTGCTTACGCGCTGCTGACCGGCATCGGCTTTCCGCCGGAAGACATCATCTTCGATCCCAATATCTTTGCCGTGGCGACGGGGATCGAGGAGCATGATCGCTACGGTCTCGACTTCATCGAAGCTGTGCAGGAGATCAAGGCGCTGTGCCCGCATGCCAAGACTTCGGGCGGGCTCTCCAATCTTTCCTTCAGCTTCCGCGGCAACGAAACCGTGCGTCGGGCGATGCACTCTGTGTTCCTTTATCACGCCATCCCCGCCGGGCTCGACATGGCGATCGTCAATGCCGGGCAGCTCGACATCTATGACGATATCGACGCCACCCTGCGCGACGCGTGCGAGGACGTGATCCTGTGCCGCCGTTCGGATGCGACCGAGCGGCTGATCGAACTCGCCGAAAGCTACAAGGGCAGGGACGCCAAGGCCGAGAAGGAAGCCGAGGAATGGCGCGGCTGGCCGGTCGAGCGGCGGCTCGAACATGCGCTGGTCAAGGGCATCGACGCGCATGTGGTCGACGATACCGAGGAAGCCCGCGCGGCGCTGGAAGCCGGCGGCGGCCGGCCCATCGAAGTCATCGAAGGTCCGCTGATGGACGGGATGAACGTCGTCGGCGACCTGTTCGGCAGCGGCAAGATGTTCCTGCCGCAGGTGGTGAAATCGGCCCGTGTGATGAAGAAGGCCGTGGCGCACCTGATCCCCTTCATCGAAGCGGAGAAGGAAGAGGGGGCCAAGGCCAAGGGCACCATCATCATGGCCACAGTGAAAGGCGACGTCCACGATATCGGGAAGAACATCGTCGGCGTGGTGCTGCAGTGCAACGGCTATGAAGTGATCGACCTCGGCGTGATGGTGCCGTGGCAGGATATCCTCAAGGCCGCGGTCGAAAACGATGCCGACATGATCGGGCTATCGGGCCTCATTACCCCGTCGCTCGACGAGATGGTGACCGTGGCCGAGGAAATGCAGCGCGCGGGCATGACCATGCCGTTGCTGATCGGCGGCGCGACCACCAGCAAAGTCCACACTGCGCTGCGCATCGATCCCGCCTATGATGGCCCTGTGATCCATGTCCTCGATGCCAGCCGCGCGGTCGGGGTGGCTAGCCGGTTGCTGTCCGACACCCAGCGCGATGAGTTCGTCGAGAGCACTGCCAGCGATTACCAGCACGTGCGCGATGTCCGCGAAGGCAAGGGGCAGAGCGAGCTCTTCACGCTCGAGGAGGCTCGCGCCAATTATTACGACGCCTATCTCAGCGACAAGGCCGCCCCGCCGGACAAACCGGGCATTCACGTGTTCGACGACTGGTCGCTGGCGGACCTGCGCGAATGCATTGACTGGACCCCGTTCTTCCGCGCCTGGGAGCTGCACGGCACTTACCCGCGCATCCTGGATGACGAGGTCGTGGGCGAAGCAGCCCGCAGTCTCTACGCCGATGCGCAGGCGATGCTGGACCGGGTCGTCGAGGAGAAATGGCTGACCGCCAGGGGTGTGTGTGGCTTCTGGCCCTGTGCGCGGGACGGCGACGATGTGACGATCCACCTGGCCGAGCAGGAAGAGCATGTCGTGCTCCCGTTCTTGCGCCAGCAGGTCAAGAAAAGCCGTGACCGGGCCAATTTCTGCTTGGCCGATTTCATTGACCCGGCGGGCGACTGGATCGGCGGCTTCGCGGTCGGCATCCACGGGATCGAGCCGCACTCTGCGCGGTTCCAGGCCGAGAAGGACGACTATTCGGACATCTTGCTCAAGGCTCTGGCGGATCGCTTTGCCGAAGCCTTTGCCGAGCGGCTGCACCAGCATGTCCGCACCGACCTGTGGGGCTATGCCCCGGGCGAGCAGCTGACCAACGAGGCCCTGATCAAGGAGCAATATCGCGGCATCCGCCCGGCACCGGGCTATCCGGCCTGCCCGGATCATTCGCTCAAGCCGATCCTGTTCGACCTGCTCGATGCGCCCGCCAATGCCGGGCTGACCCTGACTGAGAGCTTCGCGATGTTTCCCACGGCGGCGGTCAGCGGGTTTTACTTCGGCCATCCTGAAAGCCAGTATTTCGGGGTGGCCCGGATCGGGCGTGACCAGCTCGAAGATTATGCTCGCCGTCGCGGGGTCGATCTGGCAACCGCTGAGCGATGGCTACGTCCCAATCTCGATTGAGCGTCACGGCGGCCTTGCCGCGGATCGCGCATCTGGATGACCTGCGACGCGCCTTCGTCGCCGGGGGTGAGCCGCTGCCGGAAATTACCACACGCCTGCTGCTCGATACGCTGGGGCTGGGCAACCGGCAGGCGTTCGACTTCCTCGCCCGGGCGCGCCCGACGCAGGAAGAGTTCGAACAGTGGGTGATCGAAACCGCCGGCATGCCGGACCCGGATCTGGTCGTTCGTTACAATGCGGCGGTGGAAGCGCATGCAGCTGCACGGTCAACCGAACCGGATATCGACCGCTTGCCGAATGTCCTGAGCGAAGCGGATCTCACGCAATGGGAGCGCGACGGCTATGTCATCTTGCATGACGCAATTTCGCGCGAGGCCTGCGCAGAAGTCGCGCGGCTGGTCTGGGACTTTCTCGACGCCTGCGCCGACGAACCCGTCAGCTGGTACGGTAAGGGTGCGGAGGGCATCATGGTGCCGGTTTACCAGCACCCGGCGCTGGAAGTCGGGCGGCGCTCGCCCCGTGTGCGGAAAGCCTTCGCGCAGCTGTGGGGGCGGAGCGACCTGTGGGTAACGATCGACCAGTTGGGCTTCAACCCGCCCGTGACTGAGCACAGCGCGTTCAAGGGCAGCGACTTGCACTGGGACGTCAGCCTGGCGCGTCCCATCCCTTTCGCAACGCAGGCGCTGCTCTACCTCACCGACACGAGCACCGACCACGGGGCCTTTCGTTGCGTGCCGGGCTTTCACCACCGGCTGGACGCGTGGCTCGACAATCTGGATGGACAGTTGCCGCGTGAGGTCGATCTTTCGGACGAGGCCGTCTGCGTTCCGGGTAGGGTCGGGGACCTCGTGATCTGGCGGCAGGACTTGCCGCATGGGGCCAGCCCCAACCGGGCGGATCGACCGCGGCTGGTGCAATATCTCAACTTCTATCCGCCGGATCTGGAAATGGCGGACCAATGGCTCTGACCATGCCGCATCCCTCCCGGCTCCTCTGGCTCGGTATCGCCGGGCTGCTGGCAGCCTATGCGCTGACCTTTGCCGTGGTGGCGAAGGATTCGTCGACATGGACTGACCTGTGGTTCGTGCCCGGGGTGGGGGTGATCGGGGCGATAATCGCCAATGCCAGCGGAACCGGTGGCGGGGTGGTCTTTATCCCGGTGTTCAACGCCTTGCGTGAGCTGGGCGGATGGAGCCTCGATCCGCTGCGCGTGACGGCGATTTCCATGGGTATCCAGGCCTTCGGCATGAGCATGGGCGCGCTGCGCTGGACCGACCGGCTGTTGCACCAGCCAATCATGCCCGAAGGCGGGCACGATGCTCCGGTTCGCATCTGCGATTATGGCGCGGTGTGCCTGCTGGTGCTGGCGATCTCGCTGCCGCTGCAACTGGGCACACAATTGCTGGTGCAGGTCGACGGTCGCACGGTGCTGCTGGCTTACAAGGCGTTCTCGGTGGTGTTGGGGCTCGCGCTGATCATCGCCACGTGGACTGTCAACCGCGACCTGCCCGAACGTCGCGCACTGACCGCGGTCGATTTTCTGGTGCTGGCGGGCCTCGCCATTCCCGGCGGCTTCATCACCGCGCTGTTCTCGGTCGGGATCGGCGAGCTCGTCGCCTTCTACCTGTTCCTGCGCCATTTCCCGATGGTGCTGGCGGTCGGGACCGCCTGCGTGATCTCCTCCATCAGCATGATTGCCGGGACGCTGGTTAACCAGCAAGCCGGGATCATTGCCTGGGATATCGTGCTGCTCGCAGCACCCGGAGCCATGCTGGGGGCCATACTGGCCCGTCCGATTGCGCTATGGCTGGGGCCGCGCAAGCTCAAGACCGCAGGCGGGGTGTGGATCGTGCTGTCTGCGCTCTACCTGATCTGGCTCAATACAGCCTGATTTCGTATGTCTTGCTTACAAAACCGCAGAATTCTGCGGGTTTGCGGGTGAAAAATCATGCTGCAATGCATCATCGGCGATTGACCGGCGGGCGCTTTTGAGCGACGGGGAAGGGGTCGCCCGGATGCGAATCCGGGACGCATTTGCGGGAGAGGTCGCGCGGCTGGAAGCAGCCAAGCGGCGCCGAAGGAGCAACCGCCCCGGAATCTCTCAGGCAAAAGGACCGCGATGCGTTGAGACACTCTGGAAAGCGCCCGCGCCGCATGGCGTGAGCCACCGAAGGAGGAAGCGCGCTGCACAAGGCGCGTGATGCTCTCAGGTTTCCCGACAGAGGGGGCGGTGCGGCGATCCATCCCGGAGCGCGGCTGAGTCGGGGACTGATTTTGAGCGATAGTGAAACCGAAGACGAAGTGATTGAGCTAGGCACGCTGCCGCTCGACGCCTGGCACCGGGCGCAAGGTGCGCGGATGGTGCCCTTCGCCGGCTACGAGATGCCGATCCAGTATGAAGGTATCGTCGCCGAGCACGATTGGACCCGCACCAGCGCCGGCCTGTTCGATGTGTCGCATATGGGGCAGCTACTGTTGTCCGGTCCCGATCTGGACGCGGCGGTCGAAGCGGTGCTGCCGATCGACCTCTCGACGCTGAAGCTCGGCCAGCAGCGCTATTCGCTGCTGCTCGACGAAGAGGGCGGGGTGCTCGACGACCTGATGGTCTCGCGCTGGCCCGAAGCGCTCTATCTTGTCGTCAATGGCGCGACCAAGTGGGACGATATCGGCCATTTGCGCGAACATTTGCCGGACGAGATCACGCTCCACCACATGGACGAACACGCGTTGCTCGCGCTGCAGGGGCCCAAGGCGTTCGCCGCGCTGGAGCGCCATGCGCAGGGCGAATACCCGCTCTCCGCGCTGACCTTCATGAAGTTCGGTCGATTCACGCTCGCCGGGCACGATGTCACCATCGCCCGCGCCGGCTACACAGGCGAGGACGGGTTCGAGATCTCGCTGCCCGCCGCCGCTGCGGAGGAGATCGCCACGCTGCTGTGCGGCGAGCCCGAAGTGAAGCCAATTGGTCTCGGTGCGCGCGACAGCCTGCGCCTCGAGGCCGGGTTGCCACTCTACGGCCATGACCTCTCGCCCGAGACTTCGCCGATCGAGGCGGGGCTCATTTTCGGCATCAACAAGCGCCGCCGCACGGAAGGCGGCTATCCCGGTGCCGACCGCATCAACCGCGAGATCGCGCAAGGCACCGCGCGCAAGTGGGTCGGCCTGAAACTCGAAGGTCGCATGCCTGCACGTGAGGGAGCCGAGGTGTTCGTAGGGGATACCAGGGTAGGAACCGTCACCAGCGGCGGCCATTCGCCAACGCTCGGCTATCCGATCGCGATGGCCTATGTCGATGTGGCCTACGCCGCCGAGGGCACCCAGCTCGAAATCGAAGTCCGTTCCAAGCGTCTGCCGGCCACGGTCGTGCCGATGCCATTCGTACCGCACCGCTACTACCGGGGGAAATAAGCATGGCTCGTTATTTTACCGATGAACACGAATGGATCGATCTCGAGGGCGACCTCGCGACGGTCGGCATCACCGATTACGCGCAGGAACAGTTGGGCGATATCGTCTTCGTCGAATTGCCCGAGGTCGGCCGAATGGTCGAAAAGGGCGGCGAGGCTGCAGTGGTCGAAAGCGTCAAGGCCGCCAGCGACGTCTACGCCCCGCTCAGCGGCGAAGTGATGGAAGCCAACGCCGCGCTGGAAGAGGACCCCGCGCTGGTCAACACTTCGCCCGAAGAAGAAGGCTGGTTCTTCCGCCTGACCGTCTCCGACACGTCCGAGCTCGAAGGGCTGATGGACGCCAAGGCCTACAAGGCATTCTGCGACGAGTTGTGATTTTTCCCCTCCCGCTCGCGGGAGGGGTCAGGGGTGGGCATGGGCCGATAGGCCCACCCCGCTGCGACTAAGACCGCTTCGCGGCCCAAATCTCGCTCCCCTCCCGCAAGCGGTAGGGGATAAGGAATTGAAATCATGCGTTACCTGCCCCTGACCGATACCGACCGCAGCGACATGCTCGCCACCATCGGCGCGTCCTCGATCGACGACCTGTTCGTCGATGTGCCCGAGGAAGCGCGGCTCTCCGGCCCCATCGCCGGCCTGCCGCTGCACGCCAGCGAGATGGCGGTCGAGAAGCATATGCGGAGGCTATCCAAGAAGAACCTGGCGGCGGCGGATGCGGCGTTTTTCCTGGGGGCAGGGGCCTATCGCCACCATGTCCCGGCCAGCGTCGATCACATCATCCAGCGCGGCGAGTTCCTCACCGCTTACACGCCTTACCAGCCCGAAATCGCGCAGGGCACGCTGCAGATGCTGTTCGAGTTCCAGACCCAGGTGGCCAAGCTCTATGGCTGCGAAGTCGCCAATGCCTCGATGTACGATGGCTCGACCGCGTGCTGGGAAGCGGTGGCGATGGCCGGGCGCGTCACGCGGCGCAAGCGCGTCGTGCTCTCGGGCGTGCTGCACCCGCATTATGCCGAGGTAGTGCGGACCATGGCGAAATTCACCGAGGACGAGATCGCCGATGCGCCGCTGGTGCTGCGCCCCGCGCCGGACAATTCCAAGCTGATCGAGCGGATCGACGAGAACACCAGCTGCGTCGTCGTGCAGTATCCCGATATCCTCGGTCGCATTCCCGACCTGGAAGAGATCGCCAAGGCCGCGCATGCCAAGGGCGCGCTGCTGATCGCGGTCAACACCGAGCCGGTGGCGCTGGGCATGATCAAGTCGCCGGGTGAGCTGGGTGCCGATATCGTCGTCGGCGAAGGCCAGGCGCTGGGCGTCGGGCTGCAATTCGGCGGGCCCTACCTCGGCCTGTTCGCAGTGCGCGACAAGAAGCATGTCCGCCAGATGCCGGGGCGGCTGTGCGGCGAGACCGTCGATGCCGAGGGCAAGCGCGGCTTCGTGCTGACGCTCTCGACCCGCGAGCAGCACATCCGCCGCGAGAAGGCGACTTCCAATATCTGCACCAATTCCGGCCTGTGCGCGCTGGCCTTCAGCGTCCACATGACACTGCTGGGCGAGAAGGGCCTCAGGCGACTGGCGGCGGAGAACCACCGGCTCGCATGCCTTGCCGCTGACCGGCTGGCAAAGGTGCCGGGCGTGACTGTGCTCAACGACACCTTCTTCAACGAATTCGCCATCACTGTCGGCCGCGATGCGCGCCAGCTGGTGCGCGAGCTGGCGGAAAAGGGCGTGCTCGCAGGTGTCTCACTCGGCCGGCTGTTCCCGCAGTCGGGCGGGCTCGATGAAGCGCTGCTGGTCGCTGTGACGGAGACCACGACCGAGGAAGACATCGAAACGCTGGCCGCAGCGCTCGAGGGAGAACTGGCATGAACGCCCCGAACGCCTCCGGCTGGAAGCCCGAAATGACGCCCGCGAGCGAAGACGGGATGCATCACGGGCCCGCCACCACCACCGGCAACCGCGCGCTGATGCTGGAAGAACCGCTGCTGTTCGAGATCGGCCGGGCCGACAACACCGGGGTCGACCTGCCCGAGCCGTCGGGCGAGACCTCGGCCCGTCTTGGCGGCTTCGAGCGGACCGATCCGATCGGCCTCGTCGGCCTGACCGAGCCGGAGACCGTTCGTCACTATACCCGTCTCAGCCGTCAGAACTATGCCATCGACCTCGGCCTGTTCCCGCTCGGCAGCTGCACGATGAAGCACAATCCGCGCCTCAACGAGAAGGTCGCGCGGATGCCCGGCTTTGCCGATGTCCACCCGCTGCAGCCGGTCGATACCGTGCGCGGCGCGCTGGAAGTGATCAACGAGCTGGCGTTCTGGCTGATCGACCTTACCGGCATGCACGGCGTGGCGATGAGCCCCAAGGCCGGCGCGCACGGCGAGCTGTGCGGGATCCTCTGCATCCGTGCCGCATTGGAAGCGCGCGGCGATGCGCGCGAAGTCGTCCTCGTGCCGGAAAGCGCGCATGGCACCAATCCCGCCACCGCCGCTTTCGCCGGCTACCGGATCGAGAACATCCCCGCCAATGCCGATGGCCGCGTTGATCTCGATGCGCTCAAGGCCCGTCTCGGTCCTGATGTGGCCGCGGTGATGATCACCAATCCATCGACGCTCGGCCTGTTCGAACGCGACCTGAAGGCGATCTCCGACGCGGTCCATGAGGCCGGCGGCTTCGTCTATTGCGACGGCGCCAACTTCAACGCCATCGTCGGCAAGGTGCGCCCGGGCGACCTGGGCGTCGATGCCATGCATATCAATCTGCACAAGACCTTTTCCACCCCGCACGGCGGCGGTGGCCCCGGCTCGGGACCGGTGGTGCTGAGCGAAGCGCTCAGCCCGTTCGGCCCGCTGCCCTATACCGCCCGCACGGCGGACGGCGTGGTGCATTTGGTCGAGGAAGAAGGCGCTGAGGCTTTCTCGCAGGAGCACTTCGGCGGGAGGATGCAGAGCTTTGGCCGCATGACTGCTTTCCATGGCCAGATGGGCATGTTCACCCGCGCGCTGACCTATATCCTCAGCCATGGTGCCGATGGTCTGCGCCAGGTGGCCGAGGACGCGGTCCTCAACGCCAATTACATCCTGCGCAGCCTCGAGGACGTGCTCGACGCCCCCTTCGCGCACAGTGGCCCGTGCATGCACGAAGCGCTGTTCAGCGACAAAGGCTTTGCCGAGGGGCTTTCGACGCTGGACCTCGCCAAGGGGCTGATCGACGAAGGCTACCACCCGATGACGGTCTATTTCCCGCTGGTGGTGCATGGCGCGATGCTGGTCGAACCCACCGAGACCGAGAGCAAGGCCGCGCTCGACCAGTTCATCGCCGCCTTCCGCAGCGTGGCCGAACGGGCCAAGGCCGGGGACGAAAGCCTCAAGCAGGCGCCGTATTACTCGCCCCGCCGCCGGCTCGACGAAACGACCGCCGCGCGCAAGCCGGTGCTGGCATGGGAACCGGGCGAAGAAGGGTAAGGGTGGGCGGCTATTCCGCCGCCTGCTTCTCGCCGGTAGCACCCTCGTCGCTGTCCAGTTCGATTCGAATGCTGGCCTGGCTGAGGATCGCGACCCAGAAGCCGATCACGGCCAGCGCGCTGGCGCCGAGCATGCAGAGCGCCGCGCCTTTGAGGCCCTGCCAGCCCATCGCCACGTCGAGCAGGGCAAAGGCAATCGCCATCGGCACCGCGCGGACGATGAAGGCAGTCCCCGCGCGCCCGGCGCTGACCAGCAGTGATTCGAGGCTCGCTCCGACCAGTTCCACCGCGCCGCCGATGGCTAGGATGACCATTGCCCAGTAGACCACCCCAAATTCTTCGCCGGCGATCAGCGCCAGCGCCTCTCGACCCGCAAGGATTGCAACGGCCACGGCGATGACTCCACCGATCAGGGCCACGTTGGCCATGCGCCGGGCAATCTCCGCTGCGCGTTCCTGCGCGTGGACGAGCTCTGGGTAGATCGCCTTGGAGACAGTCTGCGCCAGCTGCACCAGCGCTTGCCCCAGCTGGCTGGCAACCCTGAAACCACCGGCAAAGGCCTCGCCTCCAATCGCACCGACGAGCAGGATCATCACCTGCTTGCCAGCCACCTGCAGGCTGCCAAGGGCATTGGTGGAAAGGACAAAGCGCCATGTCCCGGGGTGTTCGCGCGGGATGGTCGTGAGGCTGACTTCGCTGAGGTCCAATCGCTCTTGCTTGAGCGCGGCGATCCACAACGCGGCGGCCACTGCGACTTCGGAGGCTGCCCATGCGAGGATGAAGCCGGTCACCGTCGGCATGAACAGCACAGCCAGCCCCGCACCCACGGCGCGGATCAGCGGCTGCACCGCTTCGGCGGCAGTGGCGCGGGCATACTGGAAACGGAGTCGCAAGAGGCCGGTGGGGGTCGAGCGGATCGACAGCAGCGAGACCACACAATAGCCGAACGCCACCCACAGCAATTCGTCGGGCAAGGGCAGCCACAGCTGCGCGGTCAGGACCAATAACGCCGATGCGACGATTCCGACGAATGCAGACAGCAGATCCAGCCCCACGGCAAAACCTGCCGCGCGCGCCGGTCCGTCCGGCCCCGCTCCCCAACGGACCACAAACTGCCAGGTCTGGAAATTGACCAACCCCGTCACGGTCTGGCCCAGCGCGACGATGATCGCGAAATAGCCGAATCCGTCGAGACCCAGCGTGCGGGTGGCAAGCGCGAGGTAAACGAGGCTCAGCACCGCGTTGAAGCCGCGCCCTCCCAGGAGCCAGCCCATGTTCTTGAAGATGCGCCGCATGCGTGCTTACAGCCCGATCAGGTGATATGCGGCGAAGATGGTCATGGCGCGGCTTCCTAGCCTATGCGTGGCGTTAGGCAAACGCGGTAATCTCCAGGGGCGGTAACAAAGTTTCTCGTATGCGTATCATCTTTAGCCGCAAGGGTTTCGACAGCGCCGCCGGTGGCGGGGCTTCCCCGATTATCGATGGGTGCCCGGTTTCTTTGCCCATACCCAGCGCCGGCTGGTCGCAGACGACCTATGCCGATCTTGGCCTGGGGGGAGCCGTGCACCGCGCCAGCCGGGGCAAGCTCGGCACTGACGACCATTGCCACCACGATCCCATGTTCCTCGACGATGACACATGCCTGTTCGGCCAATGTAGCGCGGCGCAGACGCACCTTGCCAACCGCGGCGTAGGCGAGGGCGATGTGTTCCTGTTCTTCGGCCTCTTTCGCGAAGAAGACAGCGGTGAACCGCATCACCGCATCTTCGGCTATTTGCGGATCGAAGAGATCGTCGACCTGTCGCACTGCAGCGATCACCGCAGGCAAGAGCTGGCGATGCTGGGACATCCGCACGCACTGGGGATGCACGCGAAGAACGATGTCATCTATTGCGGGAAGGGAGCGACCGCAGGGCAGGCCTGCGATGTCCTGCGCCTGACTGTGCCCGGTGGGCCGCCCAGCCTGTGGCGGCGACCGGCGTGGCTGAAGCCCGGCGGTCTCAGCTATCACGACCGGGCCGACCGCTGGCTTTCCGGCAAGCGGATCAGGAGCGTGGCGCGCGGGCAGGAATTTGTCGCCGATATCGGTCGCAGGCAGGCACCGAGGACGTGGCTCGACACCATCCTTTCCGAGATCCGATCCGATACAGTAAAAAGTAGGTAATACCTACAAAGATAACTGGCAGGCAGCGGCGTTAATGGTTACAGCTGTAGCCGCATCGTGGCTGCCTCGCGTCCTTTGGGTCGCCCAAAACCAAAGCCGTTGCGGTCACGGTGCACCCGTTTTTTGCGGTTTGCCGGATGCAAACCTTGCCCTTACGACCCCGCCTCCCCACCCGGCCACCATAGCCTGATGGTATCATTGGTGGCCGGGTGGGGAGGCGGGTTGGCCAAAGTGGCTTCGGGTGCCCTGCGCGTAAGCGCAGCGAGTTAAAGCATCTTGATAATGGCGCTGAAATCGAGCCCGCCATTGCCTGCGCCAGCGAAGTCTTCGTACAGCGAAGCCGCCCGCGCACCCATCGGAGTCGCCGCATCGGCGCTCTCCGCCGCTTCCATTGCCAACCGCAGGTCCTTCAGCATCAGCGCGGTGGCGAAACCGCCCTGGTAGTCATTGTCGGACGGCGACTGCGGGCCGACGCCGGGCACCGGGCAATAGCTCGTCATCGACCAGCACTGGCCCGAGCTGACCGAGGAAATGTCGTAGAAGGTCTGCGGGTCGAGCCCCAGCTTCTCGGCCATCTTGAAGGCCTCGCAGGTTCCGATCATGTGGATGCCCAGCAGCATGTTGTTGCAGATCTTGGCAGCCTGGCCGTTGCCGGCGTCTCCGGCGTGGATCACGGCCTTGCCCATGGCTTCGAGGATCGGTTTGGCGCGGGCGAAGGCGCTGTCGGTACCGCCGACCATGAAGGTCAGCGTGCCGCCATTGGCCGCCGCGATCCCGCCGCTGACGGGGGCATCGACCATCTCATATCCGCCGGCGTCCGCCGCAGCGATCACTTCGCGCGCGGTGGCGACATCGATGGTGGAGCAATCGAGCAGCACCGCACCGGCCGGGGCATGGCCGATCACTTCATTGGTGTAGACACCCTTCACGATTGCGCCATTGGGCAGCATCGAGACCACGGCATCGACGCCCTCGACGGCCTCCTTCGCGCTGCCGAAGGTGGTGCAACCCGCCTCGCACGCATGGGCGATGGCCGTTTCGCTCAAGTCAAAGGCCTGCACCGCATGTCCCGCCTTGACGAGGTTCGCGGCCATCCCGCCGCCCATGTTGCCGAGGCCGATAAAGCCGATCTTCATGTCAGTCTCCAATCCGTCATTGCGAGCGGCGAAGCCGCGCGGCAATCCAGTGACCTTTGCTATTGGCACGGTCTGAAGCTGGATTGCTTCGTCGCTACGCTCCTCGCAATGACGAGGTGCGCAGAAATACTCTCACCGCCCCTTCCAGTTGCCTTCGCGCTTCTCGATGAAGGCGGCCATGCCTTCGGCCTTGTCTTCGCTGGCCGTAAGGATCTGGAACAGGCGGCGTTCCTGGGTCAGGCCCTGGTCAAGCGTCATCTCGAAAGCGCTGTTGACCATCTCCTTGTTGGCGATCGCGGCCATCGGCGGCATCGAGGCGATCAGCGTTGCGGTTTTCTTCGCTTCGGTCATCAGCTCGTCATGCGGTACGACCTTTGCAACAAGGTTGCTGCGTTCGGCTTCTTCGGCGCCCATCATCCGGCCGGTGAGGCACATTTCCATTGCCTTGGACTTGCCGATGGCGCGGGTCAGCCGCTGGCTGCCGCCCATGCCGGGCGCGACGCCGAGCTTGATTTCCGGCTGGCCGAACCTGGCATTCTCCGAAGCAATGATGAAGTCGGCCATCATGGCGAGTTCGCACCCGCCGCCCAGCGCGAAGCCGTTGACCGCGGCGATCCACGGCTTGCGCGTCGTCTTGACGATGTGGCTGGTCCACTTGCCGAAAAAGTCCTCGAGGTAGAAGTCAGCGGCGGCCTTGTCGGACATTTCCTTGATGTCGGCCCCGGCGGCAAAGGCCTTGTCGCCGCTCCCGGTCAGGATTGCACACAGCTGGCTGTCATCGGCCTGGTAAGCGGCGAAGGCGTCGATCAGTTCGTCCAGTACTACGCTCGACAGTGCGTTCAAGGCCTGCGGGCGGTTGAGCGTGATGATCGTCACCGCGCTATCGGTTTCGGTCAGGATGGTTTCGTAGCTCATTTCAACTCCATATCCGTCATTGCGAGGAGCGAAGCGACGCGGCAATCCAGAGTTGCGCGCGATCCGCTCTGGATTGCTTCGCTTCGCTCGCAATGACGAGGAAGGGGAGCAATCCGGCTAGTATCTACTTCAGCGGCACCCACTCCTCGCCTTCGGGCAGGGGTGCGAATATCTCGTCCAGCAGCGCGTCGGTCACGCCTTCGGGGGTCGCCGGGTCCCACTTCGGATCATTGCTCTTGTCGACGATCACCGCGCGCACGCCCTCGGCGAAATCGGGACGGGTCAGCACGCGGCTGGCGATGCGGTATTCCATCCGCATATTGTCGGCGAAATCGGTCAGCTGCGCGCTCTCGGCCAGCTGCCGCAACGCCACCTTGCAGGTCTGCGGGCTCTTGGTACCAAGCGTATCGCGTTCCTTCATCGCCCAGTCGTCTTCGCCCATTGCTGCCTCAAGCGAAGCAAGAATGTCCTCATAGCGATCGGAAGCAAAGTGCTTGATGATCTTGTCGGCATTGCCTTCGATCCGGGCCTTGGGCGGGGTTCCGACCGGTTCAGAGAGGATACCCGCGATGCGATCGGGGTGTTCTATGATCCGGGCCTTGATCTCGCCCAGCATCTCGCTCGGCACGTAATGCGTCGCAAGGCCGGTCCACAGGCATTCGGAGCCATCGAGCCGCGCACCGGTCAGCGCGAGAAATTGCCCCATCCGTCCGCCGAGCCGTGAAAGGTACCAACCGCCACCGACATCGGGGAACAGGCCGATGCCCGTCTCCGGCATGGCAAAGCGGGTGTTCTCGGTCGCGACGCGGAACTTGCACGGCTGCGAAATGCCTACGCCGCCGCCCATTGTGATGCCGTCCATGAAAGCCACGATCGGCTTGCCATAGGTGAACATCTGGTGGTTGAGCTGGTATTCGTCGTGGAAGAACTTGCGTCCCGATACGCCGCCATCGTTGAGCGCAGAATTGCGCAGGAACGCAATATCGCCTCCGGCACAGAACCCTCGCCCGTCATGGTGGTCGAGGATAACGGCTTCGAGGCTGTCATCATCGGCCCATTCGCTCAAAGCCGCGCTCATCGCGTGGCACATTTCCAGCGTCAGCGCATGAAGCGCTTTGGGCCGGTTGAGCGAGATATGCCCGACCCGCTCGTGCTTCTCTATAATTACTTCGTCAGTCATGCTGCCATTCTCGGTTCGATCAGGTCCCAGCGGTTGCCCCAGGGATCGCTAAAGACTGCGACCTTGCCGTAGGTTTCATCGCGCGGACCATCGGTAAACTCGATACCCCATGCACGCATGCGGTCGTGCGCAGTAGCGAAATTGTCAGTGTGGAGAAACCAGCCTACCCGGCCTCCGGTTTGGTTGCCAATGACACTGCGCTGCTCGTCACTTGCGGCTTTCGCAAGGAGCAGCTTGGCGCCATTCTCTCCGCCGACAACCACCCAGCGCTTGCCTCCACCGAGATCGGTATCTTCCGCAACTACGAATCCGAGCGCGTCCGTGAAGAACGCAATAGCTTCATCGTAGTCGGGCACGACCAAGGCTGTCATGGCTAGACCGCTCACTGGCGCAGCAGGTCCCGGCCGACAATCATCCGCATCACCTGGTTGGTGCCTTCGAGGATCGAATGCACACGCAGGTCGCGCCAAAAGCGTTCGATGGGATATTCGCGCAAATAGCCATAGCCGCCGAACAGCTGCAGTGCGTTGTTGACGACATTGCTGCCGCTGTCGGTCGCCAGTCGCTTGGCCATGGCGGAGAAACGGCTCTTGTCGGGCGCATTGTCGGTCACCTTGGCAGCGGCGAGATAGAGCAACGCGCGCGCCGCCTCCAGCTCGGTCGCCATATCGGCGAGCATGAACTGGGTGTTCTGGAAGTCCGCTACTGGCTGGTCGAATTGCTTGCGTTCCTTGGTGTATTTGATCGCTTCATCGAGGCACCGCTGCGCCCCGCCGAGCGAACAGGCACCGATATTGAGCCGCCCGCCGTCGAGCCCCATCATAGCAAAGCGGAAGCCTTCGCCTTCATCGCCGACGCGATTGGCGACGGGCACGCGGCAATCCTCGAAGATCAGCTGCGCGGTCGGGCTGGCGTTCCAGCCGAGCTTCTTTTCCGGCTTGCCGAAGCTGAGGCCCGGCGTGTCTTTTTCGACCACGAGGCAGGTGATGCCTTTGGTCTTGTGCTCGCCGGTGCGGACCATGACGACATAGACATCGTTGAAGCCGCTGCCGGAGATGAACTGCTTGGTGCCGTTGAGGACGTAGTGATCGCCGTCCAGCACGGCCTGCGTCTTGAGGCCCGCCGCATCCGAACCACTGCCGGGCTCGGTCAGGGCGTAGCTGGCGATCTTCTCCATCGTCACAAGGTCAGGCAGGAAGCGTTCTTTCAGCGCAGCGCTGCCAAACTGGTCGATCATCCAGCTCGCCATATTGTGGATCGAAATATAGGCGCTGGTGGCGGGGCAGCCATAGGCCATCGCCTCCATGATCAGCGCTGCTTCCAAGCGCCCGAGCGCGATTCCGCCCGATTCCTCGGAGACATAGATGGCGCCGAAGCCGAGCTCGCCCGTGCTCTGGATCACATCGCGCGGGAAGTGGCTTTTTTCGTCCCACTCGGCGGCGAAGGGGGTGATGTTGTCGGCGGTGAAACGCTGCGCCATCTCCTGGATGGCGAGCTGGTCGTCAGTCAGTTGAAATTGTCCAGTCATGCCCGCGCTCCTAGCGCCGCGAGCGGTGCAGGGGAAGGGCTAGCGGGCCTTCAGTCGAGCATTGCCTCGGCTTCGATCTCGACCAGCCATTCGGGCCGGTAGAGCTCCTTGACCGCGACCAGCGTGGCGGTGGGCCGCGCCGGCTTCATATGGCGCGCATGGCTGGCGCTGACAGCATCGGCGACTGCGATGTCGGTCACGAACATGCGCACGCGCACCACGTCTTCGACACTTCCGCCCAACTCTTCGATCGAGCGCAGGATCAGAGTGAAGCAACGGTCCGCTTGCGCGCCCGCATCACCAGGCGTCGAGCTGCCGTCATCCTCAATGGGGGCCGTGCCTGAGACGAGGATGCGGTTGCCAACCCGCATGGCGCGGCAGAAGCCGATTTGTTCCTCGAATGGCGAAGCGGAGGCGAGGCGGCGGCGTTCGGTCATCGGTTGGTGGCTCCAGTCAGCGGCAACGGTAATAGCCGATCTTGGGGGCCGGCTTGCCCTCGTATGTGGAGTGCCACAGCTTGTTGTCGCGCAGCAGCATAAAGCTCATTCGCACACCATTGGTGCTCCAGCCGCCGGGCGCGACGAACTCTCCGACCAGCGATCGATCCGATTGCGAAAGCACTGCGCCGATCTCGAACGGTTCGCCTTCAATAATGACCTTGTTGCTACGAATGCCGAGCTTGCCCGGGACCGCCATACCCCGCGCCCGGCACGCATATTTGTTGCGGCCATAGACGCCCCAGAGATCGTCAGGGAATTCCTCGACCTGCGCATCATCGGCATCCTGGGCGGCGGACAGTGGCAAGCCAAGGCACAATGCGAGAGGGAGGGTGTAGGTGAGTTTCAATTTGCTGGAACCTTTCGTCCTATCCGCAGCGGATCGAAGTGATTGTCATCGCGCGGTCGTAGCTGATGCGAACCCGTTCAGGCCGATAGTCCATGGTGACCGCAGTATCCGGCGGCACCCATTGGAAGATGCTAGCACCGGTAGCCGCAATGATGGCATCGCCGATGGCCTTGGTTGCCCTCTTCCCGACATAGCGCTGCGCCGCTTCAGCCACGCAGGAAGCCTCTGCCTCCGGGGCCGGTTCGACTGTCTGGGGTGGTGGCGCTGAAGCTGCGCAGGCCATGAGGCTCGGAAGCATTCCGGCCATCAGAACGAAGCGGGGGCGCATTGTCGTCTCCTCCTGACAGGGGGCAATGCTACCCTAAATGACTGAAAAGGAAAGGGCCGGAGCAGCAAATCCGCTCCGGCCCAGTGTTCATGGCCGTGACGAAGTATCAGTCCCCCAGCCGGCAGTGGCGATAGGAGCTGTATTGCCCGCTCGGCGTGGCGGTCTCCACAATCGTGCATTCATAGGGGCCGATCATGACGTCCTCGCGATAGTTGAACGCAGTGTCGATTTCCTGGCCCGGTTGCAGGGTGCCCTTGTCACGGTAGATCTGGAACTGCAGCACGCCGTCCTTGTCGCGCTTGTTGGTGATCTTGGCATCACATTCGTTATCGAACTGGTACGGCTGGTCCTCTGCCCCGCGCACCACGCAAACATCCCGGCGGATTTGCTCGGCAGCGTTGACCGGCTTGTTTTCCGGCAAGGCGTGAGCCGGGATGGCAAGCATGGCCATCACCGGAGCGGCGATCATCAGTTTTTTCATGGTTTTTCCCCATCGGTTCCGTTGTCCGGCGTGGCTATTGCCCTCTGCTGGAGTGACCGACCCCGCAGGCATATGACTCCGATTTTACAAAGGAGTCAAACGCTGCGGTCGCGGGAAACATACTGCGCTATCCCATTGTGGGAATGACAAAGGCGTTGGAGCCATCCCCGCCGCCGTCGGGCCAGCGTTGGGTGACTTTCTTGGACTTGGTCCAGAACCGAAGGCCTTCCATGCCGTATTGGTCGATGTCGCCGAAGCCCGAACGCTTCCAGCCACCGAAGCTGTGGTAGCTGACGGGCACAGGGATCGGGACATTGATGCCGACCATGCCGACATTGACCCGATTGGCGAACTCGCGCGCGGCGTGGCCGTTGCGGGTGAAGATCGCGACGCCATTGCCGTACTGGTGCTCGCTCGGCAGTCGCACGGCATCCTCGAAATCCCTTGCGCGTACGATCTGGAGGACCGGGCCGAAGATCTCTTCCTGGTAGCTCTTCATGGTCGGGGTGACATGATCGATCAGCGTCGGGCCGACGAAGAAGCCGTTCTCATGCCCCTGCAGGCTGAAGCCACGGCCGTCGATCACGATCTCGCCACCTTCTTCCTCGGCGGTGGTGATCCACTGCTCGACCCGCGCCTTGTGTTCGGGCGTGACGACCGGGCCATAATGCGCATCGGGATCGGTCGAGACCCCCACCCGCAGCGCGTTGATTGCCGGGATGAGCTTTTCTCGCAGCGCATTGGCGGTATCCTCGCCCACCGGGACCACGACAGGCAACGCCATGCAGCGCTCGCCGGCCGAGCCGAAGGCCGCGCCAGCGAGGTCGTTCACCACCTGGTCGAGATCGGCGTCGGGCATGACGATGCCATGGTTCTTGGCTCCGCCGAACGCCTGCACCCGCTTCGCATTGGCGGTACCGCGCGAGTAAATATACTGCGCGATGTCGGAGCTGCCGACAAAGCTGATCGCGGCGATATCGGGGTGGTCGAGGATGGCATCGACCATTTCCTTGTCGCCATGGACCACCTGTAGCAGCCCTTCTGGCGCGCCGGCTTCGACGAACAGTTCTGCGAGGCGCACCGGTACGCTGGGGTCGCGCTCGGACGGCTTTAGGATGAAGGCGTTGCCCGCCGCGATCGCCATGCCGAACATCCACATCGGGATCATCGCCGGGAAGTTGAACGGAGCGATTCCCGCGCCGATGCCCAGCGGCTGACGCATCGAATAAACATCGATACCGGGGCCCGCGCCCTGGGTGTATTCGCCTTTGAGCGCCTGCGGGATGCCGCAGGCGAACTCGATCACTTCGAGCCCGCGCTGGACATCGCCATGCGCGTCGTCGACGACCTTGCCGTGCTCGCTCGAGAGCAGCTCGGCGAGGGCTTGCTTGTTGGCTTCGACCAGCCGCTTGAACTCGAACATCACCCGGGCGCGCTTCTGCGGGTTGGTGGCGGCCCATTCAGGCTGCACCTGCTTGGCAGTTTCGACCGCGCGGGCCAGCAGCGCGGCATCGCCCAGCGCGACTTCGGCCTGCACTTCGCCGGTCGAGGGGTTCCAGATCTGGTGCTTGCGGCCTGACCCGCCGCCGGTGCCCCCCACAATGAAATGATCGACCTGGCGCATGATTATTCCTCTCAAGTGTTCAATTGTGTCGCGCGCTCTAGCGAACCCGCCGCGCGAATCCAACTTCCAACAGCTGTAGCCCCCTGCGTGCCTGTGCCCAACTGATCAATTTACCGGGGCTCGGCATCTTCTTCGGCTTCGGTCTTTGCCATGGATGGCTCTTGCAGGGCCTTGTCCAGCTCTTCAGCCTTGGCGTTGACCTCTTGTTCTGCGTCGGCATAGCGCTCGTCGAAGTCCGGCTCCGCCTCACATCCGGCGGCGAGCAGCAGGAGGCAGGGGGCAAGCGCGCGCATCAGTAGTTCTTCCGGTAGCGGATGTTGACATTGGTCTGGCCCGATCCGCCGGCCTGGCTGAGGATCGAAAGGGCGGGAGTCAGGCTGATTTCCAGTTGGGTGGCGGTGAAGCCGCGGGCATCGGTGATGAATTCGACATAGATGTCGTCGGTCAGGTACTTGCCCGCCGCCAGCGCGGTGCCGCGCCCGGTGGCATCGTCGGACCCCAGCACGCGCAGCCGGTCGACCCCGGTGGCGGAGCGCAGCTTGCCCAGCGGGTTGAGCCCGCCGCCGCTGCCGCGCAGCGAATTGAGCGAAGCGGCGAGCTGCACCGCCTGCACCGGCGAGAGACTGGCGATCGAACTACCGAACAGGATGCGGGCGAGGATCTCGTCCTGCGGCAGCCCCGGAACGCTGGAAAACGCCACCTGCGGATCGTAGGCGCGCCCGGTGACATTCACATTGACGGTGATGTCCTCGACATCCTCGGTCGCCACCAATTGCAGGGTCGGGTTGATTTCGGCCCCGCCGGTGAAGCCGACTTCGCCCCGGGTCAGCTCGAAAGAGCGCCCGGCAAAGCCCAGCGTGCCGCGCACCAGCGCCACTTGCCCGGTCAGGCGCGGGTCGGCGCTGGTGCCGGACAGGGTGAGGTTGGCGTTCCATTCAGATTCCAGCCCCATGCCGGAGACATAGAGCCGCTCGGGCGCGGCGAGTTTTACGTCCAGCCGCAGCTGTTCGAACAGGCCGGGTGTGGACGGGGCAGGCTCACTACCCGTGATGCGCTGGCGGCCCCGGCGCGGCTTGAAGCGTACGCCGGTGAGTTCGGGCACCTGCGCCGCCCCTTCGCGGACCAACTGGTAGCGGGTTTCGGGCAGGACGATCGAGCCCGACAGCAGCGCGGTTTGCCCTGCCAGCTTGGTCAGCCGCAATTCGCCGGTGGCGCTGGTCGAAAGAAACTCGCTGCGCGCCAGCCGTGCCTTGTCCATCTTCACCCGCAAGTCCATCGGATAGCCCGCTGCTTCGGCAAGGCTGATCGTGCCGCTGGCACTGACAGTCCCATTGCCCGCCACTGCCTGCAGCCGCTCGACTTCGACCCGGTCGCCTGCGAAGCGCCCGATCAAGGACAGGTTGGACAGCCGTGTGCCATAGAGATCGTTTTCATAGGTCAGCTTGTTGCCACGAATGATGCCGGCGAGGCGCGGCTGCTCGACCCGGCCCGAGAAATCGGCCGCCACAGCGATCGGGCCGGTCAAGTGTTGGTCAGCGTCCCCGACAAGGGAAAACAGCGTTGCCGCCGGGCCATTGTAGCGAACCCCACCCGAAAGTGGCGCAGCCAACAGTCGCTCTGTCCAGTCGCCGGCCCCGGGCCCGAGTGGGCGGAGCGAGGTGTTGAGCCGCCCGATCACTGTGCCGCGCTGGCGCATCACCGCGCGGGCCTCGCCGCCATCGGCCAGCAGATTGCCGACGAAATTGATATCGACAGGCTCGCTCACGGCGCGCGAAGTCGTGCGGGTGAAGCGGCTGACAGTCAGCCGGGCATCGGCGCGCGGGAAGGCGTCGGCACTGGCTTGCGCAAAGTCGAGGCTGCCGCTGGCACGGCCATTGATGCCGAGCCCGGGGCTGAAGGCTTCGACGACAGAGAGATCGACACCGTCAAGGCGGCTCTGCAGCTTGATCCCTTGGCCGTAGGTCCCGGCAAGGCGGACATTGCCCTTGTCGAAATCGATCCGGGTCTGGAGCAGCTCGTAAGCATCGCCGCGCGGGACGATGCGAGCCGGACTGGCAGTGCGGAAGTTAACGCCGCGAGCGCGGCCGGTGATCGCGGCGCGCCACAGCTCAGGCTCCATCTCGGCATTGGCAGCGACACGGAACGGGATGCCGTTGTCGCCTTCGAGCAGCACCTTGGCGGTACCGCTACCGTTGCGATAATCGACCTTGGCTCGGGCCGCGTTGATGAGGAAGCCGTCGAGCCGCGTGCCGCCCAATTGTACGTCTGCCACCACATGTGGCTGGTCATAGAGCACGATGTTGGCGTCGATGATGGCCGAGCCGATGCGCAAGCGGCGCGTGCCGCGCAGCAAGGTGTTGGTGGCCCGGGCGTTGACCAGCAATTGCTGGTAATCGCCCTTGGCAGCAAGGCGCGCGATTCCGCGCAATCCCTTGCCATCAGCGACCAGTTCCCCTGCGAAGGGCCCGGCGATGGTCTGTCGCAGTGACCCGGTGAAACCGATGCCGGACAGGTCCGCGCGGGCGATATCGAGCGTCACCACCTCGCCCATGCCCAGCGTCACCGCAGCGGTGAGCGGGCCGTAGTCGGTCTCGGCCGTGCCATCGAGCAGGTAGCCCTCGCCTGCGCGAGTGATGTCGGCGCGCAGACTGGCGAGGCCGATGCCGAGGCCGGGCCGCTCGGCCGTCACCATCGCGCGCGGATCGTCGAAGGTGCCGGCGACTTCCAGCCCGAGCGGGCCATAGCTGTCGCTGACGCCGTTGGCGGTAAGCGCCAGCTTGCCGTCGAGCCCGTAATAGCCGCTGCCGCCGGTGACCCGCAGGTCGGGCGAAGCGAGCCGCAGGTTGGAGAAGCGGAACAGGCCGTCGGGGCCGTAGCTGATATCGCCTGCCGCGACCGCTTGTCCGCCAAGGAAGCTGCGCACGCCCTCGCTGAACAGGCTGGTCGAACGCGCCCGGACCTTGCCCGCGAGAGTGAAACCGCGCTGCCCGGTTTCCAGGTCTAGATCGCTCTCGACCTGGAAGATGCCGACTGTCTCGACCCGGTAATTGTCGATCTTCCCATCGAGTGCGCCGGAATAGAACCCTTCCGACATGTCCGCCACAAGCACCAGCCCGGCATCGACCCGGTCGGAGGTCAGCCGCATGCTATCGGACAGGATGCGCGGGCCATCGACCGCCAGCTCGCCTGCCAGCGCAACGTTCGCCAGCGTTCCGCCGGCCACGGTATCGAGCCCCGTGATGCGGCTCGCACGCGCCTCGACCGGGATGAGAATCCCATCGGTATCGACCCGCGCCGCGCCGCTGGCGGTCAGGTTGTCAAGGCCAAGGCCGTCCATCACCAGCCGGTCGGCATTGAGAGAATAGGCCACTTGCGGCGTGGCAAATTCCCCGTCGAGCGTTAGCAGGCCGCGCAAGCCTCGCCCGCTGAGGTTCTCCGCCAGCGCTGCAGGGCGGAGCACGGTGAAGGCGAGCTTGAAGTCCTCGAATGTGTTCTCGCCAAGGTCGATGAGCCCGTCGGCATTGAGTCGCAACCCGCCCGAGACGATGTTGCCTTGCACATCGGCGCGGCGCTGGTCGAAGGCGGCAGTCAGGTCGAGCTGCATCTCGGGGCCGAGCAATGTAGCGGTTGCCCCCTTGAACAGCCGCGCCGCCCGGGTCGGACCATGCAAAGTGAAAGTGCCGTCCCGCGCCAGCAGTGTCAGCCGCGCCAGCTCGCTGTCGCCCAGCTCGGCATCCACCGTGCCGTCCCAGCTGGCCCAATCGCCCTTGCCCATTACTTTCAGGTCGAGCGGTTCGCGCAGTCCGGCCAAAGCTGCAATCACGCCATCGGCAGGGGCGGCGATAACCAGGTCGAGGTCGAGTTGGCGGTCTTCCGGCACCGCATCGAGCGCCAGCGCGATCCGGTCGCCCCCGGCCTTCTCGCCCACCGCCAGCAATTGACCATTGAGCCGCGTCTCGGCCCTGCCATCGGCAATATGCGCCATGCCCGCGATGCTTCCCGCACGTTCCTCACCGGTGACCGCAGGAGCGGCGACGAAACGGTCGATCCGAAATTCGCCAATGTCGATATCGAGATCCGGCAGCAGCGGTGCATCGGGATCGGTTTCATTGAACTCGGGAACCCGCTCCAAGGTCACCAATGGTGAGGTCAGCGACCGGATATCGACGTGGTTGTCGAGATAGGCAAAGGGCCGCCAGTCGAGTTGAACCTTTTGTGCGACGAGGAAATGCCCTTTCGGGTCGCTCACGGCGACGTCGCGCAGAGTCATGTCGCCATAGATAGAGCCGTCGATCTGGCCGACGCTGAGCTGCATCCCGCTCTCGAATTCCAGCCCGGCGATCTGGCGCGCGATGAAGCGGTGCCCGGAATTGCTGTCGAGCCAGAGCAGCGCTGCCCCCAGCAGCACCGCCAGTCCGCCCAGCGCCAGCGCGGCGTATGTGCCGATCCTGCGCCAGCGGCGCGGGGGCAGGGGGGCGGCTTCGTCCACCATCAGAACGCCTGTCCGATGCCGATGTAGAGTGCGAAGCTGTTCTCCCCCTCGCGCTTGTCGAGCGGGATGGCGAAATCGACCCTGAGCGGCCCGAAATTGGTGTAATATCGGGCACCTACGCCGACCCCGAAGCGGATGTCGGAGAAGTCTGGCGTGCTCGCTTCATAGACCTGCCCGGCATCGACAAAGCCGACCACGCCATAGTCGCCGAAACGATAGCGGACCTCGGCTGCAGCCTCGACCAGGCTGCGCCCGCCTATGGGACGATAGAGGAACGGGCTGGCGGTTTCCTCCGGATCTGTCGGGTCGAACCTCGGATTGTCGAGCACCGCGCGGGGCCCAAGCTCCTGGTAGCCGAACCCGCGCACCGACCCGCCACCGCCGCCATAGAAACGCCGCGACGGAGCCAGCTCGAACCGCTCGATCCCCTGGATCGTCCCGATCCTCACACGCCCTGCCAGTACGAGATTTTCGCTCGCCGGAAGGTAAGCCGAAGCGTCGAGCTGGGCGCGAGTGTAGAATGTGAAGCCCCCGTCGAGCGACCCTTCGGGCTCGACCAGCATCGTCGCCTTGAAGCCGCGGGTCGGATCGAGCAGGCTGTCGGTGCGGTCGATCCCGACTTGTCCGGTCAGCCCGCCGATGAAGAAGGTTTGGCGGACAAGGCCGCCGGTTGCGGGATCGAAATCCTGCTCGTTGGTCCCGATCAGCTGCACGCCGAAAGCATAAGTGAAGGGCTTCTGCCAGATCGGGGTGGAATCGTAGCTGATGAGCGCAGCGAGCCGTCCGGTGTAGGCCTCGTAAGCGTCGAGATTGGAATGCAGCGCTTCGGCGGTCAGCTGGAAGGTGCGGTCGCGCTTGCCGGCATTGGAGCGGCGGAAGGTGACGCTCGCGCCTTGTTCCTCGGTCCCCAGCACGGCGCTGGCGATCAGCGCGCCTTCGGGCGGGAACAGATTGCGGTGGCTCCAGCTGCCTTCGACCCGGAACCCCTCGCCGGTGCCATAGCCGGCGCTGGCTGTGATCGAGCGCGGCGGACCGGCGGTCTGTTCGACAAGGATGGTGGCGTATTCGGTGCCGTCCTCTGCCTGCTCGCCGCTGCGCTCGGGCCTGACGCTGACGGCGCTGAGGAGGCCTGTGGCGACCAGCGCCTGGCGCAAGTCATCGATATCGCGGCTGTCATAGAGATCGCCGCGTTCAAACCGCTTGAGCACTTCGATATGTGCGGCATCGAAGGCGAGCTTGCCTGTGGTGCGGATAGCTCCGAACCGGGCGCGCGGCCCGGTTTCGACTGGCAATGAGTATTCGCCTTCGCCGGTTTCCCGGTCGAGCAGGATGTCGCGCTGGCCCAGCTCGGCGAACGGGTAGCCGTTTTGTGGCAGCGCAAACGCCAGCAGCGCTTCGGCAGCTTGTACCCGCGTCGCAACAATCGGTTCGCCGATCACCAGCGGGAAGTTGTCGCGCAGCAGATCTGTAGGCTCGACCGGCCCGGCGTCGAGCGTGATGCTGCCAAGCGAAAAGCGTTGCCCCGGCGCAACTTCGATGACGGCCGTCACCTCACGGGTGTCGCTCCGGTCGATGCGGGTTTCGACTGAACCGGCAAACCAGCCTTCGGACGCGAGAATGCGCTCCACGAGGGTTGTATCCTCGCGCAATCGCGCGGCGACCTGGGCGATATTGGCGGCATTGCCATCGCCCCGGCGGAGCGCCGAGAAATCCTTGAACATGTCACGCAGGTTGGCGTCGGTCTCGCGGTCGGCCTCATCCAGCCCCGTCAGGCTGACGGAATAGGCGACTTCGACCGTCTCCTCGTCATTGGCCGCTTCGGCAAACTCCACGGGGGCAACGTCGAAACTTTCCAGCGGTGGCAGCGGGGCAACGAGTTCAGCATCGCGGATCGGGGCATCGGCGATGGCTTCGACCGCATCTCCGTCTGCGAGTGTCGGATCGCCGAGCGGGAGCATGTCTTCGATTTCGCCCTGTTCGGCGGCAATGCGGCGTTCGAATTCGGCGATGGACTCCATCGGCCGATCCAGCTCCGGATCGTCCTCTGCAACCAGGTCCGGGATACTGCTGTCGAACTCCTCGTCATCGATGACGGGCTCGGTCGCGGGCAAGTCGGCATCGGCGGGCGGCGACGGGATATCAAGCGCGGGCTGATCCTGCGCCGCAAGACCCGGGCTCGCCCCCAGCAAGGGCAAGGCCAACCACCAGCCCGCCGGGCCTTTGCGGGTACGCCCGCCGTCGCACAATGGGGCCGCTGCCCGTCGCATCTAAAGCATTGATCCCGTTATCTGTGTGGTCCCGACAATACAGGCCGATCCATGGTGGGAAAACCACTGAAGCGGCGATGCGGTCCCATAATTCGTGCGCTCAGGCGCAATATGCCTGCACAAGGTATGTTGACCAGCGCCGTCCAACCGTGGCAAGCGCGCGCACCGCTCATCGAGCGCGGGTGTAGCTCAATGGTAGAGCAGCAGCTTCCCAAGCTGACGACGAGGGTTCGATTCCCTTCACCCGCTCCATTTTCTCGCACCACCTCTTCGCTGCTTGAGTGCAGTGTTTTTCGCACTACCGCTTGGCTGCTTGAGCGCAGGGGGTTCTCCTCTCGGCCCAAAAGGGCTTAATGGGGTAGTGCGCTCCATTACCCTCCCGCAGACCGACCTTTCAGTGTCCCGCTTCGTTTTCGGGACATCGGGCCTGTTCAACGTGCGCGGGCGCGAGAATCGCGAAGCTCTACTGGAAGAGGCGGTGGCGCAGGGTTTTTCGCATTTCGACACAGCTCCCTACTACGGTTTCGGTCATGCCGAGCGCGACCTTGCGCCGATACTGGCGCAGCACCCCGATGTAACCGTGGCGACCAAGGTCGGGCTCTATTCTCCGGGCGGTGAAGCTCAGCCTGCATGGCAGGTGTTTGCCCGCAAGGCAGTGGGGCGGGCCGCCAAGTCGATGAGCAAGCCGGAACTCGATTTTTCCCTGGATCGCGCGCAGCAATCACTTGTGGGGAGTCTTCGGAGATTGGGCCGCGAGCGGATCGATCTCTACTTGCTGCACGAACCGGAGCTGGCGTTGATCGCGACCGAGGAATGGCTGCGCTGGCTGGAGGACTGCAGGACCAGCGGCAAGGTGCGCTATTTCGGGATGGCCGGACTGCCTGAGAGCACCGTACCGATCCTCGCTGCCGAACCTGGGCTCGGGATGGTGCTGCAACTCGCCGACAGCCTCGATCGTCAAGAGGCCGACCACGCGCTGGGCGAGCGGGCGATGCAGGTTACCTATGGTTATGTCTCGGCTGCCATGCAGCGGGCCAGGGCTCTGAACGTGCCGGGTGTGCTTGCCAAGGCGCTGGAACGCAATCGCACCGGTGCCGTGATCGTCAGTACCACCCGGCGCGAGCGGTTGGCGCAATATGCCCCGATTGCCGGAGCCGCCGGGTGATCCTCGCGGCGGAAAGCGCGCTGCCTCAAGAAGCCGATTTCGTAGTGATCGGCGGCGGGACCATCGGTTTGCCGTTGGCGCGCCAGCTGGCTCTGCAAACCGGGAAGCGAGTGCTGTGCCTGGAATCGGGCGGATCGGAGCAGGAAGGCGAAACACACCCCTTCAATGCGGTGGAGCAGGCAGGTGCTCGCTACGAAGGGGCCGAGCATGGGCGGTTTCGCTGCCTGGGCGGTACCTCGACGCGATGGGGCGGTGCGCTGATCCCGTTTCAGCCCTCCAACATGGCGGGCTGGCCTGTCAGCTGGACGGACCTCGCTCCGTTCCTGCCGCAGGTCGAGGCTCTGTTCGGCCTCGAGCCCGGATCCTACGAAGCCGAAGCGATGGCGGGGCTGGTGAAGGGCCATCTGACACCCCGGTTCGCCAAATGGCCCCCTTTCGGCAAGCGCAATGTCTGGACGCTGCTCGGGAAGGAATTACGCAGCAGCACCGAGGTGCAGATCGCTACCAACAGCGTGGTCACCGATCTTGCGCCGAGTGAGAGCGGCATCAGGATCATAGTGCAGCGCGAAGCTGTGCGACATGAGATTGCAGCAAAGCGCGTGATCATTGCTGCCGGGGCGATCGAGACGACGCGGCTGGTATGGCTGCTCGACCGGGCGATGGGCGGGGCAGTGGCGCATGAATCGCCCTCGCTCGGTAGCTACTTTTCGGACCACCTGTCGGTCGAGGTCGGGCGGATCGTGCCGCGTGATCGCAGCGCGCTCAACCGCCTGTTCGGTTTCCGTTTCGCGCCCTCTGGCATGATGCGCAATTTGCGCTTCGAGCGATCAGGCGACGTGCCGGGATTTGTCCATGTGGGCTATGATACCGACGGTAGCAGCGGCTTCGACCACTTGCGCGGCGCAATGCAGCAAGTCCAGCGCCGTCGATTACCAAGACTCGCCGACATCGGCGGGTTGTCGCGCAACGCTCCCTGGCTGGCGCGGGCGGTGAAATGGCGTTTCCTCGACAAGCAGCAACTCTTCCCCGACCGAGCGGAGCTTGTGGTGCATGCCGTGATCGAACAGCTGCCCGATCCGGAAAATCGCATTACGTTGAGTGACAAACGAACCGATATGCATGGCACGCCGCTGCCGGTGATCGATTGGAAGGTAACGCCGCAGGACGCGGCCAACCTGCAGGCCCTCGCCGATATCTTCGAATCGGGCTGGCAGGGTGGCGAAGTGGCGCGAATGGGGGCATTCGAGCGCTTCTCGCAGACCGAAGTTGCCGATGCGCTGGTGCATTCGGGCGGGATCTATCATCCGACGGGCTCGACCCGGATGGGCACCACCCCGGCAGAGGGCGTCGTCGACGCAGACCTGTGCCTGTTTGCCGAACCGCGCGTGCAGCTATGCAGCACCTCGGTCCTGCCATCCGGTGGCGGGGCCAACCCGACCATGACCGCGCTGCTTCTTGCCATGCGGCTGGCAGCGCAGCATGGTCGGACGTCCTAGCAGCAGGAGCCAGAAGAAACGTGGACTATTCGAGTGACTGGATCCTGCGGCTACGCGGCCTTGGCCAGAGACTTGGAATTCTCAGGCCGATGCAACGCGCTTACAGGGCGCTGTTCCGGATCGACTACGAAGAGGCCTTCGATAGCGCGCTCAAGGCCCGCATCCGCCCGGGCGATACTGTGTGGGATGTGGGGGCCAACATAGGCCACTATGCGCCGCAGTTTGCTGCTATGGTGGGGCCGCAGGGCAAGGTCGTGGCCGTCGAACCTTCGCCATCGAGCCTTTCTGAACTGCGTCAGGCCATTGCCGCTTGCGCCAATGTTGTGGTCGAGGAAATTGCCCTCTCCAACGAGAGCGGCGAAGCCGAGTTCTACCTTTCGACCGAAGGGGCCAGTGCGAACGAAGGATTGAGCGCTGTCGGGAGCGACGGTGGCATGGTGGGTTCCCGCGTGCCGGTCCTGCGCGGGGAAGAGCTGGCGCGTCGCCATGCTCCCAATGTCATAAAGGTCGATGTCGAAGGCTTCGAGCTGGAGGTCATAGAAGGTCTGGGCGTAACGCTGCATGATGCCGGGCTACACACGGTGGCGATCGAAGTGCATTTCCAGACGCTCGCTCGCAGGGGCAGGTCCGACGCGCCCAAGCGGTTGAGCGCCTTGCTCCAGGACGCCGGTTTTGGGGTCCGCTGGACCGACCCCTCGCATCTGGTGGCAAGCCGATAGGCATGGTTCACTCCGCCCCCAAGCTGGGCTAACATGTGCCATCGATGCCAATGAGTAAGATCGCATGAGACTTTTCACCGAACATCCCAACTCGGTCGGCGAGAGCTATTTCGAGCATATGCGGGTCGCCGCCAGTTTTGGCTGGCCGATGATCGTTGCCGGGATCGGTGCTGTCCTGCACGGTATTTTCCCGTTCCTGTTCGAAAAGACCGGTAGCAAGGCGATCATGCAGCTGCACGGCCGGCTTGTCGCCGCGCGCGGGCGCAACGAGAAAGAGAACAACTTCGATCCCTGCATCTAGGCCGGATCAGGCCACCCGCAGGCTCTCCATGTCGATCACGAAGCGGTATTTGACATCGCTCGCTTCCATCCGGTCATAAGCGGTGTTGATGTCCTGCATCGGGATGACCTCGATCTCCGGCACGATGCCTTTCTCCGCACAGAGGTCGAGCATTTCCTGCGTCTCGGCAATCCCGCCAATGCCGCTGCCGGTCAGAATCTTGCGCCCCAGCAAGATGCCCGTGTGCAGTTCGGGCATCTTGTCGATCATCCCGACCAGCACTTGCGCACCGTCGATCTTGAGTAACAGCAGATACGGCGTGACATCGTGGCGCACGGGAATAGTGTTGAGCACCATGTCGAAATAGCCGCGCTTTGCCTTCATCGCCTCGCGATCGGTGGTGAGGAGGAAATCATGCGCGCCGAGGTCCAGAGCGTCCTGCCGCTTGTCTTCGGTGCGGCTGAGCACGGTCACTTCCGCCCCCATCGCCACAGCGAACTTGACGCCCATGTGGCCGAGCCCGCCGAGGCCCGCGACGGCGACCTTGCTGCCCGGGCCGACCTTCCACGTCCGCAGCGGCGAGTAGGTGGTGATGCCGGCGCAGAGCAGCGGGGCGGCGTGCTCGCTGCTGAGCGCGTCGGGCACCTTGAGCACGAACTCGTCGCGGCACACAATGCGATCGGAATAGCCGCCATAGGTGACCGAGCCATCATGCCGGTCGCGCCCGCCATAGGTTCCGACCATGCCGTTGAGGCAATATTGCTCCAGGTCCTGCTCGCAATGGGCGCAGGACTTGCAGCTGTCCACCATGCAGCCGATCGCGACCCGGTCGCCAACGGCATGGCGAGACACGCCATCGCCGACCGCCGCCACCGTACCCACAATCTCGTGCCCAGGAACGCATGGGTAGGTCGTGCGGCCCCAGTCATTGCGCGCGGTGTGCAGGTCCGAATGGCAGATCCCGCAATGACTGATGTCGATCAGCACGTCGTCATCGCGCAGGCCCCGGCGGGTGATGTCCATCGGGCCGACACCGCTCTCCGGCGAGGTCGCGCCATAGGCCTTGGTGGGGTATTCGTTGGTCGATTGCTGCATTCAGACCTCCATCGTCATTGCGAGCGAAGCGAAGCAATCCAGAGCGATATCGCGCGACGCCCTGGATTGCCACGTCGCCTGCGGCTCCTCGCAATGACGACGTGAAGTGGGAAAACTCTACTTCGGCGGCATGCGGATCGCGCCATCCAGCCGGAACTGGTGGCCGTTGATATAGCCGTTGCGGGCGATCTCCAGCACCAGCGAGGCGAACTCCTCCGGATGACCGAGCCGCTTGGGGAAGGGCACACTGGCGTTCAGTTGGTCCCACATCTGCGGATTGCGGTCCTTCATCCCCAGCATCAGCGGGGTGGCGAAAATGCCCGGCATGATTGAATTGACGCGTATGCCGATATCCATCAGGTCGCGTGCCATCGGCAGGACCAGCCCGTTCACCCCGCTTTTGCAGCTGCCATAGATGACCTGCCCGATCTGCCCGTCTTGCGCTGCGACACTGGCAGTCAGGATGATCGCGCCGCGCTCGCCATCCTCCGTGATCGGGTCGCTGTTGGCCATGCCCAGCGCCGAATGGCTGGCGATACGGAAGCTGGAGGTCAGGATGCCTTCCGCGCCAAACGCATAGTGTTCGGTCGGCAGCTTCTTGTAGCAACCGTTTTCCTTGTCCCAGCTGATGGTCTTGCCGCGCTGGCTCGCCATGGCGCAATGAACGGTCAGCCGTTCCTGCCCATGCGCGGCGCGGGCAGCCTCGAACCCGTCGACCACAGCCTGCTCGTCCATGATGTTGACGTGGTGGAACGTGCCGCCGATTTCCTCGGCCTTGGCGGGGCCTTCATCGGTGTTGATATCGAAAATGGCGACCTTGAAGCCCTGCTCGGCGAGCGCCCTGGCGCTGGCATTGCCGAGGCCGGATGCACCGCCGGTGACAATGGCGGCATGACCGTCTGCGAATTTCATTGTGCTCTCCCCAATTGTGCCCTGCCTTCATGCGGCAGCGGTGCTATGACCGCCAGCATTATCAGGAGGAAAGTCACATGTCCGCCCCGTTTCAGACCGATCGCCGCGCGTTCATGACTGCGACCAGCAGCGCCTTTGCCGCCTTGATTGCGAGCGGGTGTTCGACCGGGCCGCGGGTGGCGGCATCGGCAACGAATGGTGCAGGGTATGGCCCGCTGGTGCCGGATCCTGCCGGGCTGCTCGATCTTCCGGCAGGATTTTCCTACCGCGTGATCTCCCGACTGGGCGACGCCATGGACGACGGGCTGACCGTGCCCGACCGCGGCGACGGGATGGGGTGTTTCGATCTCGGCAATGGCGAGATTGCGCTGGTCCGCAACCACGAGCTGCATCCGGGGACCGACCCGGGCGGTGAGCTGGCCAGCGGCTATGGACGCGGCCCGGACGGCAAGGTCTTCCCCGGCGGCACAACCAATGTCGTCCTTGACGCGGAGAGCCTCGAGGTGAAGCGCCAGTTCCGCTCGCTCGCCGGGACCATGCGCAATTGTTCAGGCGGGATTACCCCGTGGAACAGCTGGATCACTTGCGAAGAACCGGGATCGCGCGCGCTCGCCCTGGCCAAGGAGCATGGCTATGCTTTCGAAGTGCCGGCCGATGCGCCCGGCATGGTCGATCCGGTGCCGCTCAAGGCCATGGGCCGCTTCAACCACGAGGCCGCCTGCGTCGATCCGGTGACGGGCATGGTATACATGACCGAAGACCAGGACGACGGTCTGGTCTATCGCTTCATCCCCAATGTGAATGGCGAGCTTGCCAAGGGCGGCAAGCTGCAGGCTTTGGCGCTGGAGAAGGGGTTTGCCGATGCCAGCAACCGTGATGGGGCGTGGAAGACCGGCGATCTCTACATGGTCCGCTGGATAGATCTCGACGATGTCGAAGCACCCGACGACGACCTGCGCAAGCGCGGTGCAGCGGCGGGCGCGACAACCTTCTCGCGCGGCGAGGGGATGCACATGGGCGAGCGCGAGCTGTTCTTCTGCTGCACCAGCGGCGGCCAGGCCGGCTATGGCCAGATCTTCCGTCTCCGCCCGGGGCGCACCCGCGTCCCCGATACGCTCGACCTCTATTTCGAATCCACCGGGCCTGAGCAGTTCAACTACGGCGATAATCTGTGCGTCGCGCCCAACAGCCACCTGGTAGTGTGCGAGGACCAGTACACCGATGTCGTCGACAACCATTTGCGCGGGATCGACCGCCAAGGGCGCCCCTATGATCTGGCCCGGCTCGACCGCCAGACGGAGCTCGCCGGTGCCTGCTTCTCGCCCGACGGCAAGACGATGTTCGTCAATGCCTATAGCCCCACCGTGACGTTGGCGATCACCGGCCCCTGGGCCAGCTGAGGCAGCTCCAGCGTGTCATCCTTCCTGTTCGGCTTTGCGCTGGTGCTGCTGGTTTCGATCGGTGCGCGCGACCAGTTGCTGGTGGCCCGAATGGACGGGCGAACCGGACCGGGTATCCTTGTCGCCGGCTGCATCGCGGCGATTGCTTCTGCTTCACTGATGGCGTGGGCAGGCGACCGGATCGCCCACATGCTGTTTCCTGCCGCGCGCGAGATGCTGGTGGCGCTGGCGCTTTTGGCCGCAGTGGTGGAACTGCTGTGGCCTAACCGTAGCAAGGCCCCGAAAGAACCGACGCACTCGATCTTTGCTGCATTCCTCGTATTGCTCGCACGCCAGATCGGCGATGCGGGTCGCTTCCTCGTATTCGCGCTGGCGGCGGTGACGGCGCTTCCTTCGCTGGTGGCAACGGGCGGCGCGCTGGGGGGGATCGCCGCGCTCACGCTAGGATGGATCATGGGAACGCAGCTGGAAGAGGCCTTGCCGCTTCGCGCTATCCGGCTCGTGTTGGCGATGGTCCTCGCTGGCGTCGCGCTGTTCTTCGGGCTTACCGCGCGAGGCATGATTTAAATCGTCAAAAACGATTATAGTTGCGATATATATTTTGGAAACCGATTACAGACCTGTGCGTTGATAGGGTGTAAGAAAAATGCATTCAATCAATGGAGGTACGCATGGCTACCGCAGGAGATAACTCGAAGACCGCGCTTGTGAACGAACTGAACGGGTTGCTGGCCGATCACTTCGCGCTGTTCGTGAAGACCAAGAACTTCCACTGGCATGTGACGGGGCCGCGTTTCCGCGACCTGCACCTGCTGTTCGACGAGCAAGCAATCGAAATTCGCGACAATATCGACATGCTGGGTGAGCGCGTCCGCAAGAACGGTGCGCCGACGCTGACGTCCGTCGGCTCGATCGCTGGTGCGACTGCGATCAAGGACCAGGACGATCCAACCCTCGCCGCCGAGGCGATGCTCAAGGAGCTGCACGACGACAATGTGCTGATGCTCGACCGCATCAAGAAGCTGAAGGAGCTCGCTGGGGAAGCTGGTGACAACGCCACCGACGGCATTCTCGACGACCTCACCGACCAGACCGAAGAGCGGATCTGGTTCCTCAGGAGCACGCTGCAGTAAAGACGCGCTTGATTGTGCGGATACGAATTCGGACCGCACGGGGGATGCCTCCGTGCGGTCCTTCGTTTATGGTCAACGAATGGCAGACGTGACGATCATTGAGAACGCCGATACCACCCGCATCGCCGACTGGCTGGAGCGGCGATTGGCTGTGGCGCTTGAGCAAGTGGGTGATCGCGTGGCCATCACCATCCCGGGCGGCTCGACCCCGTTCCCGATCCTGGCCGATCTCGTCACTCGCGACCTGGATTTCAGCCGCCTCGAGATCTGGCCCAACGATGATCGCATCGTGCCGGAAGATCATGAGGCCTCCAACACCGGCAAGATGCGCACGCTGCTGGAGCCTGTCGGTGGTCATATCGTTCCGTTGGCCGAAGATGCCAAACCGCCGCATTTCGCGCTTTGCTGGCTGGGTATGGGACCGGACGGGCACATCGCTTCGCTTTTCCCCAACACCCAGCCATCGGTCGACGACCCCCTGGCGGTGCGGCGACTGACGCCCGATCCACTTCCCCCGCATGCCCCTTTTGACCGGATCACGCTGACCATTCCCAGCCTGCTCGACAGCGATGCGATACTGTTCTCGCTTGGCGGCGCGGAGGACAAACGCGCAGTCTTCGAAACTGCGACACGTGGAGAACACGATTTGCCGGTTGCGCGTTTGCTCGGAGCGGCGCAGCAGAAGGTGACATGCTTCACCTGATTCCCGCACCCGTCCATCGTATGTTGTTGCCGATCGCCTTTCGCGTGCGGCATGTCTGGCGCAAGTTTGCCAAACCGCAATTGACGGGTTGCGCCGTCATCGTTTCCGACCACGAAGGCTCGATCCTGCTGATGCGGCACAGCTACGGCCCGCGCGTCTGGGCATTGCCTGGCGGCGGGGTCGCCAGGGGCGAAGATCCGGCTGCAGCGGCCCAGCGCGAGATTTTCGAGGAAGTAGGGATCGAGCTGAGCCGTCTGTCACTGGTTACCGTGCTGGAGGATACGATCTCAGGAGCGCCCAACACCACGCACCTGTTCGCTGCGACAACCGACCAGTATCCACGGGCCGATCGCCGCGAAGTGCTGGAAGCGAAGTTCTTCCCGCGCCATTCATTGCCAGAGCCGCAAGGAACGCAGACCCGGGTGCGGCTCGACGTGTGGCGCGAAACCTTGCAGCGCTGACCTTAGAAGAGCGGCAACTGGCCGCTCGAACGTTCGGAACGTTCGGCCTGCTTCTCCGCTTCCTGCTCGAGGTTGGAGAGCGTCAGCCCCATCAGGCGGATCGGCAAGGGAAGCGGCAATTGCGCTTCCAGCAGGTCACGCGAGATCTGCGCGAATTCTTCCCGGCCTTCGACGTAGTGCGGCACGGAATGTGCGCGGGTGACAGTGCGAAAGTCGTTGTACTTCATTTTCAGCGTGACAGTCCGCCCACGCGCTTTGGTGCGCTCGATGCTGTCCCACACGATCCCGGTGATCCGTTCCAGCGTTTCGCGCAGCTCGTCGGGTTCGTGCTGGTCTGTCGAGAAGGTACGTTCGCCACCGACCGACTTGCGGATGCGGTTGGCACGCACCGGCCTCAAGTCGATCCCGCGCGCGGCGCGATAGAGATAGTCGCCGAAGCTGCCGAAGTGCTGCCGTAGCCAGCCGAGGTCCTTCTTTGCCAGGTCGGCCCCCGTCTCGATTCCCAACTTCGCCATTTTCTCCGCTCCCTTGGGTCCGACCCCATGGAAGCGCCGGATCGGCAGTGACTGCACGAACGCCGCGCCTTCGCCAGGCTTGATAATGCATAGTCCATCGGGCTTGTTCTGGTCGCTGGCGAGCTTGGCGAGGAACTTGTTGTAGCTGACCCCGGCGCTGGCGGTGAGCCTGGTTTCCGCCTTGATGCGCTCGCGGATCAACTGCGCGGTTCGGGTGGCCGAACCCACCCCGCGCAAGTCGTCGGTCACATCGAGATAGGCTTCGTCGAGGCTCAGCGGCTCGACGTGCGGGGTGTAATGGCGAAAGATCTCGCGGATCCTGGCCGATGCCTCCTTGTACGCATCGAAGCGGTGGCGGACAAAGATCAGGTCGGGGCACAGCCGCTTGGCGGTAACCGAGGGCATCGCGCTCTTGACCCCGAATTTGCGCGCTTCGTAGCTGGCCGCCGCTACAACGCCACGTCCACCAGCCCCACCAACCGCCACCGGCTTGCCGCGCAGCTCCGGATTGTCGCGCTGCTCGACGCTGGCAAAGAAGGCATCCATGTCGACATGGATGACCTTGCGCAGGCCATCGGCCTCATCGTCGTCGCTGAAGTCATCGCCGCCATCCATGCCCATCACATAGCCCGCCCGTCATGGCAAATGAAGCACAGCCACCCGGCATTAGTATGCAACGCATACGAAAATTGCTTTGCATCCTCCGGCAGGCTGGGCATGGAAAGAGGATGATCCATACGATCACTTCCAGTGAAGGCCCGCCGCGGACCATAAGGAGGCTCGAATTCGTTGCCCTGATGGCGGCGGTCATGAGCCTTGGCGCGCTGGCCATCGACGCCATGTTGCCCGCGCTCGACGAGATCGCGGCGACATTCGGCGTGGACGATCCCAACCGTCGCCAGCTGGTGGTAGGTGTCTATCTTCTGGCCGGTGGTGTCGGATGCCTGGTGCCAGGCTCATTCGCCGACCACTTCGGGCGCACCCGTGTTCTGATGGTGGTGCTCTGCTGCTACATCGTCACTTCGCTGCTGTGTGCGGTCGCCCCAACCTATGAAGCGCTGTTGGGTATCCGCATTGCGCAAGGGTTCCTCGTTGCGGGTCTGGGCGTGTTGCCTGCGGCGATCATCCGGGACCGCTTCGAAGGCGATGCCATGGCGCGCCTGATGTCGACCATCTTCATCGTCTTCATGGTGGTGCCGGTGTTGGCACCCAGCATGGGGCAGTGGGTCCTCAATGTTGCGCAATGGCCTTGGGTCTTCGTGGCGATGGCGATCGCAGCGGCTTTGGTGATGTTATGGGCATGGCTCCGCTTGCCGGAAACACTGGCGATCGAGGATCGCGATCCGCTCGATTTCAGGAGCGTGTTTCATAACCTGCCGCTCACTTTCCGCACGCGCGAGGCAGTCGGCTACGTCTTTGGTAGTGGCCTCACCTTCGGGGCCATGTTCGGCTATATCAATTCGGCCCAGCAGCTGATCGGCGAACACTTTGGGGCGGGTGACGATTTCCCGATCATCTTCGGTGCGACAGCCTCTACGCTGGCAGTCTCCAGCTTCGCCAATTCGCGCATTGTCGAGAACTTCGGTGCCCGGCGTGTGTCGCATACCGCGCTCTGCGTGTTCATCGCGGTTTCGGCAGCGCAAGTGTGGGCAGCGTTCTACCATGGCGGCTCGCTGGAGCTGTTCATCCCTTTGATGTCGGCAAACCTGTGCCTGCTCGGCTTCATGGGGGCCAATTTCGGCTCAATCGCCATGCAGCCGTTCCAGCATGCGGCTGGAGCAGCAAGCTCGGCACAGGGCTTCGTGCGAATGTCGTTGGGAGCCGGGGTCGGGATCCTGATCGGCCAGGCTTATGATGGTACGGCGCGGACGCTGGCGGTCGCGCTGCTGAGCTGCAGCATCGCTTCACTGTGCCTGATCCTGTTCAGCGAACGCGGCGTGCTGTTCCGAAGGCCCCGCGATGCAAGGCGCTATCTCGCCTTGCATGACGTGTTGCACGATTGAGGCACCTAGGCTTCGCTCTCCAGCCTCCGCCAGGCCAGCTCGGCGAATTCGCACAGCAGGGGCCGCGTATCGCGCGGGTCGATAATGTCCTCGACATTGAAGCGCTCGGCGCTGCGGAAGGGCGAGGTGACCTTGTCCAGCCGCTCGCGGATCGCGGCCAGCTCTGCCGCCGGGTCTTCGCTGGCTTCCAGCTCGGACTTGTAGGCGACCTCCAGCCCGCCCGCGATCGGCAGGCTGCCCCAGTCGCCCGAGGGCCAGCAATAGCGGTACTGGAACCGGTCTGCGTTCGACATCGCGCTCCCCGCAATGCCATAGGCGCGGCGCATGACGATCGAGGCGAGCGGGACAGTGGCCTTGTAGATAGCATTCATCGCCTGCACCCCGTAACGGATCGTGCCCGCGACCTCCGCCTCGCGCCCGATCATGAAACCGGGGTTGTCGACCAGGTGGACGATCGGCAGGCGGAACTGGTCGGCCAGCTTGACGAAGCGCTCGACCTTTTCGCTGGTCTTGGCGTCCCAGCTGCCTCCGAGATAGCTCGGATCGCTGGCGAGCACGAATACAGGCCAGCCATCGAGGCGGGCCAGTGCAGTGATGGCGGTGCGGCCCCACATGCGGCCGATTTCGAACACTGTGCCCTGGTCGAACACCATGTCGAGGCAGCGGCGCATTGAATAGACTTGTTTCTCCTCACGCGGGACGAGGCTGAGCAGCGCTTCCTCGCGGCGATGGACCGGGTCGGTGCAGAGCGAACGCCGCGCCAGCTGGCCGACATGCTCGGGCATGAAGCTGAGGAAATGCCGCGCGCGGGCGAAGGCTTCGGCTTCGCTGGAGACCTCGTCATCGACCACGCCGTTGCGGGTGTGGATGTCGCTGCCGCCGAGTTCCTCCTTGGCTTGTTGATGGTCTGCGGCGCTTTTGTATTGCTCGCCCAAGCCGTCGACCACGGCAGGACCGGCGGCGAATATCTGCGACAAGCCCTTGACCATAATCGAATAGTGGCTTGCAACGATGCGTGCCGCTCCGAGGCCGGCTGTGGGGCCCAGCGCCAGCGCCACGACCGGCACGGTGTCGAGGTTCTTCACGGTGTCGCCCCATCCGGGCACGGCAGGGATATAGGTCGCGCCGATCATTTCCAGTGTCTTGACCGAGCCACCGCCTCCTGTGCCGTCGATCATCTTGATGATGGGCAGCTTCAGCTCGTGCGCCATCTGTTCGGCCTGCACCATCTTGCGCTTGATGCCTGCGTCGGCCGCGCCACCGCGAATGGTGAAATCGTCTGCCGTGGCGACCACCGGACGGCCATTGATAGTGGCCTTGCCGAACAGGAACGGAGCGGGGAGGACACTGATGAGGTCGCCGTTCTCGTCATAGGTCGCATTGCCGGCGATCTTGCCGATCTCGCGGAAGGAGCCGTCATCGACCAGCGCCGCGAGCCGGGCGCGGGCATCCATTTTGCCGCGTGAGTGTTGGCGACCGACCTTCTCTGGTCCGCCCATCTGCTCGGCGAGTTCTTCGCGCTTGCGGAGTTCCTCGAGTTCCTTGGCCCAGCTCAACACCCACTCCCGTCATGCTGAACTTGTTTCAGCATCCATCTCTCCATTTCGAGTTGCAGTGCATGCGGCGAAATGGACCCTGAAACAAGTTCAGGGTGACGAGAAGGGAAAGTCAGTCCTCCTCCGCAGGCTCCACCACGCACAGCACCGCCTCGACCTGCACCTGCCCGCCTTCGCTGGCGGTAAGCCCGGTCACGGTCCCGTCGAACGGCGCGGTGAGGGAGTGTTCCATCTTCATCGCCTCGAGCACCATCAGCCGCTGGCCTGCGGTGACGCTGTCGCCCTCGGCCACATCGACCGCAATGACCTTGCCCGGCATCGGAGCGAGGATCGCGCCGTCGGCGGCGGAGGCGTGGGCGCCTTCGAAACTTGGGAGCCTAACTTCGAAGCTTTGCCCATTCTTGGTGACCATTGCGGCATCTGGCGTCGATGTAGATGTGTACGTGTCGCCACCCAAAAACGGCACCTTCGCGACTTCGAAGTTCTTCCCGTCGACTTGAACGAGCAGACTACGTTTCGGACTTGCGTTGAGGCGGAAACCCTCAAGGAGTTCATTGTCGCGACTGTGATACCAGTCGTCACCGTAGTCTTCGATCAGGCGACGGGCACCTTGGCCCAAGACTTCCTCATCAGGTTCAGTCGACGGAATGAGGCTTTCCCCCTCTTTCTCAATGAAGCCCGTTGTGAACTCTCCTGATTTGAAGGTGGGGGAGTTAGCTGCGCGGTAGAGGAAGCCCGCGTTCGATTTGACGGGCCAGACCATCGTTCCTTCGAGTGCGGCGAGCATTGAGTTAATCGCTTCGTCGCGATCATGCTCATGAACGATAACTTTTGCGATCATTGGGTCGTAAAACGGTGAGATCGTCGAGTGTTGTTCGACACCGGAGTCGACGCGGTAATCTGTGTCAGGCAGGTTGTAGCGATCCAACCGTCCTGTGCTTGGCAGGAACCCCTTCGCCGGGTCTTCCGCATAGAGGCGCGCTTCCATCGCCCAGCCGTTGATCGATAGCTCCTCCTGCTTCAGCGGAATCGGTTCGCCGCTCGCCACCCGCAGCTGCCACTCCACGAGATCCACCCCGGTGATCTCTTCGGTCACCGGGTGTTCCACCTGCAGCCGCGTGTTCATCTCCATGAAGAAGATGCGGTCGGCGCGCAGGCCTTCGCTCGCGTCGGCGATGAATTCGATCGTGCCTGCGCCATCATAATCGACCGCCTTGGCGGCGCGCACGGCGGCGGCGCAGATTTCCTCGCGGGTCGCCTCGTCCATGCCGGGGGCGGGGGCTTCCTCGATCACCTTCTGGTGGCGGCGCTGGAGCGAGCAGTCGCGTTCGAACAGGTGGACGACATTGCCGTGGCTGTCGCCGAACACCTGCACCTCGATATGGCGGGGCGAGGTGATCCACTTTTCGAGCAGCACTTCGTCATTCGTGAAGCTGGCCTTGGCCTCGCGCTTGCAGCTTTCGAGGGCGGCTTCAAAGTCCGCTGCCGCGTCGACCTTGCGCATCCCCTTGCCGCCGCCGCCCGCGACCGCCTTGATCAGCACGGGATAGCCGATCGCGTCGGCCTCTGACTTGAGACGCTCTACCGACTGGTCCTCGCCTTCATAGCCGGGCGTCACCGGCACACCCGCTTCGCGCATCAGCTTCTTGGCGGCGTCCTTGAGGCCCATGGCTTCGATGCTCGATGGCTTGGGGCCGACCCAGATCAGCCCGGCATCGATCACCGCCTGCGCGAACCCGGAATTCTCCGACAGGAAGCCATAGCCCGGATGGATCGCATCCGCCCCGGTCTGCTTCGCCGCCGCGATGATCTTTTCGCCAACAAGGTAGCTCTCGGACGCAGGCGACGGCCCGATATGCACCGCTTCATCGGCTGAACGCACATGCAGCGCCTTGGCATCGGCATCCGAATAGACCGCCACCGTCGCAATCCCCATGGCGCGCGCGGTGCGGATGATGCGGCAGGCGATCTCGCCGCGATTGGCGATCAGGAGCTTAGCTATCATCGCCGTCGATCCAGCCGGCACCCACTTCGCCACAGCGCTCAGGCGCGACCATGGTGAAGCTGACATTGCCGACCTTCCAGCTGCCGTCGTCCATCCGCACCATGCTCATCGAATTGATCCCGCAATGGGTCAGCGTGCCATTTGCAGTGAAGCTGTAGGGACCCCACACCTGCGCCATGTCCCCGCTAATGAGGATGTCGGAGTATTTCATGGACTCGACGTAGTCCGCAGTGCGCTTGGCCCAGTTTTCCAGGTGCTTGGCCGCCGGGACAATATCAATGCGCGGGTTGGCCGGGTCCATCTGGTTGTGCACGAAGATAACTGCCTCCGGCAGCATGTGTTCGGCCAGCACGGTACGGTCGGAATTGGCGATCGCGTCCATGAAGCCATTGGCTCCGGCGATGACCGCCATTTCCTCGGTGACATAGACATCGGCCGATACGGGCGACGCAGCGACAGCAAGCGCAAGGCCTGCGATAAAGGGGTTTCCTCTCATGTGCTGCTGGCTAGTCGCTGGCAGCACGCTCCGCAAGTTGCGAGCGCGTCCAGCGCGGCATTTCCGAGGGCTTGGGTGGACGGTTGACCAGCGCTTCGAAGAAGGCGGCGGCAGCGTGGCGGATCTTGTCGAGCTTGCTAGTGTGGACGCGGTGGTCCCACGCCTCGGTCCCGCGGCGGCGGACTTCACGGCCGATTTCGCCATAGATACGGGCGGCGGAAAGCACCGCCCAGCGGCTGCGGAAAGGCAGGCGGGCCGCGCCAATGCGGGCGGCGGCTTCATGCGCTTCCATCAGCGTGACCATATGTGCGGCCATGTCGGCCAGTTCCTGCCGGTGGTGCGGCTTGGTGTGCTGGCCTGGCTCGATGTCTTCCTCGACCAGCCATTCGATTGGCAGGTAGCAGCGCCCGGCGGCGTCATCCTCCAGCAGATCGCGGGCGATATTGGCGAGCTGGAAGGCGAGACCGAGGTCGCAGGCGCGATCGAGCGTGTCTTCGTCGTCGGGCGAGACGCCCATAACCACCGCCATCATCACGCCGACGGCGCCGGCGACATGGAAGCAGTAGCGCAGAAGGTCGCCCTCATTGCGCGGGCGCCAGTCCGCTGCATCGAGCTCGAACCCGGCGATAACATCATCGGCCATGGCCTGAGTGATGCCGCATTCCTTGGCGACGAGGCCGAAAGCGTCGAAGGCGACATCGGCGGTCGGCTGGCCCGCCAGCGCGCGGCGGGTGAGGACGCGGATCGCTTCGATGCGGTCTTCGGCATTGGACTGGTCGCCCAGTTCACCACCATGATCCTGCGCATCGGCGATATCGTCGCAGCGGCGGCACCAGGCATAAAGCAGCCACACCCGCTCGCGCGTGGTGCGATCGAACAGGCGGCTGGCGGCGGAAAAGCTCTTGGAGCCCCTCTTGATAGAGAGCCTCGCCTTTTCGACCAGCGCTGCCCGGTTGCGTCCGCCGCCCGGCGTGGACGGGGTAGGGCGGACGTAATTCGGGGCGAGTGGGCGTTCGGTAGGCATACTTAGCGCGTCACCCCTGCGAAGGCAGGGGCCCAGATGAGGGTTCGATAACTTGCGACGGTGAAGCGGTGGGATAGGTTATCTGGACCGCGGCCTGCGCCGGGGTGACGGGTGCTTTTGATTTTGGGTTTGCGAACCGTCACAAATCGTCGGCCTTCATGCGGAAGATCGGGGTGTGCGGCTTGTAGTTGATCATCTTCGCCAGCAGGTCCGGCAAGGTTTCAGCATGGATCAGGATGTTCTGGTGCGCCTCCCGCACGAAACCGACCTCCGCCATCTTGCGATTGAAGGCGATCAGGTCGTCATAGAAGCCGAATGCGTTAAGCAGTCCGACCGGATCGGAGTGATAGCCCAGCTGCGCCCAGCTCATCGCTTCCCACAGCTCGTCCATCGTGCCGACCCCCCCGGGGATGGTGACGAAGCCATCGGACAGGTCGGTGAACTTCTGCTTGCGCTCGTGCATCCCGCTGACGGTGATCAGTTCGGTGCAATTGTGGTTGGCGACCTCCGAATTGACCAGCGCTTCGGGAATTACCCCGATGACCTCTCCGCCCGCTTCCAGCGCACCGGTCGCGACCGCGCCCATCAGCCCTAGCCGCCCGCCACCATAGACGACGCCGATGTCACGCTCTGCCAGCCCTTGGCCGACTTCGCGCGCAAGCTCGATATAGCGACTATCCTCCGGTGTGGCGGAGCCGCAATAGACAGCGAGGCGTTTCATCCCAGCAAATCCCCGATCATCAATCCAGCGGTCGCCTTAGCACTACCGACGACGCCGGGAATACCCGCACCGGGGTGTGTCCCCGCCCCGACAAGGTAGAAATTGTCGATCACGTCATCGCGGTTGTGGCCACGGAACCAGGCACTCTGTGTGAGCACCGGCTCGAGGCTGAAGGCGCTGCCCAAGTGCGCGTTGAGATCATGTGCAAAATCGGTCGGCGCGTAGTGGAACTTGGTCACGATCCGGTCGTGGATGTCGGGGATCAGGCGGCGGCCGACTTCGTCGAGGATGCGCTTCTCAAGGATCGGTCCGATTTCCTCCCAGTCGATCTTGAGCTTGCCCATGTGGGCGACGGGCACCAGCGCATAGAACGTGCTCTTGCCCGGCGGGGCCATGCTCGGGTCGGTCACGGTCGGGTGGTGCAGGTAGATACTGAAATCCTGCGGTAGCACGCCATTGTCGTAAATGTCTTCGAGCAGCCCTTTGTAGCGCGGACCGAACAGGATCATGTGGTGCGGAATACCCGGCCACGTGCCCTCCAGCCCGAAATGCACCACGAACAGCGAGGGGCTGTAGCTCTTCTTCTTGAGCTTCCTGCCCATCGACCAGCCGCGCTGGCTGCGGCCGAGCAGGTCCTTGTAGCTGTGCACGATATCGGCATTGCTGGCGACGGCATCGAATGCCATTTTGAGCCCGTGCAGCGTCTCGACCTCGGTCGCGCGTTTCTCCGCCGTGTGCACCTGCACCACCGGGTCGCCGATGATCATTGTTCCGCCGAGCCGTTCGAAATGGCGGATCATCCCGGCGATCAGGCGGTTGGTGCCGCCGCGGGTCCACCACACGCCGCCGTCCATCTCCAGCTTGTGGATCAGCGCATAGATCGCGCTGGTCTTCATCGGGTTGCCGCCGACGAGCAGGGTGTGGAAGCTCAGCGCCTCGCGCAGCTTCTCGCTTTCGACGAAGCTGGAAACCATCGAATAGACACTGCGCCAGGCCTGTTTCTGGGCGAGCGCCGGCGCTGCTTTGAGCATCGACTTGAAATCGAGGAAGGGCACAGTGCCGAGCTTGAGATAGCCTTCCTCATAAACCCCAGCGCTGTATTCGAGGAAGCGCTGGTAGCCATCGACATCGGCCGGGTTGAGCTTCTCGATCTCCTTGAACAGCTTGGCCTTGTCGTTGGAGTAATCGAAATTGTGCCCGTCGGGCCAATTGAGCCGGTAGAACGGGCGCACCGGCATCAGCTCGACGTCCTTCGCCATGTCGCTGCCGGAAATCTCCCACAGTTCCTTGAGGCAATCGGGATCGGTGACCACGGTCGGCCCGCCGTCGAAAGTGAAGCCCTCGCGCTCCCAGTAGTAGGCCCGCCCACCGGGCTTGTCGCGCGCTTCGATCACCGTGGTGGCGATGCCGGCGCTCTGCAGCCGGATCGCAAGCGCCATCCCGCCGAAGCCGGAGCCGATCACGCATGCTGTCTTGCCGTCAGTGCTCATGCGCCATGCGCCTTTCTGTCATTGCTCATCACCAGCGGCTGGCTCTTGCCGAAGATCGCCCCGATTGCGCGCAGGATCGAAACCGGCGGCTTGCCCGCCAGCACGCGGAACTTTTCGAACGGGGCCGACTGTGCCGCATAGAACCGTTCGATCAGCCGTTCGTCCAACCGATAGAACCGCTGGAAGATCCGGTAGCGCTTATTGGGCGCGGCGGCGTCGAAAAGTAACCTGCCCAGAAGGCGGTAATAGCTGGTCCTGTTCCAATGCCGCTGGGCATGACTGGCAAGCAGCGCGGCGAGCTGGTCGCCCGGCAAATCTGCATTAGCCGCAACCAGTTGCGCAGTCTCGACCGCCTGCGGCACGGTATAGCTGGTCAGCGGATGCGCCAGCAGCGCCGCAGTGCCGGCCTGCGGCATGCGGTCCAGCTGTTGCTCGCGGCGGAAAGCGCGGAAATCGCCGCCGCTGATGACCGGCAGGACGCCGGTCTCGCTGCCGATGATTTCGCCGTCCCAGCCCTGTTCGCGGGCATATTGATCAAGCCTGCTCGACAGCGCGGAACGGTCGAGCACGGGATCGTCCTTGTAATAGGTATCTTCGAAGAAGATATCGCGCGCGCCCAATGGCAGGACATAGACGAAGCGATAGCCGCCCAGCTGCTCGACGCAGGCGTCCATGATCACCGGGCGCGAGATGCCGTGCGGTTTGCTGGTCCGCATGTGGCGTCCCATGAATACCTGCCATCCTCCACGCAGATGGTGTGCCGGGCCGAACCCCCGGCAATCGATCACGGCACGGGCGGGGATCACTTCGCCATCGGCGAGCGTCACGGAATCTGGCGTACAATGAACGACTTCGCGATTGGTGCGGATGGTGTCCTGCGCCAGCTCGCGCCGCAATCCGGGATCGAAATCGGACGAGGCGAGCGAGAAATAGCTGGCGTCGAGCGAGCGCGAATGGTCCGGGAAGAACACATCGTAACCGCGCCACTCGGCCTTGCGGAACGGCGCCATGAGCGCATGACCGGCCTCGTCGAGATCGGTGTCGAACCAGCTCCAGCGGTGGTTGCCGCCCAGCATCTCGCCGCTTTCCAGCAGCACGACGTCGAGCTCGGGGCGGGCTTGCCTGAGCGCCAAGGCGATAAGGCCGCCGGAAAGCCCGCCGCCCACGATTGCCAGATCTGCCCTGCGCCCGCTCATTGCGGCAAAGCCCTACTCAGGCGAGGCCATCGGCACAATCACCTTGGCCGCGCGACCCCGGATTTCGGCAACGCTCACTCGCCGCTCAAGGCCGGGCAATCACCAAGATGCGCCATCAGCGCATCTTCCATCGCTTTCTCCAGCTCGGGGTCGTCTTCGTTAGCCGATTCCAGCTCGACCCGGGCGCGCAAGGCATTGAGTTCTTCCCCGATGACCATGAACGCGAGAAAGCCCTTAGATGAACTGAACATCTCGCCAAGCTCTGCTTCTTCCTCGGGGCTCAGGTCCCGCAGGGTGTTCCGCAATGTCCGATCGCGATCCTTCTGCAATGTCTCGGCGGTCAGATCGCCTTCCGGATCCTGCAGGCTTTGCTGCATGGCGAAGTCGATCGAGCTGTTGTTGGTGATCTTCTGGACCAGGCGTTGCCCCATCGGGGATTCGTAGATGCTGGCAACCTCAGCGGCATCCTCTGCCGAAAGTCGGGCCTCGAACAGGGCTGCGGCTTCGGCACGGAAGCGATCCTGGTCAGCGAGGAATCCTTCGCGCAGGCGAGGATACCCGCCGTCAATAAGGGCATCGAGAGAACCGGGACACATCTGCTCCAGGTCCGCGATGTTGGGATCCATTTTCAGCGTCGAGCGAAAACTAGTACTCATCAGCGTGTCGAAAGCCTGCAGGTCCATAGCTGGTGGATTGAGCGCGGCGGCGAGACGTTCGAACGGTGATAGGCTTTCCTGCGCAACGGCACCAACGGCCAGTGTACAGCCTACGATGGCTGCAATGAGTTTTTTCGGGATTGCTTTCATTCACTTGAGCTAGAGCCAATAGGCTCTCCTGCCAAGCACAATACAGCGACATTGCCCCGCCGCAGGAACTGCCAAAGTCACGGCCCGTTGCTAACAGGAGCCAAAAGAAAGCAGAACGCCATGATCCGTACCCCCAATCTCGCCTCGATCCTTGCCCCTGTGCTCGCTGTCACTTCGCCCGCCAGCGGCCAGCAAGTCGACGGCGATGCCGCCGGGCCGCCTGAACGACCGGAAACGGTGTTCGACGGCGACTTCCTCTCCATCGGGGTCGGGGCTGGCTATGGTCCGAGCTATTCGGGTTCGGACGATTACGTCGTGTTCCCGCTGCCCATCGTCCAGGCCAGCGTGGCCGGGATCGACATCAACCCGCGCCCGGCCGGATTGGCGGTCGATTTCGTGCCCGATGCGGACGACGGCCCTTCGTTCGACGCCGGGATCGCCATGCGCCTGCGGAGCGACCGGGTCGACCAGATCAAGGATCCGGTGGTGAAGTCACTGGGCAAGCTCGACCGCGCCTTCGAAATCGGCCCGACCGCCGGGGTCAGCTTTCCGCAGGTGTTCAATCCCTATGACAGCGTGACGGTGAGCGTCGATGCGCTGTGGGATATCGCCGGGGCGCATGACGGGATGACTGTCTCGCCTTCAATCGCCTATTTCACGCCGCTGAACCGCGGCATTGCCGGTTCCCTCAGCCTCAGCGCCACTTTTGTCGACGATGATTTCGCCGACTACTATTACACCGTGAGCCCTGCACAGAGCGTTGCCAGCGGCTTGCCCGCCTACCAGGCAGATGGCGGGCTCAACAGCGTGGGCGCGAACCTGCTGCTGGCATTCGACCTGAATGGCGATGTCACCGATGGCGGGTTCTCCATAGTGACTATCGGTGGCTATTCGCGGCTGATGGGCGACGCCAAGCGTACCCCTTTGACCAGTATTCGCGGCAGCGGCGACCAGTGGCTGATCGGTGCCGGAATCGGCTACACTTTCTGACGCTCTTTACGAAGAAGGGCCCCGGTGTCCCGGGGCCCCATTCGTTCAGTCTTCCTCACCATCGTCGATGTTGAGATCGGGCCGTGGCCCGGGCATCGGCGCTGTGCGGTCGCCAGTCTTGAGATAGGTGTCGAACCATTCGAACATCCGCAGGCTGTAGTCATAGCGACTGGCCGCGCGACGGTTGCCATGCGGTTCGCCCGGATAGAGCACGAAGCGCACCGGGGTGTCGGGCTTGCGCACCTTGATCGAGCGATAGAGCTCGTAGCTCTGGCCCGGATCGACGCGGGTGTCCTGCTCGCCATGCAGGATCAGCAGCGGGGTCTCCGCCTTGTCGACATGGTAGACCGGCGAGACTTCCAGCAGCCCCATCCAGTCGTCCCATGGCCATTTGCCGCTGTGCACGTTGTACATCTCGTAGGGGATGTCGGTGGTGCCGAACTTGCTGACCTGGTTGGAAATGCCGACGAACATGACCGAAGCGGCGAACTCAGCCGAGAGCGCCGTTGCGCCCCAGGCACTGGCATAGCCGCCATAAGAGCCACCGGTGATGCCGGTGCGATCGGGATCGGTGATCATCTGGTCGACCAGGTAGTTCTTGGCATCGACGATATCGCGGAACTCAGGGTCGGTGTAGTTGCCGTAGTGCTGCTTGGAAAACGCTGTGCCGTAGCCGGTTGAGCCGCGATAGTTCGGGTGGAACACTGCATAGCCCTTGCCCGCACCGACCTGGCCCGGCATCGAATAGGCCGTCAGCCAGCCGTTCGAATAATGTGCTTCCGGGCCGCCATGGATCATCATTATGGTGGCGCTGCCGCTCTTCGAATCGGTCTGTAGCGGCTCGATCAGGATGCCTTCGATTTCCTGCCCGTCGCTGGCGGTGTAAGTCAGCGTGCGTTGGGCGCCAAAGTCGATGTCGGCCAGCCATGGGTTATGCGTGGTCCAGCGGGTGAAGCCGGATCCGTCGAACGCGAACAGCTCATTGGGATGGCGCGGCGAGTTGGCTTCGATAAAGATCTTGCCGCCGCCCACTTCGACATCGCTGATGATGAGCGCGCCGGGGTCGACTTCGCCCTTCACGCTGCCATCAGCGTTGTACATCCGCAGCACGGTCTGTGCGCCCTTGTGGATCACTGCGACGAGCGTGCCGTCGGCCATCCATTCGGCATCGCTGGTGGCTTCCTCGGCGCCGGCATTCAACGCGCGATAGGCACCGGTGGCAACATCGACGAGATGCAGCGTGGTGTCAGCCGGGTCGTGCATGTCGACGCCTGCGATCATCGACATCTGGCTGCCGTCAGGCGAAACCTCGACATCGCCGAGCTTGCCCGGGGTTTCGACCACGACCTTCACTTCGCCGGTGGCGAGATCGATCAGGTTGACCCGCTTCGAGGTATACTGGTCATCAATCTGCGGGCTGGGCGCTGTCTGGATGATGCCCGTGCGGCCATCAGGCGTGATGTCGAAGGCGTTGGTGTAGCCCGGGACTGGGATCTGGCGCGGGCTTTCGTCCACCACAGTTCCGACCGAGGCCGCGAAGAGGCGCGGCAATTGCGCCTCTTCCTCATAGACCTTGGCGTCGAAGCCGGCCTTCTTCTCCTTGGTGCGTTGCTTGTCCTCGGCTGCGCCGACCAGCAGGTAGAGTGTGCCGCCGTCGGGCGAGAAGGTGTAGGAGCTGACAGCGGAGTCATCGAGGCCGGCCAGCTTGCGCGGTGCGCCGCCATCGACCGGCACGCCCCAAACGCTGCGTTTCTCATCATCCGCCGACCACAGGTAGGTGACCATGCCGCCATCGGGCGAGAAGCCGACCCCGCTTGGGCTGACGTCTTCGGGCAGGTACGCGCGCCAGGCATCTGCGCCCCAGGCGACCTTCAGCTCGCTGGTGCTGGAGCCGTCTTTCTCGCCGCTGGTCACATCGGGCAAGCTGGTCGTGGTATAGGCAACCCGGCTGCCGTCGGGCGAGACGGCAATGGTGCCGACGCTTTCCAGCTTGGCTACATCTTCCGCCGTCATCGGGCGGGCGAGCGCGCTCGCCGGAAACAGCAGGGTGGCGGTGAGCAGGGCGGTCCGCAAAGTCTTCATCGGGAGACAAGTCCTCTCGTTTGTAGTTTCGTTGGCGCGCGGTATAGCGAGGCAAGCCCGATGCGCAAACCGCGGGCCAAAGGGGGTATGTGCCATGCTGAAATCGCTTGTCCGTCTGACCACAACTGTCGCGCTGGCAGTTGCTGCCGCAACACCCGCATGGGCCGATACGCTGATTATCCATGCCGGTTCGGTCATCCGTTCCGCCGATGGCGGTGCCAGTGGCCCGGCGACGATTACAGTCACCGATGGGCGGATTGTGAGCATTGAGGAAGGCTTCCGGCCGACGCCCGATGGCGCCACGATGATCCACTTGCCCGATCACACCGTGCTGCCCGGTCTTATCGATCTGCACACGCACCTCTCCGGCGATCCGAGCGGCGAATTCTGGCGCGCCGCGACGACCCCGATCGAATGGAACACGCTGGTCGCAGCCAAGAATGCGCGCCTGACCGCACTTGCCGGCTTCACCACTGTGCGCGATCTTGGCTCACGCTCCGACCAGGTCACACAGATGCTCCGCCGCGCCACAGCGGAAGGGATGATCCCGGGTCCGCGGGTCGTCACTTCGGGCCGGACCATCGCCATCGTCGGGGGCCATGGCGATACCAATGGCTTCCGCCGGGAAGTGACAGAGGCGCTGGGCACCGACTTCACCTGCACTGGCCCGGTTGAATGCGCAGAGATGGTACGTACCGCTTCCAAATACGGTGCCGACCTGATCAAGATTACCGCCACGGGTGGTGTGCTGAGCCAGCAGGGCCGGGGGCTCGAGGCGCATTTCTCGGACGAGGAAATGAAGTCCATCGTCGACACCGCCAACTCGCTCGGCCTCAAGGTCGCCGCGCATGCCCATGGTGCGCGGGGGATCGAAGCGGCGGCGCGGGCAGGCGTGCAGACCATCGAGCACGGCACCTATATCGACGAACAGGCAGCCAGGGTGATGCGCGAGAAAGGCACCATCCTCGTGCCGACGCTGATGGCGTTCCAGGGTATCAAGGAGAACCTCGGCACCGGGTTCTACACACCTGTGGTGGAAGAGAAGGTCCGCGCGGTCGGCCCCTATGCTGAAAGTATCGTCGAGCGCGCCCGCAAATGGGGTGTGAAAATGGCCTTCGGCACCGATGCCGGTGTGTTCCCGCATGGCGACAACGCCGGTGAACTCGCGCTGATGAAGAAGGGCGGGATGAGCGACCGCGAAGTGCTCGCCAGCGCCACCAGCTTTGCCGCTGAAGTGCTCGGGCTGGAAGGTGAGACGGGTAAGCTCGAGCCGGGTTTCTCGGCCGATATCATCGCTGTGCGGGGCAACCCGCTGGAAGACATCGCGGTGCTGGAAGACATCGACTGGGTGATGGTGCGCGGGAGAGTGATCGAATAATGCGCGCGCAGGTTGCGGCGGCGGTGGCGGTCGCGCTCGGGGCAGTTCCTGTTCCGGCGCAGGTGCTCGAAGAAGAGCCCGCTGCCTGCGTCCGCGAGCTTGTCGTGCTGGGTGCGGGGCAGGACGCCGGCGCGCCGCAGATAGGCAATGTTGGGGACGAGGGACCGAGGCTGTGGCCGTCCTCGCTTGCCTTTGTCGATCGGGATGCGGGCACCCGCTACCTGTTCGATGCGACGCCTTCGATTACCGGGCAGTTGGCCTTGCTCGACCTCATCGAACCGCCTGCGGAAGTCGCGAAGGCACGGCTGGGTATCGACGGTATTTTCCTGACCCACGCCCATATCGGTCATTACCTCGGCCTGGCCTGGCTGGGCCGCGAAGCGGCGGGGGCGCAGGATGTCCCGGTCTTCGCAATGCCGCGCATGAACGCATTCCTGCGCGACAATGGCCCGTGGAACCAGCTGGTCGAGCTCGGCAACATCCGGCTGAATGGCATGGCGGCGAGCGAGTTCACGGTGCTGTCAGACGAATTCGGCGTCATGCCGATACGCGTGCCGCATCGCGACGAATTTTCCGAGACGGTCGGCTTCTTCATCATGACTCCCGACAGGACCGTGCTCTACCTGCCCGATCTCGACAGTTGGGACGTGTTCGAGGATGCCAGCGGCCAGAGTCTCGAAGATCTGGTGCAAGGCTTCGACCTGCTGTTCCTCGATGCGACCTTCTGGGACGACAACGAATTGCCGGGCCGCGACATGGGCGAAATCCCGCACCCGCGTGTAGCCAAGGTGATGGAACGGCTGGCCGACCTCGACGAAGAGGAACGGGCCAAGGTGCATTTCATCCACTACAATCACACCAACCCGATCCGCGATCCCGACAGCGCGCAGTCCAAGGAAGTGCTGGCGAAGGGCTTCAATGTAGCCCGGCGCGGGATGCGTTTCTGCATGGAATAGGCGCTGGTCGAACGCAGGCGGCCCTTCGGCGAAGGACGCTCCCCTTGTCTGTGAAGCTGGTTACGCCCCACCTTGTCACAGGGTGGATAGTGTATTATCCATGTAACACAGTATCAGACGCAACAGGGACCTCTCCAACATGAAACTCATCCGTACCGCGCTGCTGGCGACCGCTGCGCTCGCTCTTCCTGCCACCCCGGCGCTGGCCGACCATCACGGTGCCAAGCCCGCCGCAGAGGCGCAGGCAGAAGCCCCCGCCTCCGAGCGTGACAAGCTGTTCGCGCTGTTTGCAGATTCCGACAAGCGCAACCTCGAGCTGAACCCGCTTAGCCGCCTGTTCCGCGGGGATGACAAGGATGCCGACCGGCTCGGCGATTTCCTGACTGACTCGTCCTATTATGCCGACCTGCGCGACACGCAGCTCAATGTCGCGCTGCTGCAGCAGATCGACCGCAGCAAGCTCGATCCGCAAGACCAGCTCGCCTACGACGTCTTCAGATACAACCAGGAACAGTCGCTCAAGGGCTCTACCCCGGAAATCCGCGCGCTCACTGAAGTACGCCCGGTCAACCATTTCTTCGGCTTCCACACATTCTATCCGAACTTTTCCAGCGGGAAGGGCGCGGCGCCATTCAAGACCATCGCGCATTATGAGGACAACCTCAGCCGCCATGACGATTATATCGCCATCACCGACCGCGCAATCGACAAGTTCCGCGAAGGGATGGCCAGCGGTGTCGTCGAGACCAAGCTGACCATCGGCATCGTCATCCAGCAGCTGACCACACTGATCGATACCCCGCTGGAAGAATCGCAGTTCATGGGACCGGTGAAGAACTTCCCGGAAGATTTTTCCGAAGAAGACAAGACGCGACTGACCGCTGCTTATGAGGCCAAGACCAAGGAAATCGACGCCGCCCACAAGCGCATGCGCGACTTCCTGCGTGACGAATATATCGACGCAGCGCGCGAGGAAGTTGGCCTGAGCCAGATGAAAGGCGGCGAGAAGCTCTATGCCCAGCTGGTCGAGCAGACCACCACGCTGCCGCTTGATCCTGACACCATCCACAATATCGGGCTGGAAGAGGTCGAGCGGATCAAGGGCGACCTTGAAGAGCTTAAGGCCGAAGTCGGCTTCGAAGGCACGCTGACTGAATTTTTCGACTTTGTCCGCACCGATGCGAAGTTCAAGCCGGAAAGCCGCGAGTGGCTGACACAGGATTATTACCGGATCGGCAAGGAAGTCGACAAAGTCATCGGCGACTACTTCTCGCTGCTGCCCAAGTCGGAGCTCAAGATCGAACCGTATGATCCGTCGATCGAGCAGTTCCAGGCCGGTGGTTCCTATCAGTCGGGTACGCCCGATGGCTCGCGTCCGGGGACATTCTATTTCAACGCCTATGACCTGCCGAGCCGCCTGACGACCGGTAATACCACGCTGTACCTGCACGAAGGCGCGCCGGGTCACCATTTCCAGATCATGCTGGCGCAGGAAAACACCGCGCTGCCCAACTTCATGCGCTTTGGCGGCACCACCGCCTTTGTCGAAGGCTGGGCGCTTTATGCCGAGACGCTGGGCTACGAGATGGGCTTCTATGAAGATCCGTGGGCACGCTACGGCACGCTGCAGGACGAGCAGCTGCGCGCCATGCGCCTGGTGGTCGATACCGGCATTCACTCGAAGGGCTGGAGCCGCGAGCAGGCGATCGATTTCATGCTCACCAACTCGGGCATGACCCGCACCGAAGTGGTGGCCGAAGTCGAACGCTACATCGCCATCCCGTCGCAGGCGCTGGCTTACAAGATGGGTGCACTCACCATCCAGCGGCTGCGCAAGAAAGCCGAAGACACGCTGGGCGATGATTTCGACATCAAGGAATTCCATGCCCAGGTGCTTGGTACCGGCGGCCTGCCGCTGGCGGTGCTGGAAGCCAAGATCGATCGCTGGATCGCCAGCCAGCAATAACCGCCGGCCAGACCCCCAAAAAAGGGCCAGCGGAAGGGCCGGTCTCCCAAGTCGGGAGGCCGGCCCGGTTCGTTTTGCGCACGTGTGACCCAAGCTGCCCGGCCAGACCTTTGATCCACATCAATGCCACATTGCTGCCGCGATAGGATGGTCTTCTCCAAGATGAGAGGAGTAGGGACCATGAACGCGATGGGAGAATTGCCCAGAAACGGCAGCGCACAGGCTGGAAACCATGTCGATGTGCTGATTGTCGGAGCCGGGATATCGGGGGTTGGCTCGGCCTGGCACGTACAGAACCAATGCCCGGGCATGAGCTATGCCATCCTTGAACGCAAGGACACCTTCGGCGGTACCTGGGATACGCACAAGTACCCCGGGATCCGCTCGGATTCAGACCTCTACACCTTTGGGTATCGCTTCAAGCCATGGGTCGGCCCGCCGATCGCCACGGCCGAGGAAATCCTCGCCTATATGGGCGAAGTGATCGAAGAGAACGGCATCGGCGAGCACATCCGCTATGGCCACAGCATTCGCAGCTGCGCCTTCTCGCGCGAGACCGGTCTGTGGACCGTCACAGCTGAGGCAGGGGGCGAAGAAGTCACCTACACCTGTCGGTTCCTGTGGATGTGTTCGGGCTATTACGACCATGAAAATCCCTACATCCCCGACTGGAAGGGGGTAGAGGATTTCCGGGGCCTGTTCGTGCATGCCCAGAAGTGGGATCCGGCGACCGACTATGCCGGCAAGCGCGTGCTGGTGATCGGGTCAGGGGCCACGGCAGCCACTGTCGTGCCCGAATTCGCCAAGAGTGCGGCGCATGTGACCATGCTGCAGCGCAGCCCGACCTATTTCTTCTGCCATCCCAACCAGAACGAACTGGCCGACCGCTTGCGCGAAGTGGGTATTGACGAAGAGACGGTGCATCGCGTCGTCCGCCAGCAAATCCTCTACGATCAGGATGTGCTGACGCAGCGTTGTATCGATGAGCCGGAAGCGGTGTTCGAGGAGCTGAAGGCCCTCATTCGCGAATATGCGGGCGAGGATTTCGAATTCGAGCCGCATTTCACCCCGCGCTATCGCGTGTGGCAGCAAAGGCTCGCTTTCTGTCCGGACGGAGACGTGTTCCAGGCAGTCGCGCAAGGCAAGGCGAGCGTCGTTACCGACACGATCGACCGCTTCACCGAGAAGGGCGTGTTGACCTCCTCGGGCGAAGAGATCGAGGCTGACATTATCGTCGCTGCAACGGGCTTCCGGCTCTCGGTCATGGGCGACATGGAAGTCAGCGTGGATGGCAAGCGGATCGACTGGAGCGACACCATTACATGGCGGGGCATGATGTTCACCGGCGTGCCCAACCTGGCCTGGGTGATGGGTTATTTCCGCGCCAGCTGGACCTTGCGGGTCGACATGATGGGCGACCTTGTGTGCCGCATGCTCAATCACATGCGCGAACGGGGGGCGACCTCGATCGAAGTCGCCCCGCCAAAGGGATTGTCACTCGGCGCGTGGATCGATGCCGACAATTTCAACCCCGGTTACCTCCAGCGGGGGATGGGCCAGTTGCCCAAGGCCGGTGAAGGGTCCGAATGGCGCCACACACAGGACTATTGGCGCGAGAAAGACGAATTCCCGGCGGTCGACCTCGACGGGCCGTCGTTCGTCTATCGCACCGCGAAGGAGCGCGAAGTCGCCTGACGGCCGTCGATGCCTTCCCCTGACTGGTTAGTCGGGGTTTTCCTCGCCGGGAGTTGAGCCGCCTGGGGTGGTGCCGGTTGTGCCGCCGCCATCGCCTGCTCCCCCCGGGTCCTGACTGCCGGTGGTGTCATCGTTGGTCTTGCCGCCTTTATCTTTGTTGTCCTTGTCCGGCTCCTTGGTCTTGTCATTGTCCTTGGGGTCGGGCGGGTCGGGTGCGGTCGGGTCTTTCTTCGCCAGCTCTTTCTCAACGGCCAGCTTCACAAGAGCTTGGAGGCTGTTGGCTTCGGCATTCTGCAGCGCAAGGAAGGTCGCCCAGGCGGTGGTGGAGGGCGTGGCGAAGGCCAGTGAGTTATCTCCGATCAGCGAGTCACTCTCCGCCTCGACCGGGCTGATGTCGGCCCCGCCGCACTTGTTCGGCTTGTCGATCACCTTCCAGAATGGATCGTCTTCACCCGGCAGGGTCTCGCACGAAGTACACTGGCCGAGCGCGATGTCGGCAAACACGCCCGAACTGGGCAGGACGACAAGCCGGTCTGCGACCAGCTGCGGTTCGTCCAGCGGCTCGAATTCACCGTCGGCCGCGCCAAATGCGACGTAGTTCCCCCACACGCCAAGCGGTGTCGGGTCGATATGGTGCGACAGCGGTACTCCGCCATTGCAAGTGTAGTTTTCATACTCCGCGACACGTTCGTTCACATCGCCCAGCATCCACAGGATCGCGTTGTAGTAATGCTTGTGGCAGTTGAGATGCGCGACATAGGCCGCGACGCAGGCCTGGTGATCCTTGGGTTCTTCGTGGTCGGCGGTGCCAGCGACCTCTGCCTGTGGGGGAATGAAGGTCGAAGGGAATTTCTTCGACATCTCTTCCCGCCGCAGCGGCCGGATCGATCCCTTGGCCAGTTCGACTTCGCCGAGCTGGGGATCGGTGGTCGACACTGCGAAGTTCATGATGTCCAAATGGCCGCCAAACATCCAGAAGGTCCTGCCGTTCTTCAGCGAAACGCCGGTTACGTCAGCCGGGTCAAAGGGGTCGACGACGCCAGTGGCAGAATAGCTTGCATTGCCGGGCCAGTGTTCGTCGTGGGTGAGCTTGACGCTCCTCATCGAACCATCGCGCAGGAAAAGGAAAACCGTTAGCGAGTTGTCCTTCATATGGGGTGTTTCGCCGAGCGAAACCGTGAGGTTGACGGTAGTTGCAAGCCTGGCAGCGTCGACACCCGCGGCAGCAGCCGGGCCGCTGCCCTTGCCTGAAAACAGCACGTGCTTGAGCGATTCGCAGCAATCATCGACGCAATCGTCGAGGATATGGTGCTTGAGTAAGCCGTGGGTGCAGAACGCCCGGTGTGCATCGAAATCCTTGACCTGGTGCGGCACCAGCAACACCTTGCGGTGGCCGGTCAGATAGGTCGATACCCGGTGGTTCTCCAGCACCTCATGGAAGAACATGTTGAGCGCGTGGCAATAGTTGCGGTTGCACACGGCGCGGTAGGATACGCTGGAGGTTTCGGTTTCCGACTGCTCGGCAACGATGGTCTGGCGATCCTGGCGCATCCGGTGCGCGTTCTGCTGGATCGTTTCATTGAACTGGCGCGAGGCGTTGGCTGCCACCTTGGTCCGGTCATAGGACACCGCAGCGGAGACATTCATGTTGATACTGGGAATGCTCAGGCCGATACCCAGGCTGGACTGGAAGTTGGAGCTCGTCATGTTCATGACTTCCACCAGCGAGTTGGCGCGGGTGTAGTCCGATGAGGCGTTCTCGGCGGAAACCGATTCCCTGCTCATCCGCGCCATTTGCCGTTGTTCCCAGCTGGAGATAGCCAGCGTGACGTGCTCGCCCGGTGCCAGCGCCAGCGAATAGATCAGCTCGCCGAAGGAATAGCCCAGCCGCTTCCATGTGACGTCGTAACTGAGCAACTCACCGACATGGATGTTCATCGCCACACCATTGGCACCATCGCATTGCAGTGCATTGCGATCGCGGACGATGATTTCCGCATGTTCGAAATGCCGCATGGTGTTGTCGTTGGGGATCATCCGTTCGCAGCGATCATCGCCGAAGTGGAGGTCTTCGAAGCCGGGGAAGATGTTGGGCGACAGGTCGAGCGCGCGGGTATCAAGCGTCCAGTTCGGCTGGTTGCGACTTGCCGGTCCGACACTTTCGATCCCGCCAAACGCGCCAAAGGAAAAATCCGAGGACGGAACGCGAACATTGATGGCCCCAACATCGAGCCATCCGGTAGCCACGGGAAGGGGAATCGAGCTGGCCCCGCCATCGAGCGATACGGCCAGCGCTGCATCCTGTTCGAATGCCTTGCTGACTCCGGCTGAGGAAAAGCGCGCCAGCCCGTCACGATCCGTCGTTGCGGCCGCGATGACAACGCCGGCAGTACTGGCAAGAGAGACGACGGGTTCAGCAGCCGCCATCGCCACGCCGCCACCATCAACCATGTCTTTCCCGGCAGAAGCGGCGGATGTAACCGGGCTTCCATCGATCACCAGGTCGGCTCGAGCGCCCGCAATCGGCTTGCCACTCGCATCATCCAGCAAGCGGACAAATACTTCACGGATAGTATTAGGTGCCTTCTTGGCCATGATCGCATTCCCCTGAATTTTTTCATTTCAATTTTTGCGATCTATGGACATCATTCAGGCAATTGTTCGGGGATAATAGGACGCAGGCGACAAAATACTTTACATGTAATCTCCGATGGACACGCGTGTCTTCCCGATGCAGGACGCAGGCATGAGCACTGACAGCATCTGGTGGGGCGGCACCTTGCCCAAGCTGGCCGACATGACGGCCCTGGGCGACAGTGGGATGCCGGGGTATATTGGTATCGAATTCGTCGAAGTAGGCGACCGGTCGATCACTGCGCGCATGCCCGTCGACGCTCGCACCCATCAGCCGTTCGGTCGGCTGCATGGTGGGGCCTCGGTGGCCTTGGCAGAAACGGTGGGCTCCGTCGCGGCTGGCCATGTGGTCGACCGCAGCCAGTTCGCTGCAGTCGGGATGGAGATCAATGCCAACCATATCCGCCCGGTTTACGACAGCTATGTCTACGCGACCGCCACGCCGGAAAACATAGGTCGCACGACGCATGTCTGGTCGATCCGGATCGTTGATGAGCAGGGGCGGCTGGTATGTATTTCCCGGCTGACGATGGCCGTCATCCCGCTCGAACGAAAGTAGCGCTTTTGTAAAAAGTCCGTAATTCGGGTAGTATTGCTCCCTTGTTGCGGGAGGAGAAATTGGCGAAACGGCTGGTATTCTGCTTCGACGGAACGTGGAACGAACTCGCTGTGGACGAGCCGACCAATGTCGCCAAGATCGCGCAGATGGTCCGCCCAACGGCGCGCGATGGCCGCGCTCAGATTGTCTATTATGACGAAGGCATCGGCACCAACACCAACTGGATCAACCGCAAGTATCAGGGTGCGACCGGTAACGGATTGATGCTCAAGCTGCGCGATGCCTATCGCTTCCTAACGTTCAACTACGAGCCCGGCGACGAAATCTACGCCTTCGGGTTTTCTCGCGGCGCATTCACCGCGCGGTCCTTTGTCGGGCTGGTGCGCCACGCCGGGATCCTCGATGTCATCAGCGCCAACCAGATTGAGCGGGCGATTGCCATTTATCGCAGCGCACCGGCGGGCCGGACGAACGAGGAATCGCCTGAAGCACTGGACTTCCGGCTCGCCAATTGCCGCAGCATGTGCGTCAGTGACAAGGATCGCCGCCTGCGGATCGAGCGTGATCCCGCCGGGGGGTATGAAAACGCAGCCATGCTCGACATCCGCTATGTCGGTGTGTGGGACACAGTCGCAGCGCTGGGGGTCCCGGCTTTCCTGCCCGGAGCAAAGGCCATCAATGACAAATACGGCTTCCACGACGCGATTCTGACCAGCAAGATCAAGTCGGCGCGGCACGCAGTGGCAATCGACGAGGAACGGCTGACCTTCCGCCCCACGCTGTTTTCCCGCGAGCGGCTCGACGAGCTCAACGCGCTGGCCCGCAAGGAACACGGTAAGGATTTCGAGGAATGGGAAGTGCCCTACCAGGAGCGCTGGTTCCCCGGCGTCCATGGGGCGGTCGGTGGCGGCGGGGCCAACCTGGGGCTGTCAGACGGAGCCCTCGAATGGGTGCTGGCAGGCGCCAAGCGTGCCGGGCTGGAAGTGCGCGATGACGAGGATTCCCAGACCTTCAGGCTCAATCCCGATCCGTTTGACTGGTTGCAGAACGATCCGGCCAAGCGCGGCAACAGCATTGTCAGACGGCTGCTCGGGCTGGTCCAGTCGCCCCGGCAAGGGCCGGAGCGGATCGACCAGGTGGCGCTGCCGACATTGCAGCGCTGGGACGCTCCGGATGAGGCCTTGCCGGAAGGCAAGCGCTACCGGCCCGAATCGCTCGCCAAGGTGGCAGAGGCGATCGACGAATGGGTTGCCAACCGCGAACTCGAATTCAAATCGGAATACGTCGTGCAGAGGGGTGATACGCTCTACAAGATCGCCCGCGAATTCCTGGGTGACGGCATGCGCTACCCGGAAATCTTTAACGCCAATCGTGACCGGATTTCCGATCCCGACCACATCCTGCCCGGCATGCGCCTGCGGGTCACACAGGCCATCACCAGCCCCGAAATCCCATAGCCAGACGCCTCAGGCCGGCTCGCTCGCTCTGGCATCGACGGGAAGGCTATTGCCCGCTGCATTGGCCCGCTTCGCGCCAGCCTTTATCTCCTTGAGCAGGTCACGCACGTAGTGATCGAAGTCGAGCTGGATCGTGTGGCGCCGGGCGTTGTAATACTGCCCGGTGTGATATTCCTCGTCGGTCGAGATGATGCGCTGCATCGCGTCGGCTGAGGGCGGGGCGTACTGCCCGGCCAGATAGGCCGCCACCAGCTTCGATTGCTGCTCGGCGAAATTGACCAGCGTCGGCAGCGGTTGGCCCAGCCCGAGGTAAAACAGGTCCGGCACATCGGGCTTCATGATCCGCTTGAATAGCGCGGGCGGGCGGTTGTCTTCGTCTGCCTTGAGCGCGGGATCGGTGAAGAAGGGGAAGCTGATGTCATAGCCGGTGGCCCAGATGATGACGTCGAGTTCCTCGCGGCTGCCGTCGGTGAACACCACGCCGTCCCCGTCGAGTTTTTCGATCCCCGGCTTCATGGTCAGGTCGCCTGATCCGGCCCGGACGAGGAATTCGCCGCTGACGGTGCCATGGCTTTCGAACGGGCCGATCTCAGGCTCGGGCAGGCCATAGTCGCTCATCCTGCCGACCAGCTTCTTGACCAGCCGGCCGCCCAGCCATTGCCTGAGGCCCTTGGGCATCCACGCCGGGGCCGGGTTCTTGTCGAGCGGCTGGCCCTGGTAATACTTCGGGAAGATCCATACCCCGTGCCGCGCAGAAACGAACAGCTTCTTGGCCACGGTCCGCTGCGACAGCTCGGAGGAGATATCCATCGAGCTGTTGCCGAGCCCGACCACCAGCACGCGCTTGCCCATGCAATCGATGGGGTCGGTGGGAGTGCAATAGGCATGGCTATGGATCTGCGGCCCGTCGAAATGGCCGGGATATTCGGGAATGCGTGCATCCCAGTGGTGCCCGTTGGCGACGACCAGCGCGTCATAGAAACGCTTTTCGCCGTCCGACAGGATGATGTCCCAGCCGCCATCGGCGCGGCGCTCGGCTTTCTCGACGCGCGTGTTGAACTGGATGTGTTTGCGCAGCCGGAAATGCGCGACGTAATCGTGGAAATACTGCAGCAATTGCTCGTGGCTGGGATAATCCGGCCACTCGTCGGGCACCGGGTAATCTTCGAACGCCAGCCGCCATTTCGACGTGTCGATATGCAGGCTCTGGTAACAGGCCGACATGCCGTTGGGGTTCTTGTAGTACCAGTTGCCGCCGATATCGTCGGAGGCTTCGATGATATCGAAGGGGATGCCGTAATCCTTCATCCGCTTGGCGGTGGTGAAGCCGCTGCACCCGGCCCCGATGATGCAGACGCGCGGTAGCGCCTGCGCGCTCATTCGAGCAGCCCCATCATCCGTTCATAGGCGGCGGCAAAGTCTTCCTTGAAATCCTGCACCACCTGGCCCGCGCCGCGCTGTTCCTTGACCATGCCGACGCCCTGCCCGACGAAATAGGTTGCCAGTTCCTGCGCCGCGCGGTTGCCGTTGACGCTGGCCTTGTCGATCGCGCGAAGGGTCGGTTCGGAAAGCAGCATCATCAACGGCATGGGCAGTGCGGGGATCTCCGCCTCTTCCCACTTGTAGTGCCACGCGCTGCGCAGCTGGCGGCTGTATTTGCCGGTCCGGTGCTTGGAGCGGATGGTGTCACGGCTGGAAGCCGCGATCATCTTCTCGCGGAAGACTTCGGTCGTCTCGGCCTCGCTGGTGGCGAGCCACACGCTGCCGCACCATGCGCCGTCGGCTCCCATCGCCATCATCCCGGCCATCTGCTTGCCGGTCATGATCCCGCCGGCGGCGAGCACGGGAATGTCGGCCCCGGCCTCGGCAATCGCGTCGAGCACTTCGGGGATCAGCACAACCGTGCTCACGTCTCCACAATGCCCGCCGCCTTCGCCGCCCTGCGCGACGATAATGTCGACCCCGGCAGCGATCTGCTTCATCGCGTGCTCCTTCGCGCCGACCAGCGCCGCGACCGGGATACCGCGCTTCTTGCCGGCCTCAATCATCTCCGGCGGAGCAGTGCCCAGCGCATTGGCGATCAGGCGCACAGGATGGTTGAACGCGACCTCCAGCAGTTCCTGCCCGAGTGACGTGTTAGGCCGCTGCGAGCCGCCCATTGGCGCAGCGTTCTCTTCGGCAATCCCCGCCTCGCGCAAGATCGCGCGGGTGAAATCGCGGTACTTGTCAGGGATCTGGGCGATGATCTGGTCGGCGGTGATGTCCATCTTCACTGCCTGCACTTCAGGGATCAGCACATCGACGCCGTAGGGCTTGCCGTCGACATGGTCGTCGATCCAGCTCAGCTCCTGTTCAAGCTGCTCGGGCGTCGAACTGACGGCGCCGACCACGCCGAAACCGCCGGCGCGGCTGACAGCGGCGACAACGTCGCGGCAATGCGAAAAGGCAAACAGCGGGAATTCGCATCCCACCATCTCTGTCATGCGGAAAGCCATGGGTCCTGTTTCTCCCCTCTAGTCCAGCAGCGCTTGCCAGGCCGGGCCGATCCACCCGGCGGCGCGTGCCCTGTCGTTGTCATCGAGCGCAGCATAGCGTGCGCGCAGGTCCAGTATGCACTTGGCCTGGTATTTGAAGGTGCCCTGCGAATAGGGTTTGCCCATCGCTTCGATGGCGAAGGTCTCTTTTCCGGCTTCCAGCGCGGCGGCGTTGGCAGCGAGGAAAGGCGCATAGACTTCGCCTGCAACCCTGGCGATTGCCAGCGCCGCTTCGGATGGTTCTTCGGCCCAATCGCCTTCGACGCCCGACAGGTCATCGAGATGGGTCAGCCAGCGATAAGTGTAGGGATAGTCGGCGCGCATCATCGCCTGCGGTGTCGGGTCGACCGCCAGTTGGGAGAGCTGGCCGAGCAAGCCGAACTCGGCGAGGCTGGGGCGACTGCCGAACAGGAAGAATCTGTCCGTCACATGGTCTTCCAGCGCCTGCAGCACTGCGCGGGTCGAGGCTTCGATCAGCGGGAAGTTCTCTGGCGTGCAGCCCACGATAGCCATCCGACCCACCTGCCGTTGACGAAAAGCTTCACCAGCCGCCTGGCTTGCTTCCAATCCGCCACCATGCATCATGTCGAAGGCCAGCCAGCGGCTCATTTGCACCTGGTCGACATCGGCCAGCCAGCGATAGCCGAACATCGCCTTGGTCAGCCATTCATCGGCGAAGTCCTCAAGCATGTGGGCCAGGAAGGACATGGCGGGATCGGTCGGGACAATACTCCGTTTCGAATGCAGGTTTTCCAGTGCGTAGATCAGCGGCGTGGAATCGTTGGCAAAGTGCCCGTCGGGAAACTCCAGCACTGGGATCACCGGTGCCCGAACTTGCTGCAGTGCTTCCTGCCGCTCTTTCCCGTCATGCCAGGTGAACGGCAGTCGCCGATAACGCAGCACGGCACGCATTTTCATTGAGTAGGGAGACGCGAGCGCACCGTAGAGTTTGTACATCGTGTGTCAGCCCCGCTGTTCGATCTTGACCGGCATGGAAGTGAACCCATGGAGGAACGGACTGGCGAGCCGGGTCGGTCGGCCCTGCGGCACGATCCGCCAGCCCCGGGCGACGATTTCCTCGATCACCGTGCCGATCTGCGCTTCTGCCAGCCGCGCGCCGACGCAGCGGTGGATCCCATGGCCGAATGCGAGATGGCGCCGGGCATTCTCGCGCGTCACGTCATATTGGTCGGGGTTGGAGAACACCGCCTCGTCGCGATTGGCCGAGATGTACCACATCACCACTTTCTCGCCCGCCGGGATATGCTGCCCGCCCAGTTCGGTATCACGCGTGGTCGTGCGGCGCATGTGCGTGACCGGCGATTGCCAGCGGATGATTTCCTGCGCAGCGTTGGGAATCAGGCTGGCATCGCCATGCAGAGCGTCCAGCTGCTCCGGCCAGCGGTCGAATACCTCGACCAGCCCGCTGATCGAATTGCGGGTCGTGTCGTTGCCGCCCACGATCAGCAGCGCGATGTTGGCCAGCCGCTCCATCGGGGTCATGTTCCCCATGGCTTCGGAATGGACCATACGGCTGAGCAGGTCGTCGGCGGGCGGGGCGCTGCGGCGCTCCTCCAGCAATTCGTCGAACCGCCCCAGCATCTGGTACATCTGCTTGAGCCATTCCTCGCGGTAGGCATCCGACTGCGCCTCTTCACCGACGCCGCTGGCGTAGTCAGACCAGCGCTTCAGGTCGTCGGTCTCGGCATCGGGATCCATGTCGAACAGGATGCACAGCATACCCATGGTTTGCGGGATCGAGACCTGGGTTACCCAGTCGAAAGTCTCGCCAATGGGCAGCTTGTCGAGCAGGTAGGCGCAGCGTTCGCGCACCTGCTGGTCACGGGTTTTCATCTGGCTCGGCGCGAAGGCCGGCTGGATGACCTTGCGCTGGGCGGTGTGGACCGGCGGGTCGGCGGCGATGAAATTGGGCAGGTTGGCTTCGGGCGGAGGCGTCGAGATGGTGATGTTGCCGTTCTCCCAGCTCGAGGAATAGGTCTCGTGATCGAGCTCGACCTTGCTCACCAGCTCGTGGGTGACGACCGACCAATAGGGGCCATAGGGGCTGTCGGGGCACCAGCTGACCGGCATCTCGCGCCGCAGCTGGGCAAAGGGCTCGTGCCAGCGGTCCTCGACATAGAGCGCTTCGCGGCTGACATCGACCGGCGCGACGGCGCGCCCTTCCTGCACGGCAGTGGCCATATTGCTCTCCTCTCTCCGCCGTGAAAGGTTGCATAGTGAGACGAATGTGTCACTCTGTATTTCGAGGGAGAGATGCGATGGCCACAACGGCACCGGCAATCGACAGGGACGCGCTGAAGGCGAAGTATGCGGAAGAGCGCGACAAGCGCCTGCGCGAGGATGCCTCGGAGCAATATATCCGGCTGGAAAGCGAATTTTCCGACCTTGCTGTCGATCCCTATATGCCGGTCAAGGAGCGTGCGCCGGTAACCGACCATGTGATGTTCGCATTCGTCGGCGGCGGTTTTTCCGGGCTGTGCGCCGGGGCGCGGCTCAAGCAGGCCGGGTTCGACAGCGTCCGCATCATCGACAAGGGCGGGGACTTCGGCGGCACCTGGTACTGGAACCGCTATCCCGGCGCGCAGTGTGATACCGCCAGCATGATCTACATGCCGCTGCTCGAGGAAACCGGGCACATGCCGAGCGAGAAATACGCCCACGCTCCGGAAATTCGCGAGCATTGTTCGCGCATCGGGCACCAGTTCGGGCTCTACGAACACGCGCTGTTCCACACCCAGGTCACGGCCATGGAATGGGATGAGGCGCGGAGCGTGTGGGTGATCGAGACCAATCGCGGCGACTGCTTCACCGCCAAATATGTCGGCATGGGGACCGGGCCGCTGCACGTCGCCAAGCTGCCCGGGCTGCCGGGGATCGAACTGTTCACTGGCAAGAGCTTCCACACCAGCCGGTGGGATTACAGCTACACCGGCGGGACGCCCGAAGGCGCGCCGATGACAGGGCTGGCCGACAAGCGGGTGGCCATCATCGGCACCGGTGCGACCGCCGTGCAATGCGTGCCGGAAACCGCCAAGACTGCCAAGGAACTGCTGGTGTTCCAGCGTACGCCGTCCTCGGTCGATGTCCGTGCCAACGAGCCGATCGACCCGGACTGGTTCGGCGCTGTCTCCAAGGCCGGGTGGCAGAAGGCATGGCAGGAAAATTTCACCGCCCATTTCGGCATGGGCATGCCGGAAAAAGACCTCGTCAACGATGGCTGGACCGACCTTGCCAAGCGCATCCGGGCCAATATGGCCAAGGTGCCGATGTCCGAATGGACCCCGGCGAAGATGATGGAGGCCTTCGAGGACGCCGACTACGAGAAGATGGAAGAAATCCGCCGCCGCGCCGAAGCGCTGGTGGAAGATCCCGACACCGCCGAAAACCTCAAGGCCTGGTATCGCCAGCTATGCAAGCGGCCATGCTTCCATGACGAGTATTTGCAGGCTTTCAACCGCCCGGGGGTGAAGCTCATCCATACCGACGGGCAGGGTGTCGAGCGGATCACCGAAAAGGGCGTGGTGGCCGGCGGCGTCGAATATGAGGTCGATTGCATCATCTATGCCTCGGGCTTCGAGGTGTGGACCGATTTCGCCGACCGGACCGGTTTCGATCCCGTAGGGCGCGGGGGCAGGAAACTGTCGGACCACTGGGCCAGCGAAATGCGTACGCTGCATGGGCTGCAGATGCATGGGTTCCCCAACGCGTTCCTGGTGCAGGCAACGCAGGGCGCGGCCTTCATCGCCAATTACCCGCACAATCTGGTCGATCATGCCGATACGATCGCGGCGCTGGTCTCCTACATGGAAGACGAAGGACTGGACGCGGCCGAGCCGACTGCGGAGGCCGAACAGAAATGGCTCGACTTCCTCCTTACCGGCAACCGCAACACGCTGGCGAACACCGAGTGCACGCCGGGCTATTACAACAATGAAGGCATGGGATTGCGCGAACGCGACAAGTACAACCTTGGCCATCCGGGAGGGGCGTTGGCGTTCTTCCGCCACATCGAACAATGGCGCAACTCGGGCGAGTTCGAGGGACTGGAGTTCAGCTGACGCCAAAGGGAAAGCGCAGAAGGGTATTCATGCTTGACCGGGGGCGCTGCATCCCGTTTGTTCGGCGTGTCAACGATGTGAGGGACTTATCGGTATGCGTTTCGCTCTTCTGACTGCTGCAGCGATTGCGGCGTTTCCGGCAGGCCTTGCGGCGCAGGACGCCACAGCGCCCGAGCCGCTTACCCGCGCCACTTTCATCGCCCAGATGGATGCGGAGTTCAAAAGGCTCGATGGCGATGGCAATGGTATGGTCGTGCCGGATGAAATCATTGCCTCGCAGCAGGCCTCGGCCCAGGCTGAAGCCTTTCGGCAAAACCAGGTCGTGTTCGCCCAGCTCGATGCCAACGCTGACGGACTGCTCAGCCCGCAGGAGTTTGCGGCGCTGGCCAATCCCTCTGCTATCCCGGTGGACGCCACGCCTCTTATGAACCAGTTCGACACCGACAAGGACGGGATTATCACCCTTGTCGAATACCGCATTGCCACGCAGGCCAACTTCGACCGCGTCGATAGCGATCGCGATGGGGTTGTTACCGACATGGAAATGCGTGCAGCCGGGATCCAGCCCTGATCCCGCGCGGGGATTGGGGGTGGCGCGTAACCACCCCGTCCCTGGTCAGAACCCGAAAGTAGCCGACACTGCTCCGCCGACACTGCTGTCGCCGGTGTTGCCGCTGATCCCGGCCGAGACATAGACTTTCTCCCCGACCTTGCCCGTGAGCGACGCGGAATAGCCCTGCTCGCCCTTGTAGGTTGCGCCGGCAACCGTGACCGACACCTTGGCATCGGGCACGATCTTGGCCTGGCCCATCGCCATAGCCGCAGCAATGCCGCCGAGCGCTGAGCCCGAGAGATCATCGAGCCGGAAGCTCAGGTCGGCAAAGCCGCTCTCCAGCCCCGATACCCTTCCGCTGAGCGCGCTGAACTGCTG